>CAZIRV010000114.1:0-7271 GCA_964541845.1 uncultured Planctomycetales bacterium
TGCCTTTGAAAAAGAATACGCTAAGTATCTGGGCGTGAACCACACGATCGCGATGACAAATGGGTCGGTAACCATGGATGTGGCTTTAAAAATTCTGGGCATTGGACATGGAGATGAAGTAGTTGTCACTTGCCGCTCGTTTGTGGCTTCGGCCAGTTGTGTGGCCTTGACAGGGGCTTTGCCTGTCTTTGCTGATGTGGATCCTCAGAGCGGTAATATCACTGCAGAGACGATTAAAGCGGTTTTAACAAAGAAAACAAAGGGTGTGATTGCCGTTCATTTATCCGGTTGTCCATGCGATATGGATCCAATTGTTAAACTTTGCAGATCTAAAAAGTTATTTCTTATTGAAGATTGTGCTCAAGCGCATGGGGCCAAATATAAAGGAAAACAGGTTGGCACGTTCGGGCAGTTTGCCTCATTTTCATTTTGCCAGGATAAAATTTTTACAACCGGTGGAGAAGGAGGTCTTTTAGCCATCAACAATACCCGAATTTGGAAGAAAGCCTGGAGTTTGAAGGATCATGGCCGGGATTTTGATGTTGTTTTTAATAATAAGAGCGGCACGGGGTTTAAGTGGATGGTCAACAGTTTTGGAACCAACTATCGGATGAATGAAGTCCAGGCAACGATTGGGCGAATTTTTTTAAAACGCCTGGATGATATGGTGATTCGACGTCAGCGTAACGCCGGTATGTTTGATGATATTTTTGAAAAAATTGAGGGTCTGGTAGTCTCACGTCCTGCTGACGGGATTGATCATGCCTATTATAAATATTATGTACAGGTTGATCCTAAAAAGTTAAAATTTAGATTAACCAGAGATGTTATTTTACACAGGCTCGCGGATTTGGGGGTGCCTTGCGGCTCAGGGGCATGTCCGGAGCTTTATCGGGAAAAGGCGTTTCGAAAGCAGCGAAAAAAATTAGGGTATGCTCCTCAAGCACGATTGCCGAACGCGCGTAAACTGGGAGAGAAAGCAATTATGCTCCAGGTACATCCGACTTTAACAAAGGATAGCATTGATTATGTGATCAATGCGATGAAGGAAATTGTGGTGGTAAGTCGTTAATTACACCAATTCCATTAAATAATTGTTCTATTTTTAACTCTGCTTTTCTTTTGAAGATCAGGTTGTTATTCAAATTTTATAGAAAAAATTTTGGGGGAGGGACAGTTTGTATGGATGAATATCAAAAAGAATATTTAGTTTTAGTGGGCGAACGCCCGTGGGGAAAGTATAAGGTGCTTTTAAATGGTGAAGATCATAAAGTGAAAGAGATTACCGTTAATCCGGGGCAGCGGCTAAGCCTGCAACGCCATCAAAAACGTGAAGAACATTGGTTTATTCATAAAGGCGAAGCCCTGATTACCATCAATGGTGTGGATCATAAATTATCCGTTGGCCAATATATCGATATCCCCCGCCAGTGTGTGCATCGGATCAAAAATATAGGCGAAATAAACCTCGTATTTATCGAAATTCAAACTGGTGATTATTTCGGGGAAGATGATATTGAACGGTTAGAGGATGATTATCAAAGAGGAGAATAAAAAAATGAAAAAAGCATTAATAACAGGTGTGACTGGTCAGGATGGGGCATATCTCGCGGAATTGTTACTGTTGAAAGGGTATGAAGTTCACGGGATAAAGCGTAGGAGTTCATTGATTAATACACTCAGAGTGGATCACTTATATAAAGATCAACACGAAGAAAATGTGGATTTCATTTTACATTATGGAGATATGACAGATTCTACAAACTTGATCAGAATCGTTCAGGATGTTCAACCGGATGAGATCTATAATCTGGCTGCCCAGTCACATGTTCAGGTTTCTTTTGAATCGCCGGAATATACAGCAAACTCTGATGCCCTGGGAACATTACGACTGCTTGAAGCGATACGAATTTTGCATTTGGAAAAGAAAACGCGATTTTATCAAGCATCCACCTCCGAGTTATTTGGTAAGGTTCAGGAAACCCCTCAAAGTGAGACAACCCCTTTTTATCCAAGAAGTCCCTACGCGGCAGCAAAACTCTATGCCTATTGGATCACAATTAATTATCGGGAAGCTTATGGTATTTTCGCCACAAACGGTATTTTGTTTAATCATGAGTCCCCATTACGCGGCGAAACGTTTGTGACCCGTAAAATCACACGGGCTGTTGCCAGAATAAAATTAGGGCTACAAAAAAAAATTTATTTAGGCAACCTGAATTCAAAACGGGATTGGGGCCATGCCAAAGATTATGTCGAAGGGATGTGGCGCATCTTACAGCAGGATGAGCCTGAAGATTTTGTTTTAGCGACAGGGGTCACAACAACCGTTCGTGAGTTTGTCGAATTGGCATTTAAGGAAGTAGATATCTCTATTGAATGGCAGGGGGAAGGGGTTGAGGAAAAAGGAATTAATAAAGAATCTAAAGAGGTGATTGTAGAGGTTGACAAACGTTATTTCCGACCGACGGAAGTGGAGTTATTGCTCGGGGATCCCAAAAAAGCACGTGAAAAATTAAAATGGGAAGCAAAGTATTCCATGGCAGAATTATTAAAAGAAATGGTTTCTTCAGACTTGCTCGAAACGAAAAAGGATGTGCTTCTTAAGAAAGAAGGACATAAAACAATGAATTTTCATGAATAGGAGAAGGATACAAGAAAGAATAATTTCTCGTATTCTGATGAACTTAACATTATGAATAAACAGTCAAAAATATACATCGCGGGACACAGGGGTATGGTTGGATCGGCCATTTACCGGAAGCTTAACGAATCAGGGCATACTAATATTATTACCAAAACACACAAGGAACTTGACTTAACGCGTCAAAAAGAAACAGAAAATTTCCTTGCGCGGGAACAGCCTGAATATGTGTTTCTTGCGGCGGCAAGGGTAGGAGGAATATTGGGCAATAGCACCTATAAAGCCGATTTTATTTATCAAAATATGATGATCGCTGCCAACATAATCCATGCCAGTTATAAACAGGGAGTAAAAAAGCTTCTCAACCTTGGATCGACCTGTATTTATCCCAGGCAGGCTCCGCAGCCATTGAAGGAAGAGTCGTTGTTAACAGGCCCTCTTGAACCGACTAATGATGCCTACGCGATTGCCAAGATTTCAGCGATAAAGTTGTGCCGTCATTATAATGAGCAATACAAAACCAACTTTATGTCTGTTATGCCGACTAATTTGTATGGATTTAATGATAACTATAATTTTGAGACTTCCCATTTTTTACCGGCATTTATACGGAAGTTTCACTTGGGTAAATTGTTGGAAAATGAAGATCTTGACGGGGTCAGGAATGATTTTTTAAAATACGGGACCCTATCGGAGGAAGATGTTTCTGCCATGTCATCATCTAAAATAAAAGACATCCTTAAAAATATAGGAATAGACAAAGAAAGCGTTACTCTTTGGGGAACAGGAAGCCCTTATCGCGAATTTCTCTTTGCTGATGACCTGGCCGATGCCTGCGTTTTTATTATAAAAAAATACAACTCAAAGGATTTAGGCGAGTTTATTAATATCGGAACGGGGCAGGATCGACACATTAAAGACTATGCCCAAATTGTTAAAAAAGTGATTGGATTCAACGGGAAAATAAGATGGGATACCTCCAAACCTGATGGTACGCCAAGAAAGTTATCAGATGTTAGTCGGATTAAAAAATTGGGATGGGAGGCAAAGGTTACGCTTGAGAAAGGTTTGAGAAAAGTGTATGGGGATTATGGACAGACTCCCTTAGCATCTGCCGTGAACGGTTACAAAAATAGAGTGGATTTATGAAAAATTATTATAAAGATAAACATTCTACACGAAATACAAATTTAATAAAACCTGCAAGATCACAAGTTTTAAAAAAAACAAATAAAGCCGGGTTTTTGGTTGGGGTATTGTTTGTCGGGTTTTTGACATTTATTGTATATAAAGATGTCTCTTTGCCAAAACCTGTTTTATTAGGCGGAGCTTTTTTAGGCGGATTATTTTTATTTATTAAATCCCTGAAATCTCCATCCACCGCGTTTTCTGTTATGGTTTGTTATATTCCTTTCAGTAAAACTCTTGTTGGAGATTTTGGCGGGGCCTTAAAAGCCTTGAACCTGACAAATATTTTAATGGTGTTTGTTCTAACCGGAATGATGGCAAGTCTTGGAAAGGGAAGGAAGCTATTTGAAAAAAACGCCTTAAATGTCCCTATTTTGCTTTATACCGGGCTGGCTATCCTGAGTTTTGTTAAAGGAACGCTTTTTTTTGGCGCTTACTTAGATCCTTTAGAATTTTTTTCGGAAGTTAAGCGCTGGCTGACGCCGATTTTAATATTTTTTCTGGCTTTTAATGCCTTTGATGATAGGCCTGGACTAAAGAATGTAATCAAACTTGTAATGATTGTTGTCGTCCTTGTTGGATTAATGGCCTCGATTGATTATATGAATGTTGGAGATTCAACCAGCTTTGAGGCCTCTCGTATCGGGGGGATTTCTGACCAGCCCAACCAGTTGGCGGGATTTTTTGTGAATTACATGTTTCTCTACGCGGGATTTTTTCTTATTTATTTTCCCATGTTCAGAATGTGGTTCATATTGATCCCGTTGCTTATTGCTTTTCGTGGTGTCATGGTTACATTTTCTCGCGGAGGTTATTTAGCCTTTGCCGCGGGCGCGATAGGCATCAGTTTTTTTAGAAGTAAATTTTTATTTTTTCTAATCATTTGTTGCTCTGTTTTTTTGTTTATGAATCCGCGGTTTTTACCAGGAGGTATTCGTTATCGGATGGGAATGACGATGCAAGAACAGTCTTATATCAATGAGCCTCTGGAAAAATCTCTGGAATCCAGCTCCGCGACACGCGTTAGAATCTGGAAAACAGCCTTTGAAATGATTAAGGATAAGCCGATATTGGGATTTGGATACGCCACATTTCCAACAGTTTTATCCGATTATAATCCACAATTGGGAGCCTGGGATGCCCATAATAGCTACATTATTATTGCCGCTGAAATGGGCATCCCCGCATTACTGATTTTTTTACTTATTATTGCCTTATTTTTAAAAGAATCTTTTTGGCTTTTTAAACACGCGCGTGATAATTTTTTTAAAGCCACGGGTCTTGGCATGTGTGGGGGAATTCTCGCATTATTAATGGTCAATATGTTTGGCTCTCGCATGAATACTCTTGAAGTCAGCGGTTATTTCTGGATGCTGGCAGGAATTGTAATGAAGATGAAGGTTTTGGAACTTAAAGAGTTTGATTTTTCTAAAGTTGTAAAGAGTTCTAAAGGGTCATTAATAAAGAAACAAAGATATCGAAACCGACCCTTCGGGTATATTGATCCGGTTAAAGGATTGCGTAGGGATGAAAGCTAAGTTAAATAGAAAGAGTTTCCTGATGATAAATATCAAACGTGATTTTAAAAGATTTTATGAAAAAACAGGGTATAAAGGGGTTCTCCGAAAAATTTTGGCTGTAGGGGGTTCTCAGGGATTTCAGGCCGTTTTTGCCTATCGTTTATGTCATTGGTTAGTTAAAAGACGTATTCCATTTTTACATTTATTTATTCAACGGTTTATTGAAATAACGACTGGAATTTCGATATCTCCGGAAGCAAAAATAGGAAAGGGTTTAATGATCATGCATTTCGGGGGAATTGTGATTAATGAAGACGCTGAAATCGGAGAGAATTGTACCTTGACACATGGCGTGACTATTGGGAACAAGACATCTGGGGGAAAGTCCCCAAAAATTGGAAATAATGTTTATGTATGTGTCGATGCCAAAATATTGGGTGATATTACCATTGGTGACACCTGTGTGATTGGTGCAGGATCCGTCTTGCTTCAATCTGTCCCTGCAAACTCTGTTGTTGCCGGGGTCCCTGCAAAGGTTGTGAAAAAAACATCGTGAAAATTAAAGTTTTTATTGTTATTGACCACCTTGGTACCGGGGGTGCGCAACAGCAGGTGATGGAATATTTGAAATATGCTGATCAAAGTCGATATGCTATTACAGTTGTAAGTCTTGATCCAACAAAAAATTTTATAGGCGACAACATTAAAAATTTTAGGTATGAAGTCATTTCCATTGCCCATCATGGTTTTTTTAATCCATCAACCATTCAAAAGTTAGTTCAATTATTCAAAAAAGAAAAGCCTGATATAGTCCATACTTATCTTTTCACCTCAGACACTTACGGCCGACTGTCAGCTAAATTGGCAGGAGTGAAACATATCATTTGCTCCATCCGTAATAATGATTTATGGAAAAAGCCACAGCATATTTTTATTGACCGGATACTGGCCAAATTTACCAGTGCTATTACGATCAATGCTGAAAGCATGCGGACATTTCTTGTTCAAAAAGAAAAGATCGTTCCCGATAAGATTACGCGTATTTATAACGGTCTGGACTTGCGCCGTTTTGATCATTTGAATAATCCGAAAGACTTAAAAAAAATATTTCAAATCCCTTCCAACGCCCTGATCGTCGGGATGGTCGCGCGTTTTAGTGATCAAAAAGATCAAAAGACTTTTTTAGAGGCAGCGAAAATGATTACGGAAAAGAATGAGGCTATTTATTTTTTAGTTATTGGTGATGGTTCAAGTCGAAAAGCCTTTGAAGCTCAGTACAAATCATCGCATATCATTTTTACAGGATTAAGTAAGGACACGCCTAATATGATTAATATTTTCGATATTGGTGTTTTATCTACACATTATGAAGGCTGTCCTAATGTAGTGCTGGAATATATGGCCTGTTTCAAACCGGTCGTCGCAACCAATGTTGACGGTTGTCCTGAGTTGGTTCTTGAGGGAGAGACCGGATTTCTCGTGCCGGAGTCTCGTCCGGAAATTATGGCGGAGAAATTGAGGATTCTTTTAAAAAATAAAGATCTGCGCGAACAGATGGGAAAACGGGGGCGCGAACGCGTGGAAAAAAATTTCACCTCTCAAATTCTGGCCAAAAATACGGAAGGTTTATATAAAAAGCTGCTCGAAATTTATCCCCGCTAATACCAAATCCATTAAATAAGTACTCATTTAAAAGGCTTACTTATTTGTAAAAGCGTCGAGATAAGGAATCGTTCAAAAATAACCTCGACAATCATGACATAGGTGTTGTCGGGTTGAGATATATAGTTGTCGAGGTTATTTTTGAGCCGATCCTAAGTAAAACTAATATTAGGAATTAATTAGTGGAATTGGTATAAATAGGATGTAAATGTTTAGCATGTACTGAAAGATAAACAGGGGGCGGAGTGACCTTGACG
>CAZIRV010000115.1:0-7200 GCA_964541845.1 uncultured Planctomycetales bacterium
AAGAATATCCCTCCATTCACGCAACACTTTCTCGGCAATAAATGGTATTTCATTTAACATCACGTCTGTTTTAACAATATAATCCAACGCTCCCGCTTTCATAATCTCAACAGCTTCTCGCTCATTGCCATGATCACCTATCATAATGGTCGGGAAAAGCAAATTTTCTTTACCCTCAAGCAGAAACGTACGTCCTTTCCCGTCTGGTAAAAATAAATCCGCGATAACTAAATCCGGGGTATACTCAAAAAGTTTTTTACCTGCTTCAGCGAGGCTACGGACAATAGTTAAACGCGCATCCTTCATCCTTAATGAGAATGCCCGAATAATTATCTCAATGCAGGAATCTTCTGCTTCAACCAAAAGGATATGAACTAAATGATTATTCATATCTCTTCTCCTGTTTTACTCTGACTTATGCTGCTCCCAGGACGACTCCAACAAATCATCTAACAAACTTTTCATTTTATCTGAAGCCAAATTCATCCTCTTAATATCTTTAATGACCCTTCTTGAATCTTTTTTCTCAATATCCTTTATCAAAAACCCCAAAAAACCTTTAATTGTAATCAAATATACTTTCAAATCATAATAAACTTTATATTCAGATTTTTTTACTTTAAATTCATCAACTAAATTAGAAACCTCTGTTTTCATACGGAACTCCTGGTATATTTTTCTTTCAAACATTTTTTAAGAATTGGCATTAATCTCTCATAAATATCACTTTTACTAATAAAAGCTGTAAAATTGCCTTTACGATAAACTTTTTTAAGTTCCTCCGTTTCGAACATTGTTAAAATAATAATGTTACAATAAGGATCTAATTCTTTAATCCTGCCCGCTGTTTCAATTCCATTCATCTCCGGGAGTCTGATGTCCATAAGAACCACTTCCGGATTTTTTTGTGCTACAAAAGATACTGCCTTTTCTCCTGATCCTGCTTCAAAAATTCTGAAATCCACATCCTGACCTTCAAGATAATATCGAACAACTTTTCTAAAATCCACGTTATCGTCAACAAGTAAAATTTTGGTCTCCATTTTTTCTCCTATTACATTAAATAATTACCCTATTTTAATGATGATATCCATATTGAAACGTCGAGAAAAATGCCCTTACTTTGGTAATTATTTAATGTAATTGGCATCACTTGACCTAATTTAAGTATATTACATAATAATAGACAAAAAAATCCCATATAGTACGTAGATTTTTCTGTGTTTTTACGTATAAATACGCTTTGTGAAGCTTTGCAAAGCCTAAAAGACTAAACCAGGCCTTTACTGATAGCAAATCGAACAAGACCTGCGGTGGTCTTAATGCCGAGTTTATTGGTGAGATGAATGCGGTGAGTTTCAACTGTACGAATACTGATTTTTAATCTAATGGCAATATTCTTATTGGCTAAACCCATAGCAACAAGCTTAAGTACTTGCTTCTCACGTTTGGTCAAAATATCGGATGAAGGATCTCCATCATCCTCTAAAGAACGAATATATCGATCCGTTAGCAAAGCTGACACAGAACGTGAAACAAATGATTTACCCTTCATAATTGTTTTAATCGCGATGGCCAACTGATCAAAGGCATCATCTTTTAATAAATATCCCAATGCCCCATAGCTCATCGCGTGCCGAAAATACTCTTGATCTTTCTGCATCGTTAAAACTAAAATCTTAACATGAGGATACCTCTCCCCAATAGTTTTCATAGCAGTCATCCCATCAACATTCGGCATTGAGATATCCAAAACAACGACATCACACGATATTTTTTGCAATTCTTGAATAAGCTCCGCGCCATCTTGAGCTTCTCCAACCACCTTGCAATCAGATTCTCTTTCAAGAAGACCTTTTAACCCTTCCCGAAACATTTCATGGTCATCCGCTAACATAATTTTATATTTTCCCATTTTTATGCCTCTTCTACCGGAACATTAACATTAATAATCGTTCCTTTTCCCTTTTCAGACTTTAACTCAAAACTTCCTCCTAATAAATGTGCCCGCCCTTCCATGGTTGAAAGACCGAGTCCTCGCTGCAAACACCGCTTGTCTTTATGACATTCAAATCCTTTTCCATTATCAACAATTTTTAGTGCCAAAACACTCTTTAATTTTTTTAAAACAATATCTACCTCTGTAGCCTCTGCATGCTTGATAATATTGGTTAAAGCCTCCTGTACAATGCGATACAAATGGATTCTATCTCCTTCAAATACAATATTATCTAACTTTCCGGACCTTAACCGAATGCTTAAGCCTTTTATATAGCGAAATTCGTTGACCATTGCCCTCAAAGCGGAAGACAACCCCAAAAGCTCTAACGTCGGAGGGCTCAACGACGCAGCAATATTTCTGGTCTTTTCGATAATCATGTCTAAATAGTGAATAGTTTTTTTAAATACCTTAGAATGACTTTCACTCGCATAAAAACCCCTCTGAGAAGATTGAATAAATATTTTAAGAGTAGCCAATGCCTGCCCAAGGTCATCATGAATTTCACGGGAAATCCGCTCGCGCTCCTTTTCCTGAGCGTGTTTCTCAGTCAAAGATTTGATCATTATTTCCATGCGTTTACGTTCCGTGATATCAAGTATTATAGCTACAAATACGGAGGATTTCTCTAAAGTAAAAAACTGAAGATGAACCTCCACAGGGTATGTGGAGCCATCCTTTCTTTGATGAACAGCACAAAATTCAACCTTTTCTTTTTCCTTATTTTTTAAAAGTTTAATCAATTTTTCAAAACTCTTTTTCGTAAACTCCGGCTTTATATCTAACGGCGTAAGCTTATAAAATTCCTTCATGGAATACCCCAAATTTTTTCGCGCGCCCCGGTTCACTTGAATGAAATGAAGTGTTTCCACGTCAAAAATATACAGTTCATTTAAAGAATCTTCAAATATTTTGTTATAAAGAATGTGATTTTTAAAATTCTGACCTATAGCTTTTGCCTGCTTATTCATTCTTGAGTCTCCTGACAAAATACCTGATGTATATCTTCTCCATCAAAATTCCCGATGGGTGTGATTGTTTGATCTTCAATAAAGTTTGCTTTTCTTGATGCTTTAGCGAGAATAGCAACTTAAAAATAGAGCAATTATTTAATGGAATTGGTATTATCTCGACCTCCATAGCAATCGCTTCAGATTTTTGTTGGTTATTCTGCCAACATTCTTTCACATAATTATTTTATCACCTTCTCTTAAAAAGAAAACAGGAAAAATTGGATCCTATTTTCCTAAAAGACGCTCTCGCCAAATAAACGGCTGGGTATGATAGCTTTGATCAGCTTTAACAAGCGCGGACATTTTGGGAATATCCTCTGATGATAGGAGAGATTGAACATAAGTAGTCCGAAACTCGTGTGGAAGAGAGGAAGTAATAATAACATCTATACTTTTTTTTATATTTTCCGCGTAATCACGGCTTTGCGTAACAAGACAATATTTTTCTAATGGGGCCTTTATATCCATGGCAACACAATCAACTAATTTTCGATCAATAGCTTCTTGCAATACCTCCGGATGGCTTCCATTCGTATCTAATTTAATGGCATATCCCATTAGTCTAATCTTTTGTAAAAAACTCAAAAGATCTTTCTGGACTGTTGGCTCTCCTCCAGAAATAACAACTCCTTCTAATTGATTTTTACGTTTTTCTAAAAAAGCCAATACTTTCCCTTCAGGAAGCGGCGTTTTAAATTGCTGAGGGATTACTAACTCTGGATTATGACAATAAGAGCATCGAAAGTTACATCCCTGAGTAAAAATAACGGCTGCTATTTTTTTAGGATAATCAATGAGTGAGAACCTCAGCAGGCCGCCTATTTTCATGAAGTTTATAGGTCCTCCTTTCCTTAAATTCTTCTTTCTTTCCCTTATTCCACTGTTTAACCGGTCGTAAATATCCAACCACACGCGAATAAACCTCACATTCAGACTCACATTTAGAACAAAATGAATGTTCTCCAGCGATATAACCACAATTAGGACATACACTAAATGTTGGCGTAATAGTAAAATAAGGAATTTTATAGTTCTGACAAATAAGACGAATAAGGGATTTTAGCCCTTCAATATTATTAATTTTCTCTCCTACGAATCCATGCAATACGGTTCCTCCGGTATAGCGTGACTGAAGATCATCCTGTAAGTCCAGAACCTCCAGGATATCATCAGAAAAATTAACCGGAAGATGTGTGGAATTTGTATAAAAAGGTTCTCCCTGAGTTGAAGAACACGATTCTTCATTCGCCACTATAATACGAGGATATTTTTGTTTATCCAGCTTGGCCAACCGATAAGAAACTCCTTCCGCCGGAGTTGCTTCAAGATTATAAATATTGTCTGTCTCTTCTTGAAACTGCAACAACTTTTCACGCATAAAATCTAAAACCCTTTGCGCGAAAACATGCCCGCGCTCTGAAGCAATATTCTCCCCAAACAAATTGAGACAACCTTCATTCATTCCCACTAAACCAACAGTTGAAAAATGATTTTTCCAATATTCCCCAAAACGCTGTTTTATGTTACGTAAGAAAAACTTCATATAAGGATACAGATTATCCTCACTAAATTGCTCTAAAACTTTTCGCTTGATTTCAAGACTTTCCTTGGCCAGAACCATCTTATGTTCTAGCCGATTAAAAAATTCCCCTTCGTCACAAGATAAATATCCCAACCGTGGCATATTGATTGTCACAACCCCAATGGATCCTGTTAAAGGAGACGCTCCAAATAAACCGCCTCCCCGGCTACGCAACTCCCTGTTATCTATCCGTAGACGACAACACATACTGCGTGCGTCATCAGGACTCATGTCAGAATTAATAAAATTAGAAAAATAAGGAATCCCGTATTTTGCGGTCATCTCCCACAACAGCTCAATATTTTGATTGTCCCAATCAAAATCTTCTGTAATATTATAGGTTGGAATAGGAAAAGTAAAAACGCGTCCTTTCGCGTCTCCTTCAAGCATGACCTCGAGGAAAGCCTTATTAAACATATCCATCTCGGTTTGAAAATCTTTATACGTTTCTTTTTGTATCTCCCCTCCAATAATAATACCCTGATCCGCGTAAATCGAGGGAACAAACAAATCCATTGTAATATTCGTAAATGGAGTCTGAAAACCAACCCTCGTTGGAACATTCACATTAAATACAAACTCCTGAAGCACCTGCTTTACCTCCTTATAACTCAATCCATCGTGCCGAATAAATGGGGCTAATAACGTATCAAAATTCGCGAAGGCCTGGGCCCCGGACGCCTCACCTTGTAAAGTATAAAAAAAGTTGACAACCTGACCCAACGCGCTGCGTAAATGCCTGGCTGGATTAGACTCCATTTTTCCTACAACCCCCTTAAATCCGCTCATAAGTAAATCCTGCAAATCCCAACCAACACAGTAAACACTAATCAGCCCTAAATCATGAACATGCATACTCCCATCAGAATGAGCTTCTTGAATAGATGGCGGATAAATTTTATTAAGCCAATAAACCTTGCTGATTTCCGCGGAAATATACTGATTTAACCCTTGAAGAGAAAACGCCATATTACTATTTTCATTCACTTTCCAGTCACTGCGATCAAGATATTGATCCACCAAATCTACGTGACTTTTTGAGGTTATCTCACGAATTTTCTTATGTTGATCCCGATAAATAATATAGGCCTTCGCTGTTTTCTTATAAGAGGAAGATAATAAAACCTCTTCCACAATATCCTGAATTTCTTCAACAGAAGGACTTTGCTCATGAAATAATTGTTGAATAAGGTTGAGAACTCTTATGGTCAGCTTCTGGACTGTTATGCGAGAAAATTCTCCTGTTGCCTCACCGGCCTTCTGGATCGCATGTGTAATTTTCTGAGGATCAAAATCTTCAACAACACCATTACGTTTAACAATTTGGGTTAAAACATTTTCCTGGTTCATCATTCAACCTCCGTGGGGTTAAAACTTATTTAGTTTTGAAAAAAATATATGTTTTCGTGTTGAGCATTTAATTTTTTAATTAAGAGATTGGCCAAACAAATTGTTCTGCCAATCTCTTAATCGGGTTTAATTCCCCGAGGCTTGCTCCAAGGTAGTTTATTTCACCTAAAAATGATCATACTGCCAATATATTGTATGTCAATATAATTTTTTAACAATATGTTGTGCTATCTTAAGCCGCCCTTAAACTGTCTTTTTAAAATTACCATGCCGACGGATGGTGTCATGGTCATTAAGAGGAGGGATACTTTTACGCTCATTTTCATAAACTGTAGCGGCCTGAAGCTCTTGAAAATACTCTTTAATCTTCAGCATTTCTTCTTCTGAAAGAGGCTGGACAGCGCTGGGCCTTAACGGAGTATTGAGCTGAATTTCATCGGCCCCAATATCACGCGCGATACGGGCAATAGACTCAGCATATTCTTTATTTTCCTTAATAAACATGACCTGCAAAGCAAACTTTCCCTGAAACTTTTTTTTAAATAATTTCATTCCATTGACAATGCTTTCAAACTGTATCCCCGGAGCCGGAACATCTATTTTTTGTAAGGACTCCTGATCGCAGGCATCTAACTTTGCTAAAACAAAATCTGCTAAGGTCAAATCCATGCGAACATCTTCTCTGTCAATTAAAGCCGCGTCTGTAATAACGGCTACTTTACCTTTAGTCTCTTTCTTAATCGCCGTAATCATACTGCCAAGATTGTTAGCCAACGTTGGTTCTCCTCGTCCGGAAAAAGTATAATAATCAATTTTTTCCACTGGAAAATTCCTGACTTCCGTCATGACTTCTTCAACAGAAACAAATTCCTGACGTCTATTCTCAAACTGAACCGTGCGCCCTAACTGACAATAAATACAGTCAAAATTACACATTTTACTCTTTGTTGATAACGGATCAATCCCCACAGACATCCCAAGACGCCAAGAATAAACAGGACCATAGATATATTTAAATTCCAATTCCATAAATTAAGGGCCCAAAATATTGGGCCCCTACTTTTTACTGTAGAGGTTTAATATTTTGAACCCATTTTAAAATTCCTGTACATTAAAACAGAAAATTATTTTTTGTAACTAGCACAATCACTATGCTATGATAGTTTTTATTATGGAACAGTCAACGCTTATTTTCTGGACAGCTTTAACAGGCGTGGTTAGCGCTTTAGCAACAGGATTAGGAGCAATTCCTGTAC
>CAZIRV010000116.1:0-7163 GCA_964541845.1 uncultured Planctomycetales bacterium
GCGGGCCTTGCGTCCGCCCGTCTATGGAATGAAATATCCTTTTTAAAAAATATTCTAATATCGGGCGGACGCAAGGCCCGCCCCTACGATGAAAACATATCTTACGTAATTACTTCTAAATGTCAATAAATACTTTGAAATAAGACTTATTTAAATTATTTATTTTGACTTTGAAGAATTTTTAGATATCGATCATCGAGAGAATAACCTTGCGTCTTGGAATACAAGGCATCTTTAATAGCTTGATCAATATTTCCTTTGGCCTGATAAGCCAAAGAACGATGAAAATAGGCAATGCCAACCCGCGGTTCCATTTCGATAGCTTTATCGTAATCAGCAATCGCGAGGTCATACTTTCCCTTTAACTTATATGCGTTGCCACGATTACGAAATACCTCGGAATATTCCATTTTTTGCCGAATAGCACGCGTATAGTGCTCAATGGCCAAATCATATTCCTTCATTCGAGCGTAAGTATTCGCCCAATTAAAATGCAATAAATTATATGCTGGCCTAATCTTAAATGCTTTTTTATAATCTATTAAAGCTAACGCGTATTTTTTTAACGCCGTATATAAAACCGCACGATTGATATACCCTTGAAGGTATTCTTTATTAATAGCTAACGCCTCATTATAATTTTTCAATGCTAACGAAAATTGTTTCGCGCGATAGTAAACATTTCCTTTATTATTGTAGGCTTTGAAATCCCTGGGATCGACTTTAATAACCTCGTCATAATACTTTAATGCCAACTGGGGCTGTCCATAATCCGCATACGCTTTGCCAAGGTTTAAAAGCCCTCTTGGCTTATTAGGAGAACCTTTAACAACGTCCTGCCATAACGTAATCTCGTCTTTCCATACTTTATTACGCTGAAAAGTTAAAAAAGAAAAAATAATAATTATCACACTGACAACAACCTTAAACTCTTTTATATTTTTAGCTATTTCATATATTCCAACACATAAGGCAATACAAAACCCTATAGATAATAAATAAAGTTTGTGTTCCGCGATAATGTTGGCTCTAGGGATAAATTGTACGGAAAATGTCAGAAAAAACCAAAATATCCCAAAAGAAATGAGCGGGTATTTGGATCTTATTTTTATAGCCAGAAAAATCACACTCATGATAAACAGGACAGCCCCTAATGTCGAGAATTCAAAAAGACTTTGGGATAATGGAAAGTCATAGTCTAAATTTTGACCAAAAGGAAAAAATAAAAGTCTAATGAACACAGTAGCAACCCTGAACTGTGTTAAAAAATACTTATTAGATGTAATAATATCATTTAAATGAGACTCCGAAGGCATAGAAGAATGAAATGAGAAAACACCAAAAGAAAATATGCGGGGAACAATCAACATCAATGATAAAATAAAAATTACATATATTCCCCAAAATTTTGGAAGCTTTATCTTCCCCTCCTCTCCCTTACTCAAAAACATCACTTCCATTAAAATGATCACCAATGGCAATGTCATAACAATACCCTTCGTATACATTCCCGCTATCGCTGCTATAGCCGATAACAAAAAGCAAAAAACTGCTAATAATTTTTTGGAAAAAACCAACCGTCCTTTTATGTAAAAACATAGAGAAAGCACATAAAATAACGTAGCTAATGAGGCAAACCGCTGGGCAAGATATGTAACAGCCTGTGTCTGAACGGGATGGGATAAAAAAAGTAAAGCGGTTAGAAATCCAACGGTTGTTTTGTGTCGTATAATTTTTTTATGCTTCAGACAGGGTACTGATAATAAAAGACACATAAAGCACCACACAAGCAGTGCCGTAATAATATGGATTAAAAAATTTCCTGCATGGTAACCAAAAACATCGAGCTTATGGAGGTAATAATTAATCGCGAAGGTATAGACTCCCACCACGCGTGCGTTACGCCCCATGGAACCGCTAACATTATGAATATCCCTGATCAACGGATTATTAACAATAGCGCCATCATCATCAAATTGAAAGGGGGTATAAAACGTATTTGAATAAATAACCAGTCCCAGCAGGATAAGGAAACTGATGGAGAAAATTTTATGAACACATACTTGAGGCCATTTCATACAATAAAACTGGCGGAGAGGCCGGGATTCGAACCCGAGGACCCGTTGCCAGGTCAACTGATTAGCAGTCAGTTGCATTCAGCCGCTCTGCCACCTCTCCAAAATTTAATTATATTGGTAAGAAGGAGTTATGCCATTTATATTAAGACTTTTAACCCCTCAATTTCTTGAAATTTTGACGAAGATCATGCCAACAAAAAGTTAGAATACCAAATTTTTTTAAAGCTGTAAAGAATGTTTTAAAAATGAAGTCTCAAATCCCTTTCTACAGCCATCCGCAATGAGACTCATTTTAATCCCCACACTTAATCAAATTAACGGACGTATGCAATACGCCCCTACGGATTATAATATTTATTTCCTTTTCTTATCTTGATAGCGCAAACGGGCACCCGCTACGTTAACATCCTTAAATAATCTTTCTGTGTTTCATGAACAGCATTGGCGATAAATTTGATGAAAGACTTATCATCTGATGGAATTGGTATTATACCAAATCCATTAAATAATTGCTCTATTTTAAGGTTGCTGTGTCTCGTTGAATCGTCGAGACAAGCAAAATGAATTTTGGTCATTATTTAATGGAATTGGTATTACTTGGGTATAAGTGCATTTTCCGGGTTAAACTTTTCTCTTCTGTTTAAAAAAATTATGCATTAACTGCCCGCATTCTTCTGCAAGCACACCATTCTGAATATTAATCTGATGATTCAATCGGCTGTTCTTGATAATATTTAAAACCGAACCGCAAGCTCCTGTTTTTGGATCTTCTGCGCCAAAAACAACTTTTTGAATACGTGATAAAACTAAGGCGCCCGCGCACATGCTGCAGGGTTCAACCGTTACGTACATCGTACACCCATACAACCATTTGCAGGACAAAGTACTCGCCGCCTGCGTAATCGCGATCATTTCCGCGTGAGCTGTTGGGTCTTTTAATGCCTCTACTTGATTATGGGCTTTGGCAATAATTTGATCCTCAAAAACAATGACGGCCCCAACAGGAACCTCATCTTGCACATAAGCCTCTTTTGCCTGTTTTAAGGCCTCTCGCATATATTTTTGATTAAACATAAAAAGGAAAAGTCTATTTTAATTTTTTATATATCGGAAGATGAATCTTAACAGATGTTCCTTGCCTGAGGTTGCTAATAACATCAAGCTGCCCATAAAAGGCTTTAATAATTGAATACACAATGGCTAAACCTAATCCGGAATTTTTCTCTAAACCGCGATGTTTTGTCGTAAAAAAAGGCTCAAAAACCCGGGATAAGTTTTCTTTTGAAATACCAACCCCATCATCTTTACATTCAATATAAATAGTTTGTTTCTCACACAAATAACTTGTTTTTAGCTGTATTACCCCTCCTGCCGGTATGGATTGAATGGCATTAGTCAAAACATTTGTAATAACCTGATTAAGCTCAAGCGAACCTATCGCTGCAGGAGGTAGATTGGGTGAAAGTTTTAGCTTCAATTTAATATCAGAAGCCGTAAATTGGTGTTCTCCCAATTTAATAACTTCCTGAATGACACGGTTAACCTCACAAAAGTTTCCATTCATTCCTACCTTACGTTTATTTATACTTACGAGCCTATTGGTAGTATCAAAACAATATTTAATCCTGTCACGCATTGTTTCCAGTGTTCGCATAATATCTTTAAATTCTTTAAAACCAATATACTCAAAATCTCTTTTTTTATATTTATCAATTAATTTTTGCGCGTGATCTAAAAGCCCTTTAAGCGGATGATAAATTTCATAAGTTGTTCCTGCAATAAAATGTTGAAGGGCCTTCATCTTGGATGCTTCATGAACTAAATGCTCCATTTGCTTTTTTCGACTAATATCCCGAACAACCAGATGAATCTGGATAACCTTCCCTTCTTTATAAATCGGAGCGGCAGCAAATTCTACTGGAATAACTTTTCGTTCTTTATCTACAATATTCAATTCATAACGAACAACCGACACTCCATTCTTCACTCTACGAAAACACTTCCATGCCTTTTCTTGCGAATTTTTCTCCACATAGTCTATAAAAAACACTTCCTTTCGTTTTGAAGAAGGCTCATCAACAATAGTCGCTCCCACTTTATTAACGTAGACAATACGCCCTTTTAAATCAAGCGCAAAAATTCCATCAGCGGCCTGTTCGCTTAAAAGACGGTAACGATCCTCAGATTCCTGCAATTTTTTTTGAAGCGTAGTTTGCTCAGTAATATCTCTGGCCACCCATAAAACATATTCGTGGGACTTGTAAGCCATATAAACAGCTGTTGAGTCTATTGTCTGAACATTTCCATTTCGGGCCACGCGATCAATAATGTAAGAGGCCGGCTTTTTCTTTTTCTTAAGCTCTTCCAGGTGAGTTTTTTGCCACTGACTTAAACTCATTTTTTCTTTGAAAAATTCCGTAATAGATCTTTGCAAAATTGTCTTTTTAGAGTATCCAAGGCCCCGTACAGTCGCCTCATTAACAAAAACAATACGCCCATCTTTACGAATAACCATCACCTCATCGCCAATCTGGTTAACCATATTATGAAAAACGTCTAACTCTTCTACAGGAAAATAAGCCAAAAGCTTTTCGGAATTTTTCTGAGAAAAAAGTTTTTGGCTGGAAGACTTAATTTTTTTGAAAGATTTTATATTCATATATAATGACTAATCTTGAAATTCCTAAAATAAACATATGAAAAAACGCGCCCGAGAGGATTCGAACCTCTAACCTCCTGCTCCGTAGGCAGGTGCTCTATCCAGTTGAGCTACGGGCGCAATAATGGGTTGAATTATATCAATTTTTTTCAAATTAGCAAGGGGGTTGTGTGTATTTCAAAATAATTGGATTGAAGGCTTTTGCCGCGACAAGGACCTTGTCTCCTATATTTAGATCTTTGATTTCTTCTTCAGTGGCAACAACTTTAGTGAGATTATTTCCAATCTGAACCGTCAGTATATTTAAAAAATCTTCTTGAATAACATCCAGAATAATACCGGTAAATTTAAATTTTTCACTGATGGTTTGTTCCCCAAAAATTTTGCGGGGGCAACCCTCTTTTTTAATCTTACCGTTCTCCAACCACAATATTCGGTTGGATAATTTGAAAACTTCGCTTAAGTCATGAGTAACAAAAATAGTTGGAATATTAAATTTTTTATGAATATCAAAAATTTCATCCTGTAATTTTATGCGTAAATCATAATCTAACGCGGACAAAGGCTCATCCAGGAGAAAAATTTTTGGTTTGCGTAATACCGCTCTAATTAAAGCAACGCGTTGTTTTTGCCCCCCTGACAATCCATCCGGATAGCGCCGTTTAAACTCCGTTAAGTGGGTGATTTTTAAGAGTTCATCGATTATGGAAAAATCGGAAGGGTTTTTAGCAGCAAATAAAAGATTTTTTTCTACGGTCATATTTGGGAAAAGACCGGGCTCCTGAAATACAAAACCGATTGGCCGTTTTTGGGCCGGCAGATTCACATTGTTCCGACTATCAAACCATACTTCGCCATCCACCTCTATAAAACCTTCATCCGGGGTTGTCAACCCTGCAATCATTCGTAAAAGGGTTGTTTTTCCGACCCCCGAGTCACCGAACAACGTAACCAACTCTCCCTTTTTAACCCCAAATTCAATATTAAGATCAACAGGCCCGTTTACTGTATGCAGGTTTTTTTTAGCAATAACACGAATCATCCGAAAATTTTATCTCCTTTTCTATTGACCAGGCCGACTAAAAAAAGAATAAAAAAGCAGACCACAAAAAGTATTCCTGAATATAAGTGCGCGGCTGTGTAATTCAAGGCCTCAACGTCACTGTAGATAGCAATGGAGGCAACCCGTGTTTTAGAAGGAATATTCCCCCCAATCATTAAGACAACTCCAAATTCTCCAATTGTATGCGCAAAGGTCATAATAACACCCGTTAATAAGGAAGGTTTAATATTGGGTAAAATCACTTTAAACAGTGTTTCTTTTTCCGATTTGCCGAGTGTATAAGAAGCTTCCAAAAGTACTTTTGGAAAATTTTGAAAAGCTGATTTAATGGGATTAACCATAAAAGGCAAACTGAAAATTACAGATCCGATAACGAGGCCCGGGAATGTAAAAACAAGTCTTAGATTAAATACGTTATCTAAAAAATTACCTATAATTGAACGGGGGTTAAAGATAACCAAAAAATAGAACCCTAAAATTGTTGGGGGCAGGATTAGGGGCATACTCACAAAAGGTTCAATGAGAAACTTCCATTTATGCTTAGTAAAGGCCAGCCAATGGGCAAGTGGAATTCCTGTAAAGATAAGAACCCCTGTTGTAACAAAAGCCAATTTAAAAGTTAGTAGTAACGGGGATGGATCAAAATTCATTTTTAATATCCAGACCCTAACGAAACTTCATTAGATTTTACCAACCATTCAATAATATCTCCGGGATGTAGCTTCATACTTTGAGTAGATTGGGTTGAAATGATTGATTCAATAACTTTGTCTTTATAATTCAGGGTAATTTTACTTAAAATTGTTCCTTGCTCAATAGCAACAATTTTGGCTTTAAAACGGTTGCGAAAGCTGATTTGCCCTGATAAATATTTGGCAATTCCTACCTCAATTTCTTTGAAGACTATATAAACATCATCATCGACATGATAATTTAACTGTATTTTTTTTCCTTCAAGAATCACAGAAGTAAAGATATCTCCTTTCACATCAATTGACACTAAAGACATGGTATCTGAAGAGGTAATTCCTTTGATTTGTCCTTTCAATTTATTCATCAGGGAATTTTATAACCGTAACGTTGAAAAATTTTACGGGCTTTTTCTGAAAAAATAAAACCGAAAAAATGTTTAGCAGCTTTTAAATGCTTTTTTTCAGCATTTTTAAGAATAACTGCTTTTTGTTCGATGGGGTTATACGAACCCTTGGGAACTTCAACCCAATAGCCTCTTTTTTTGAGTGTTGGAGCAAAAACGGCTGATTTAGCCGTAATTCCGATCTCACAAGCCTGAGAAAGAATAAACTGATTTGTTTGGGACACATTTTCTCCATACACAAACTTTTTCAAAATTTTTTCTTTAAGT
>CAZIRV010000117.1:0-7122 GCA_964541845.1 uncultured Planctomycetales bacterium
AATGGCCTGAAGATGAAGAAGCAAAAAGGGAAGTTATTTTTGCTTGAATCCTAAGTAAGCTTTTTAAATGAGTACTTATTTAGTTCCCCCTGCACGTTTTTCATTTCAATTACAATTTTTTATAAAAAAACTCTTGACTCTCGATTTAATTTACATACTATATCTAGTGCATTAAGGAAAAAATCTTCAACATGTTGCGTTTTTTGTTTAATTACGAGATTGGCCAAAAAAAATATTCTGCCAATCTTTAAACTGGGTTTAATTCCCCGAGGCTTGCCTCGTTTGTAAATGCTTAGGTCAATACCTCGAGGGCTTGATCCGAGATAGTTTAATTTACTGCGCAAGAGTTTCAATAATCGAAAATTCTGTACATCTAACGGAGGTCAATCCAATGCCAAATAAATCAACACAGGTTCAAGCCATAAAAGTTCAAAAACGTGATGGTCAAGTGGTTGTCTTTAATGAACTCCGTATTAAAAAAGCTATTGAAAATGCCTTTAAAGAATGCCACCATCTTCCACGTGAGGCTGAGCTACCCATTGAAACCTCCCATAATGTCACCAAAATACTTCAATGTGTTTTGTCCGTCTTAAAAGAGCGTTTTCAAAACAAAGAGCACATTACTGTTGAAGAAATTCAGGATGAAGTTATTCGACAATTATTTGAAAATGCCTTTAAAAAAACCGCGGAGCTTTACGCGAATTACCGAAAACAACATGCAACCAAACGCGCCTTGTTTGATCTTTACTCCACAACTAAACGTGATGGAAAATCTGTTTCCTTTAAACCGGAAAAGATAACCGTGGCTATTGCCAAGTCCTTTCGCGCCAACAATGGGGGAATACTCACTGAAACTCTGCTGGAAAAAGCAAGGGAAGTTTCCTCTAATGTGGTTAAAGAAATCCGTAATCTTTGGCCGAAAGGAAAAATTATTAACATTGAAGAAATTCAGGATATTGTTGAAGCTAATTTAATGAAGGCTGGCTATCCTGATGTCGCTCGAAGCTACATCTTTTATAGAGAAGAGCACGCCAAAGTACGCAGGCTTAAGAATCAAAAGGAATCCTCACAAAATATTTCCTGCGATATCACCAAAGATTTTTTCTATAAAACAGCTTGTGGAAAAAAGCATCCTATCAATTTAGAAGAAATCCACTTTCAAATTGACACCTGTTGCCAGGGGCTTGAGAATGTGTCTGCGGATAAAATTTTACAAGAATCTATTAAAAATTATTATGACGGAATGACTGAAGGAGAGATATCGGCCTCCAACATTATGGCAGCCAAAGCATTCTTGGAAACAGAGCCTGATTACACCTTTGTTTCTGCCAGGATTCTGCTCATAAAAGAATATCAAGAGGCCATCGGGCATCCTGTAAGTTTTGAAGGCATTAAAACAGAATATGCGTCCTGTTTTAATTCCTATATTCATAAAGCTGTAGAATTAGAGCTTCTAAGTCCTGATCTGCTTCAGTTCGACTTAAAAATGCTTGGTAATCATATCAAACCCAAACGCGACTTTCTTCTCCGTTACATGGGACTTCAAACACTCTATGACCGCTACTTTATCCATTGGGAAGGCAAACGCCTTGAACTGCCACAAATTTTCTGGATGCGTGTGGCCATGGGCCTCGCTAAAAAAGAAAGCGCAAAGAAAAACCAAAAAGCCATTGAATTTTATAATGTCTTATCAACATTTCGATTTGTTTCCTCAACACCGACATTATTTAATTCCGGGACACTGCATCCTCAATTGTCGTCATGCTTCCTGACTACTATTAGTGATGACCTTCACCATATTTTTAAATGTATTCAGGATGATGCCATGCTTTCAAAATGGAGCGGAGGACTAGGGAATGATTGGACTAATATCCGTGCCATGGGGTCCCATATTAAGGGAACAAACGGAAAAAGCCAGGGGATTATTCCTTTCCTCAAAGTAGCTAATGATACCGCTTTAGCGGTGAATCAAGGGGGAAAACGGCAAGGAGCCATGTGTGCCTATCTGGAAATTTGGCATATGGACATTGAAGAATTTTTGGAATTACGGAAAAACACCGGAGATGACCGCAGGCGTACCCATGACATGCATACGGCAAGCTGGATTCCAGATCTCTTTATGAAACGTGTCAAAGAAAACGCAGACTGGACTTTATTCAGTCCGAACGAAACCCCTGATCTCCATGACCTCTATGGTCAAAAATTTGAGCAACGCTACACAGAATATGAAGCCTTTGTCAGGGAAGGAAAAATCAAGCAACATAAAACGATTCCCGCCATCACATTATGGCGTAAAATGCTAAATATGCTTTTTGAAACAGGACATCCCTGGATCACATGGAAAGACCCGTCTAATGTCCGTTCCGCGCAAGATCATGTGGGCGCAGTCCACAGTTCCAACCTTTGCACGGAAATTCTTCTTAACACTTCAAAAAATGAGACCGCGGTTTGTAATTTAGGTTCTATCAATTTAGCCGCTCATACAAAGCCAACCGGCATTGATCACGACCTTCTGAAAGAAACCATTAACACCGCCATTCGTATGTTGGATAATGTTATTGATAATAATTTTTATCCGACTGAAGAAGCCAAAACAGCCAATCAAAAACATCGTCCCGTCGGTCTCGGATTAATGGGATTTCAGGACGCGTTATTTATTCAAAACAAGTGCTACGCCTCCCAGGAGGCCGTTGACTTTGCTGATGAAAGCATGGAAGCCATCTCTTATTACGCGATTCTTGCTTCCATCACTCTGGCAAAAGAAAAAGGAATTTATTCAAGCTACAGAGGATCAAAATGGGATCGCGGAATCCTCCCTATTGATACCATCGCGTTATTAGAGAAAGAGCGTGGAGGATATTTAAATATGGACCGTTCCACCACAATGGACTGGAAACCTGTCCGGGAAGCCTTGGAAAAATATGGCATTCGCAATAGCCAGGTCATATCCATTGCGCCAACAGCAACAATAGGAAATATTATTGGGGTTACCGCTTCCATTGAACCTCTCTATAAAAATATCTTTGTCAAAAGTAATCTCTCCGGAGAATTTACGGTTCTTAACGAATTTCTTGTTAAAGACCTTAAAGATCAAAATATGTGGGATGAAGAAATGCTTGACGATCTTAAATATTTTGATGGAAGCGTGCAGGAAATTACACGCATTCCGGAAAACACCCGACGTAAATACGCGACCGCTTTTGAAATTGAATATGAATGGCTTATTGAGGCCGGAAGCCGTCGTCAAAAATGGATTGATATGGGCCAGTCACTAAACCTCTATCAAGCCAAACCAAGTGGAAAAAAAGTCAGCGAAATGTATCTCTTTGGGTGGGAAAAAGGGTTAAAGACCACTTATTATCTCCGCTCAATGGGGGCGACACGTATTGAAAAAAGCACTATCGATATTACAAAACGTGCTAATGTAGTTGGTCAACGGCAACGAGATAAATTCGGTCGTGTCACCGGAGAAACAAACATAAGCGAAACACCCCAACTAAGTGTCGAACCAACAGAAGATTGTGATGCTTGCCAATAGAGTAATGCTTCCCCCCTTTGAAAAAAAGAGGGAGAATTTTTAAAAGGAGCTGATAAATATGACAAATGAAACCCTTCAAAAATCATCCTTACGCATGACACGAGATCGCGTGACTGCAGATAACAAAAAAATCATGAACAATGACCGTACGGTCGATTGTAACCAACTCGTTCCGATTAAATACCAATGGGCATGGCATTTTTATCTTGATGGTTGCGCCAACCACTGGATGCCGACAGAGGTTTCCATGCAAAGAGATATCGAACAATGGAAAAATCCCGTTATATTTACCGATGAAGAGCGCCACGTTATCAAAAGAGTTTTTGGGTTCTTTTCCACAGCCGAAAGCCTTGTTGGAAATAATCTTGTTTTAGCCGTCTATAGATACATCGATAGTCCTGAATGCCGTCAATATCTTCTTCGACAAGCCTTTGAAGAAGCAATTCATATTCACGCCTTTCAATACATCGTTCAATCCCTTTCCTTAGAAGAAAGCGAAATCTTTAATATGTATCGAGAAGTTCCTGAGATTCATAATAAAGATGAATTTACCATGGTGCATACTGACGCGGTTCTTAAAGAAGGATTTGAAACGCTCTCCTTAGAAGGAAAACAAAAATTTATTGAAAATCTCGTCGGACTTTACGTTATCACCGAAGGACTATTTTTCTACAGCGGATTTGTTATTATGCTGTCCTTTGGACGACAAAACAGGCTTCCGGGAACATGTGAACAAATTCAATACATCCTGCGTGATGAAAGTATCCACATGAATTTTGGGATTGAATTAATTAATACTATTATCACAGAAGACCCTGATCTCTGGACCCCTGTATTCCAGGAAAAAATCAGAGACCGCATTCTTGAAGCGGTTGAAGTGGAATGCGCTTATACGGAAGAATGTCTGCCAACAGGAGTATTAGGACTCAACGCTAAGTTATTAAGAGAATACGTCCAATATATCGCGGATCGTCGTCTGGAAAAACTTCACCTGGCCCCGCACTTTAATTCTTCTAATCCATTTCCATGGATGAGTGAAGTCATCGACTTAAAGAAAGAGAAAAATTTTTTTGAAACCCGCGTCACAGAATACCAAACCGGCGGGGCTTTAGAGTGGTAGGGAATCCGGACAAACATATGACAAAACTCAGCATTAACATTAATAAAATTGCCTTACTTCGTAATACACGCAATCTTGAAATGCCAAATGTGGTCAAGTCCGCTGAAATCAGCATTGAAGCCGGCGCCCATGGCATCACGGTTCATCCTCGACCGGACCAACGTCATATTCGTCCCTACGACGTTGATGCCTTATCTGAATTATTATCTTCCCACAAAAATATTGAATTTAACATCGAAGGCAATCCCTTTGAGGGAAACTATATGGATATCATCCAAAAAGTGAAGCCGACGCAGGCAACGCTTGTGCCGGATACACCTGATGCCTTCACATCCGATCATGGCTGGAATATTGCGCAAGACAAAACGCGCCTCATTCCCATTGTTCAAAAGCTGAGGGACCTCGGCGTGCGCGTAAGCCTGTTTATGGATCCTGACATTGAACAAATTAAACTCGTTCCGGAAGCCAGAACTGACCGCATTGAACTCTACACAGAATCCTACGCCATGGCTTTCAGTACAGAAAGAGAAAAAGAGACCTTTGAAAAATTTAAACACGCCGCACAAACGGCCACAGAACTTGGATTAGGTGTAAACGCAGGGCACGACCTCAACCTCCAAAATCTTCCAAAATTCTGTACCATCCCCGATATCGCCGAAGTCTCCATAGGTCATGCAATGATTGCTGATGCCCTGGAAATGGGATTGTTCAATACAGTGAAGGCGTATCTTAAAGCGGTGGAAAATAAAAATATTTAAATATAGACTTTAATAAGTATTTAATGGAATTGATACAATGGTATTTAAAAATCTATCCGAAAATAATTCAATTGAGGAGCTAAAAATAATGAATACAAAAAATTTTGATTCAAATCATTACAAAACAGGTCAATCTCAACAATGGGACAGTGTGGCCAATGGCTGGGAAAAATGGTGGGAGACATTTGAAAGAACCACACAGAATGTGAGTCAATCTCTTATTAGACTTGCGGATATAAAACCTTCTCATAATGTATTAGATATTGCAACAGGTATTGGAGAACCTGCGGCTAGTATTGCTCAAAAGGTTGGGCAAGAAGGACATGTTGTTGCTATCGATCAATCCTCTGAAATGCTGACTATTGCTAAAAAGCGCGCTAATAAATTGAAATTAATCAACATTTCTTTTGAAAAAATAGACGCGGAAAAATTGAGTTTCCCTGAGGCTCATTTTGATGCCATAACCTGCCGATGGGGATTTATGTTTTTGCCTAATATTAAGATGGTGTTATCTTCTATTAATCGTGTCTTAAAATCAGATGGTAAACTTGCGGTTGCTATTTGGGATGTTCCGGAAAACATTCCGTTTTTCAGTACCGCGATGACGCGCATGAAAAAAATGTTTGAAGTTCCACCTCCCGCGCAGGGAGCCCCAACATTGTCAGGCTTATCCGGAGGCGTTATAGAAAATTTAATGCGTCAGGCAGGGTTCACCAACATCAAAACGGTGCCGATTACTGTTAATTTTGAATTTCCATCGGCCAAAGACTATGCTCAATTTATGAAAGATATCGCCGCCCCTATACAATCATTTTTACAAAAAAAATCTAAAATTGAACAAAATAATTATTGGCAGTCTCTGGAATTAGATGCTAAAAAATATTCAATTGCAAACGGTAGTGTTTGTCTGCCCAGCATAAGTCCTTGCATCGTTGGACAAAAATAAGGATCTCCACCGTCAAAACCTCCAATATTTTCTTCCCAATGATCCTTTGGATTGACTTTTTTTAACGCAGGCATATTCAGTCCTCCAACTTTATGACGCGATCAATTTTTCTTTGTTTGAATATTACATATTCTCTATAGCCAGCGGCTTTTGCTAACTCAAGGGCTTTATCGAAATCCTTTCCCACATCCTCAGGCTTATGCGCGTCCGCTCCAAAAGTCAGAGGGACTCCGGTGGCACGGTAAATTTCCAGATTCCAAAGGGAAGGGTAAATTTCTTTGACCGGTTTACGTAATCCGGATGTATTAATTTCAATAGCAATATTATTTGCTTTAAACACCTCAGCGGTTTTCCGAACCTCATCAGACATATCTGCTTTCGCGCGATGGCCAAATTTCTTTACTAAATCCACATGCCCCATAATATTAAACATACCGGTTTGCGCGGATTGACGAAGCAATTCATAGTAATCTTTATAAACAGCATCCGTATCAGATTCTTCCCAACGTTTCCGCTGGTCAGGGTGATCAAAGCCCCAATCTTTAATAAAATGAACGGATCCAATAACATAATCATAAGAATAACCTCCCACAACAACTCTGGTTTTTTCCTCATAACCAGGAATAAAATCTGTCTCTAACGCAATTTTAATATCAAGCCGACCTTTATATTCTGCCTGAACCTCTTCAATCATCCGATGATATTCCTGCAACTGTTTAACATCCATCGTTACTGTTGGATCCACACAATGCACAAAGGG
>CAZIRV010000118.1:0-7065 GCA_964541845.1 uncultured Planctomycetales bacterium
GGGTTGAGATATATAGTTGTCGAGGTTATTTTTGAGCCGATCCTAAGTAAAACTACTATCAGGAATTAATTAGTGGAATTGGTATAATTCCTGATTTAAAAAAGACGCGCGTAATTCAAAAAGTTAAAATATTTTTTCTCCCTCGTCAAACCTGTGATACTATATTCTTCATAAAGTATAAAATTTTGGATTTAGATAAAAATTTACAACTGTCCAGATAGGGGGATTCTCTCATGGAGTCAGAGATGAGGGTCGTTATTGAAGAGGGAATCACCATCGAAGGGAAGGAATAATGTTGAAGCGAAAACCTTTAAAAAATATTTTTCTTTCTTCTATTTATCAAAATGCAGGGAAGACGACAATTTCTTTGGGGCTTTATCAAGTGTTGAAAAAGCTCCGGATTCGGGTGGCGTTTATGAAACCGGTTGGCCAGCAAGTGGTGGATGTGGGGGATATGCATATTGATAAGGATTCGTATTTGATTGGGGAGGTTTTTCGTACGGCAAAGAAATTTCGGGAAATGAGTCCGATTACCATAGGACGAGGGTTTACGGAAAAATATATTACGCATCCGCACAAAGATGAACTTAAAGGGGTGCTCCAGAGGTCTTTTCAGGGATTAATTAAACATAAAAATGCGATTATTGTTGAGGGAACAGGGCATGCCGGTGTTGGGGCAGTGATTGATTTTTCTAATGCCGATGTTGCCAAGTTGTTAGGATCAAAAGTAATCATGATTAGTGGTGGAGGAATTGGGAAAAGTATTGATGAGATCATATTAAATAAGGCGTTGTTTGATTTAAGAGGGGTAGAGATGATTGGTGTCATTATCAATAAAGTTCGTCCGGAGAAGTATGACAAAATTAAAAGAATTTTAGAAAAAGGATTGGCAAATAAAGGAATTAAACTTCTTGGGGTTGTTCCGGAGGATCCGTTTTTGAGTTCTCCGACGGTTGATCAGATTAAAAATCAGTTAGATCTTCAGTTGCTTTGCGGTAAAGAAGGAATGCTTCGACGGGTGAGTAACACGATTGTTGCGGCTATGGAGCCGCATAATATGATTCATTATCTGAAGGAGGGGACGTTGGTGTTAACTTCCGGAGATCGTGTGGATAATATTTTAACAGCCGTGAGTTCACATCTGATTAGCAACGACGGAAAAAGTTTTCGCATTGTGGGGGTTATTCTGACGGGAGGATTAATTCCTAATTCAAAAATTATTGATCTTTTGAAAAAAAGCCGCATGCCGGTTTTGATTACCGATCACGATACTTATACGGTTGCCGCAAAAATTGAAAATTTAGTTTGTAAAATACAAAAAACGGATCAAGATAAAATTTTGGAAGCGGCGCGATTGGTCAAGAAATATGTGGATGTAGACACGATTTTAAAAAATTTCGAATGATGTTGAAATTCTATTTGCTTTTTGCATAATGAAGTGGTATTATTCGCACTTCAAAAAAATAAAAATTATTTTTTAAAGGTTCAGGCTCGACTGTTCCTCTAATTGAAATTCCATGTCTCTATTCCAAATCCATAAGGGAAAAAACATAAAACTTAAAGGCCCGGCAGAAAAGAAAATTATTGATATTCCTTTGTCAAAAATGTTGGCTGTTCAGCCGGCAGATTTTAAAGGGCTCAAACCGCGCCTGGCGGTTAAGGCGGGGGATAATGTTAAGGTGGGCAGTCCCATTTTAACAGATAAGGCCGTAGAGGGATTAAAAGTAGTTTCACCGGCAAGTGGTAAGGTGGTTGCCATTAATCGCGGAGCAAAACGAGCTCTCCTTTCCATTATTATTGAAACAGATGGAAAACAAGAAACCGAATCTTTTCAAAAATTCACTAAAAATGAAATAAAGAATTTCTCAAAACAATCGGCTACTAAAATGCTTATGGATGGCGGGCTCTGGCCTGTTATTCGTCAGCGCCCATTTTCTAAAATTGCAAATCCTGCGGATGCCCCAAAATCCATATTTATTCATGCTATGAATTCTGAACCGCTGGCTGCGGATGTTGATTTTATTCTTAATAATAGAGAAGAAGATTTTCAGATAGGGGTGAATGTTATTAAAAATTTAACAGAAGGGGCGGTTTACCTTTGTACAGATCAGGGCGCTAAATCCAAAGCCTTAACAAATACGCAGAATGTGGAAATTCATCAGTTTTCAGGGCCGCATCCGGCAGGAAATGTAAGCACGCATATTTATTGTGTTGATCCGATTAACAAAGGGGAGCATATTTGGTATGTCGAAGCCCAAGATGTATTAAGAATAGCAAAATTATTTTTTAAAGGGGAATACTCAACAGAGCGTGTGGTGGCTATTACAGGGGAAGGAGCTAAGACTCGTGTTTATGCGCAAACGCATGTTGGTACGCCGTTATATGCTCTTTTAGAGGGCAGTGACCTAAACGGCATGCGCTGTATTTCAGGAAGTGTTTTGAATGGAGAAAATAGTGGAGAAAAAGGTTTTTTAAGGTTTTATGACAGTCAGGTAACAGTAATTCCTGAAGGGGGAGAACGTAAACTTTTAGGGTGGTTAGTGCCTGGGGCTGACAGGTACACCTTCACAAAAACATTTCTTTCCGCGTTTTTACGGGAACGTGATTTTTCTTTAGACGCGGATACCAATGGAAGTGATCGCGCGATGGTAATGAATAATGTGTATGACGCGTATGTGCCATTAGATATTATGACGTATTTTCTTTTGAAGGCGGTTATTTCAGGAAATATTGAAGAAGCCGAAGAATTAGGGATTCTTGAGTGTGATGAAGAAGACTTCGCATTGTGCACTTTTGCCTGCCCATCAAAAACAGATGTTGGCAGAATTATTCGTGAAGGTTTGGAATTAATTGAGAAGGAAGGCTAAATGAGCTTTTTAACCGAACAATCTAAAAAAATAGAAAAGCTTTTTGAAAAAGGAAAGCCTTTAGAGAAGCTCTATCCTTTTTATGAAGCTTTAGATACTTTTTTATTAACACCTGGAAAGACGACGAGAAAGGCCCCGCATGTTCGTGATGCGGTTGACTTAAAGCGTGTTATGATTGCGGTGGTGATTGCAGTTATTCCTGCTTTGATAATGGGGATTTATAATGTGGGATACCAAATTGCCCTGGCTAAAGAATTGACGCCAACGCTTGCATATTGTTTTATTCAGGGTTCAGGGAAGGTTTTGCCTATTATTATCGTGACGTACGCGGCCGGAGGTTTTTGGGAGGCGCTTTTTGCGGTAACCCGTAAGCATGAAATTAATGAAGGTTTTTTGGTGACTGGAATTTTATTTGCCTTAATCCTCCCCCCAACTATTCCATTATGGCAAGTGGCCGTAGGGATTTCTTTTGGGGTAGTTATTGGTAAAGAAATTTTTGGTGGAACAGGAATGAATATTATGAATCCTGCTTTAACGGCACGGGCATTTTTGTTTTTTGCTTATCCTGCACAAATATCCGGAAGTGCGGTTTGGGTCGCAGTCGATGGTTTTACCAAGGCTACACCATTATCCGTTATTTCGATAGCACCTAAAGGGATGTCCGCGGTTTCAGCGTTAGTAGAACATGGGTATACATTAAAAGATATGTTTCTTGGCTTTATTCCCGGATCTATTGGAGAAACATCGACTTTGGCTTGTCTTTTGGGGTTAGCCTTTCTTCTTATTACCCGTGTGGCGAGTTGGCGTATTGTGGCCGGATGTGTGTTAGGCGTATTAACAATGAGCTTTGTTTTTTCTACTTTCAGAGGTCCGGATAGCATGGCCTTTTTCACTTTACCTCCATATTGGCATTTGGTTTTGGGAGGGTTTGCTTTTGGTTCCATTTTTATGGCAACGGATCCTGTTTCTTCGAGTGCGACCGAGACAGGGCGGTGGATTTACGGATTTTTAATCGGAGTTCTGGTTATTTTAATTCGTACGGTTAATCCTGCTTATCCCGAAGGGGTTATGTTAGCTATACTATTCATGAATGTTTTTGCCCCGCTGATTGATCATTTTGTTGTGCAGCAAAATATTAAGAGGAGATTATCGCGTGTCAAAGGATAGTAACGCCTACACTTTTATGTTTGCTTTGGTTGTGTGTGTCGTTTGCAGCTTTACGCTTTCTCTTGTTTCCGAAGGTTTAAGGCCTAAAAAAGAGTTAAACATGGCGTTGGATAGTAAGAAAAATATTCTAAAGGCAGTTAATTTGAAAACACCCCTGGATCCTAAAGCAAAGCCGGATAGCATTTTGAACGTTTATAAAGAAAAAATAGAAGAATTGGTTATTGATGAAAAGGGAAATATTATAGAGGGAAAGACGCCGGAAGATATCAAAGAGGGGGACGTCGCGTATCCGCTGTACATTTATAAAGAAAATGGACAGCCTATTGCTTACTGTTTCCCTATTGAAGGAAAAGGATTATGGTCGACACTTTATGGTTATTTTGCTTTAGATCCGGACGCGATCACCGTACGTGGGATTACATTTTATAAGCATGGAGAGACGCCGGGGTTAGGGGCTGAGATTGAAAAAGACTGGTTTTTGGATAATTTTAAAGGCAAGAAGATTTGGGATATTAAGAATAACAAATTGAAGCCGGTAGCTGTTGTCAAAGGAAAAGTGAAAGATGTTATTCCTGCAAATCAGGCAGATTTTTATGTGGATGGCATAAGCGGGGCAACCATGACTTCAAAAGGGGTTACGGCTTTAGTGAATCATTGGGTTAATGTTTACGAACCATTTTTTAGTAAGATAAGGAAACGATAATAATGGCCGGTTTTTTTTCAAAAAAAGATAAAAAAATTGTTAAAGATGCCCTTTGGGATAGTAATCCTGTTACGTTTCAGGTTTTAGGGATTTGTTCTGCTTTGGCTGTGACGGTTCAGTTGAAAACGGCGTTGGTCATGTGCGTGGCGTTAACCTTTGTTGTTGCTTTTTCAAATGTGATTATTTCTCTTTTGCGTGATATGATTCCGTCCAAGATTCGTATTATTATTCAACTTTCCGTGGTTTCTACTTTGGTTATTTTGGCTGATCAAATTCTTAAGGCGTATATGTATGATGTCAGCAAGCAGTTGAGTGTGTTTGTTGGGCTTATTATTACAAATTGTATTGTTATGGGACGTGCGGAGGCCTTTGCCATGGCCAATCCGCCTTTAAAATCTTTTTGGGATGGTTTAGGAAACGGTTTGGGTTACAGTATCATTCTTATTTTGGTTGCTACAGCCCGGGAAATTTTAGGAAGCGGAACATGGTTGGGATTTCCTGTGATTCCACAATTTCTATATGATGCCGGCTATGTGAATTGCGGACTTATGGTTTTAGCACCGGGCGCGTTTTTTCTTTTGGGGATTATTATCTGGATTCAACGCGCTATTAGTGGATATGTAGAAAAATAAGGTAAAAAATTATGGAACATTATATCAGTCTGGCGGTTAAGAGTATTTTTGTTGAGAATATCCTGTTGGCCTATTTTCTCGGCATGTGTTCTTTTTTGGCTTGCTCTAAAAAAGTTGATACAGCCATCGGGTTAGGTTGCGCAGTAATCTTTGTTTTAGCCATTACGACACCAACAAACTGGGCAATCAATCATTTTTTATTAAGTAAAGGAGCTTTGGCCTGGGCAGGGTTGCCGGATGTCGATTTGAGTTTTCTAAGTTTTATTGCGTTTATTGCGGTTATCGCGGCAATGGTACAGATTGTTGAAATGGTGTTGGATCGATTTAGTCCAAAGCTTTACACCGCCCTTGGAATCTTCCTGCCACTTATTGCGGTGAATTGTGCTATTTTAGGGGCATCTCTTTTTATGGCGGAACGATCTTATACGGCAGGAGAGTCTCTGGTGTTTGGGGCAAGTTCCGGAATTGGATGGGCACTAGCGATTGTCGCGATGGCGGCGATTCGTAAAAAATTGGAATATTCCAATATTCCTCCATCATTGCAAGGTTTAGGAATTACCATGATTATTACAGGTCTCATGGCTATGGGTTTCATGTGTTTCGCGGGGATCAGCCTTTAAAATATTATGTCATTAATTTCATTTGTCCTTTTAAGTACATTCGTTTTTACCGGAATCATTATTTTATTAATTTTGGTCCTTTCTTTTGTGGAATCAAAGATTGCCACAAAAGGAGACTGTAATATAACCATTAATAATCAAAAAGATCCTCTGGTTGTCCATGCGGGGAGTACCCTTCTTTCAACCTTGGCTAACCAGAAAATTTTTCTTCCATCAGCTTGTGGCGGCGGGGGAACCTGTGCTATGTGCAAGTGCCAGGTTCTGGAGGGCGGAGGAGATATTCTTCCAACAGAAACAGGGCTTATTCCACGTGGAGAGCAAAAAGAAAAATATCGATTAGCGTGTCAGGTTAAGATTCGACAGGATATGAAGATTCATATTCCAGAAGAAGTTTTTAACATTCAAAAATTTGACTGCACAGTACGGTCTAATAATAATGTAGCAACATTTATCAAAGAACTTGTTTTGGAGCTTCCTAAGGGAAAAAAACTGGATTTTCAGGCAGGAGGATATATTCAAATTGACATACCTCCATATAAAATAAATTTTAAAGATTTTGATATTGAGAAAGAATATCATCCGGATTGGGATAAGTTTAACCTTTGGGATCTAAAAGCACATAACGAAGAAGGAATTTATAGAGCTTATTCGATGGCCTGTCACCCGGCAGAAGAAGGTATTGTTATGCTGAATGTCCGCATTGCCACACCTCCGCCAAGAGATATGAGCCTTCCTCCAGGGATATCCTCTTCCTATATTTTTAATTTAAAACCGGGAGATAAGGTAACGATTAGCGGGCCTTATGGGGAGTTTTTTATTAGGGATACAAAGCGTGAAATGGTTTATATCGGTGGAGGGGCGGGAATGGCTCCAATGCGCAGCCATATTTTTCATTTATTTCACACACTTAAAACAACGGATCGTAAAGTTAGTTTTTGGTATGGTGCGCGTTCTAGGCGCGAGATGTTTTATGATGAGGATTTTAAAGCGATCGAAAAAAAATTTCCTAACTTTTCTTATAATGTCGCTCTTTCCGATGCGATGCCTGAAGATAATTGGACTGGTATGACAGGTTT
>CAZIRV010000119.1:0-7036 GCA_964541845.1 uncultured Planctomycetales bacterium
GCTGAAGAAGCAATCACGGCTAAAATATCCGGATCCGTTTCTCCATCACTGCTAATAACAGTGCAGGTCACAACCACGTCATTATAAAACCCTTTAGGAAATAATGGACGAAGAGGACGATCAATCACACGCGCCGTCAAAATTTCTTTTTGCGTTGGGCGACCTTCGCGCTTAAAAAACCCTCCTGGAATTCGCCCGGCAGCGTAAGTTTTTTCCTGATACTCCACCATTAATGGAAAAAAATCTATTCCATCTCTTGCCTTATCTGACATACACACAGCCACCAAAACCACTGTTCCTCCGCAGGTCACCGTGACAGCAGCATTCGCTTGTTTTGCCAGTTTACCTGTTTCAATTATTATATTCCTGGCCCCAAAAGGCACTTCAACTTTTCCTAAATTCATTCATAGCTCCTTATTTTTCATAAAAACCGTCATTGAGGGGAGTCATCCAAAATATTCAAGCCGACGCGGTAATCTTTTAAAAACATGCCCGATTCTGTTAAAAAAAATCAGGAATCGTTCAAATATAACTTTCAGATTAATTTAAACTCCACTGAGGAGGATTAATACCAATTCCATTAAATAAGTGCTCATTTAAAAAGCTTACTTACTCGCAAAAACGTCGAGATAAGTAAAATTAAATCAGGAATTAATTAGTGGATTTGGTATAATCATAAGCCTTCAAGTTATTTTTAAGCCGATCCTTACCACGTCACCTCGACTTGTTGTTTGGCTTCTCGCAATGACGGAATCAGGGGACACCCCCCTTACTTTCGCAATTTTAATCTTGCAATTGTTTCCTGATACTTCTGAAGATCTTTTCTCTTAAGGTAGGCCAATAGACGACGACGTTTTCCAATCATCATTAAAAGACCCCGACGGGAATGAAAATCTTTTTTATGTGCTTTAAAATGAGCTGTCAAATAATTAATCTTTTCTGTCAATAAAGCAACTTGCACAACAGGAGATCCTGTGTCTTTTGAGTGTACTTTAAAATCATCAATGACTTCCGTTTTTCGTTCTTTAAGTAAAACCAATTTACTGCCTCCATTGTTTATGACCTGATCAAGTTAATCCTCGCTCTGGTCGAGACTTGTCCAAAGGGACTCTCTTGCCCCTATGGAGACTCCGCTTCTGCGGAGTCGGTTACCCCCTCTGCCTACACCCCTTTCAAACTTCCCCCAGGTATCCAGAAATGGCTAACTCTGGAATTCCTGAACAATTAAATTAAAAGAACAGAATACCCATTCTCTGCAATGCCCTTTAAAATATGCAGGATTATACTATCGACCTATATATTAGTCAAGGTTGTTTTTTAACTGTTTCCGCCTTTTTTAATTTATTTTTTAAATCCTTATGCTCTTTCTCAGCCTGTTTCAACTCCTCGCTTAATTTCGTTAACTTTGCTGACGGTTTAGCGGGATTCCTGGATTTAGCGTATTCTTTTCCGATAAGATAATATAATTTTTCTTTCTTTAAAGTAATGGCTGTAGAATCAATATGTAATTTACTCTTCTGAGAAATTTTAATTAGCTCAGCCTCCCCCTTTCTGGCAATATCAGCGGCTTCTTTACTAAACTTTACAATTTTCTTTTTAGTATCTTCCCACTCTTTTTTAAAATCATAATTAGAACTCATCTTTACCCCCATTTCATTTTCATACTGTCTTATTTTAAAAAATCATTATAACAACATTCTTAATTTTTAAAAGACAAAATAAGTTGCCGAATTCTTATTTATGCCTTATACTTTTTTTATGATAAAAAATTTTGATTTTGACGGGCTAATAATTTTTGTTCTCGGAGCATTTGTCTCGGGAGTCTTATTTTTCGGAATAATAACCATCGTACGAAAATCTTTTCAACCTAAACCGGGAACAGAGGCTATAGCCCCCTCTGCGCCACAAATACAACAAAAAACACGGGCCAAAAGCGTTCGTGAACTCGAAAAAGAATATAGGCGTAAACAACAACAAAAAATTCGTGATTACAGAAAATAAAAAACAAGGGGATCGGCTGTTTTTATTTTCTAAACAACTTCAATTAACGAGTTAACGTCTCCAAAGGAATTGCGTTCTTTTTTCGGATTTTCAGGATCTTCCATCCATACCCCATCTACAATAAACTGATATTTATATGTCCCAGGGTTTAACGGAATTTCTGTTTCCCATTGGTCATCTACCTTCTTTAACCTGCAACTATCATCTAAAGACCAATCATTAAAACTTCCCGTGACATAAACGGACCTGGCATGCGGAGCATTAAGGATAAACTTATTAGCAAATAAAGTGCCGGTTTCCTTCTCAACTAACTCTCTCATCCTCCCAGAAAAAGGTTGGGGCACCTCTTTTTTTTCTTCCAAACTACGCAAAGATTTTTCTTGTCCCAAATAAGATTGCGGAACTGGCTTTTCATAACCCTGCCCCTGCTTACGAAGAAAAATCATTTCTTTAGCCAGGGTATAATAATCTTTTGATCCCCGGCAATATTTATCATAAGCACTCACTGTTTTTCCCATGACAGCGGATTCTTTAAGTTTTACATTAATATGAACAATCGTATCAAATAATAATTTTCCGAATTTTTCTTTAAAAACGTCCAGCATAGAAAAAGAGTGGCGCAGCCTTGAATCAAACATGGTAATTAAAATGCGGCAATCTATAGAATGATTAAGCCGGTCTTTCACTAAATAGACAATATCCATAATATGATCGACTCCCTGCATAGAAAAACGGCTTGTTTCGACGGGAATAATTAATTCATCACTCATACGTAATGAATTGACCGTTAAAATCCCAAGACTTGGAGGACAATCAATAAGGATATAATCGTACTTTTCTTTAATAGGCTCAATTATCTCTAATAATTTCAATTCGCGTCCAATCTCATCAGACAACTCTTGTTCAAGGGTTCCTACCAAAATATTGGATGGGGCAATATCAAATTTATTTTCAACTCGCTTAATAATATCTTTAATTTTTAATTTGCGGGGTGTCAAATTAGAAATGACATTATAAATGCTATCCTGACTTTCAATATTTAATCCTAAGGAGGCGTGCGCCTGCGGGTCTAAATCAATCAGGAGAACTTTTTCTCCATTCATACTTAATGCTGACGCTAAATTAATCGCGGTGGTTGTTTTTCCACAGCCACCTTTTTGATTGGCAATTGAAATTATTTTCATTGTATGTAAACCTGCCTTTTTCTGTTTTTGTTTAATTTAAAAGTTAACTCGAAAATCTTACCTCGTCGATAAGAACAACCCCTTTTTTCTTATCGACATTCCATGACTCCAAAACAAAAGAAACATTTTTCATGTCATTCCAATCTGTAATTTGCGCGAACTTTTCAAATGGGATACGGATTTCTTTCCAGGAAAAATCAATTCCTCTCACATAATAAAATGATTCTTCATTAAAACTATTTTCAAAAACAACCTTCACAATCCCCGGACTCCCCTCCTCCTTAGCGCGGATAGAAAAACGAATTTCTTTATATTTCGCGACATTCATGGACGAAATATCCAGAGAAAATTTTTTTACCGGAGGAAATTCCTCATTAAAATTATACGCGATATATATCGGTCCATTATGCAATGAAAATATTATGTTGCTTTTAAGGACAGATTTTTGTTGTGTTAAAAAAGCCGTTAGGCCATAAAACACACTAAAAAAAATAATACCTGTAATGCAAATATTTATCACAAGCCACGCATTCAACTGTTGCTTTTTTTTAATGTCCGATTTCTTGCGCTTTCCTAAATACACCTGCGCCAGATGGTCATATATCTCGTCACGTGTCATTCTTAAATTCCTCATTATCAGTAAGTTATAGAAAGTATCAAATTTATACTAACAAATTTTACAGAAATTAAAAACAGTATTTGTGTTTTTTTTAAGAAGGGAATTATTCTTTTACCGTCGGAACTTATAAAAGCGTTATGAATTTCTCGACGCTTAAATCCGCCTGGCGGATAATAGCCCGTAATGTGCCTTTATCAAGTTCTTTATGGTTTGAAACGGATGAGCTCGTCTCTACGCAAAATTATACCAATTCCATTAAATAATTTCTCTATTTTTAAATCTGCTATTCTCCATTAAAGCGTCGAGATAAGGAATCGTTCAAAAATAACCTCGACAATCATAACATAAGTCTTGTCGGGTTGAGATATATAGTTGTCGAGGTTATTTTTGAGCCGATCCTAAGTAAAACTAATATCAGGAATTAATTAGTGGATTTGATATTATATGGCTTCCGTGCTGACGTTTAAAAAAAGAAAACCCCTCTGCCGCTAAATAGCGACAGAGGGGTTTTAAAACTTCTAATTTTAGATTAAATTAGAATGATACATTTCCATGAACAATAGCCTGAGACGCTACTGAATCATTAGCAGATACGAACAAACTACCAGGAACAAACCATCCGAATGTCGCCCCAAATTGAACATCTTCGGTGTAATCATAGACAGTTTCCCAGTCAAATTCATTCCCTACGGCTGTTTTACCATTATCGATAGCTGCTGCCGGACTAGATCCATCAGGCTGTATCAAGGTAAACGTTGCGGTATTTGCCGCGCTATCAAACTTTTTATCCAGATAAAGCCCTGACCATGAAACCTTCGTGGTCACATCTTCCATTGGATTGGCTTGCAATGAAACAGTGTGAATAAACATGTTTGTTAAATCAAACAATGTATTATAAATAGTTCCACCGCCTTGCGCTTCATAGAATGGATCCCAAGCTGTGTATGTACTCCCAGAAGCTTCGTTTGAACCTGTTGAGTAACCACTGTTCCCCATATCAGCTGGATTACTATCTCCGGAAACATAGGTGAACGTATATTGTGCTACAGGGTTATACGCTTGAGCCACCGGCACTTGGTAGTTAGCAATAAACTGCGCTCCTAACGCCTGACGTCTAACATTCACGATGTCACTATTTTGAGTGCTGGAAACAACTTTATTACCACCCTGCCAAGCGATTTCTCCCTGTACATTCAATCCTTCAATAGGATTAGTACTGGCACGTAAACCTGGGATGTAAATAGTATCAGATTTAACATTGTTAGTATTTCCTCCTGATGATATTAACTGTTTGCTTTTATCAATCTTGGCAAAGAAATATGCTTCCACTTGTGTGTTCATGGAATCCCCAAGTTCATAAGTCGCGTTAACTCCATAAAGGTCGATATCATCCTGATTACCAACCGCTGCTTGTCCAGTCACTGTATTACTACTAACTTTAGAATACATTAATTCTAAAGTCAACGGATTGTAATCAAAGATAAGCCGGATAGCGTCTAACGCTGTTTGTTTAGTTAAATCATTAGCTACCGCGTTAATGCCGGAATCTGCAGGAGCAACGTTGTTAGCCCCGGTTGCATCCATGATGAAGCTGTTTCCATAACTAAAAACCTGACGCCCAACCACCACGGTTAATGGAGAATAAAGCATCTCTCTTAAGGTTACAAATGCCAAACTCAAATCAATGTCTGTTGTTGTTGTGCTAGTATCAGATTGCCATGCTTTTTCATTGATTAACCCAATCGTTGCTGAGACGTTATCTGTCAAATCAGCATCCACTTGCAGGGTTGTTTGAGTAATAAAAATATTTTGGCCTCTGTCACCTACGATATTAGTGCCAAGATCAAAATTATCACGACTGAGAAAAGTTGAGTCAATGGTGCCGCTCACCTTTACATTTTGTACACTAGCTGCTGCCGGCATTGCCGTGATAGCAACGAACAGCACTGCTAATCCAAGTAATTTTTTCATTGTGTTCTCCCAAAAAGTAGAAATTCTGAGGCTTAATATTGAGTCTACTAAATAATTTTTATTTTAATGGATTTAGTATAAAAAATCAAAAAGCATCAGAAAATATATTATATATTTATAACTGTTTAAAATATAAATAAACCAATTTATCTATTCCCTCTTCCCAGAGAAAAAACTGCTTGAGATAAATTGAAGTGTTTCAGACTATGAACCAGTGTCATCGACGATTCCCAACAATACCCTTCTTTTCATCACCCCCTTTTTTATAAATTAGAATCATCACTGGGTTAAATGCAGAGACAGTCTTACGTTACATCTCTACGAATTGAATGTATTCAAGCACACATATTTTCCCATGTCAATAATTTTTAAAAAATTTTTAGACCAAACAATAGACCAAACAATAGACCAAACAATATAGTGGAGCGGGGGGGGCCGCGTTTTCGTAGAGACAGGTCGCGACCTGTCTCTACGAATCATCCGGGATGGTGTCAACTCAAAATTTCAAACCCTGCCTGCACGAAATGTTTGTCAAAAGCAAATGCTGTCCGGAGCCCTAACTTCTTCATAATGATAACCGACGAAACATCCGTAAAACTAAAACCCTTATCATTATATTTTTCAAAAGAATCACATGTCTCTGAAAAATATTGATCAAAAACAGGAACCATTTTTACAATTTTACTCTGTCTGATTGAGTATAAAAAAGCTGTGGCTTTGGAGTGACTTTCTTTTGAGGAGATGAGAGTAACGGTCTCATCAACAATATAATCCGACGTATACATGGATTGCCTTGAATTTTTCAAAACCTCAAATAGACTAACAGATTTTTCATGATTTAAATCTTTTTCAAGAAAAAGCGCCGCGAAAGCGCCTGTATCTATAAAAACAGCATTTTTTATTATTTGCATTTTGGCTTCCCATACAGATAGTGATCATGATTAATAGAAGCATCCTGAACATCGGATTTACAAGAGCCAATCATTTTAACCATGGGATCATTATCCCAATCAACCTTGCTTTTTTTCCGGTTAAGATAATTATCAATCGCTATTCTAATAATTTTTGACACATCCAGATTTTTTTGCCTGGATGCCTCAATTTTTAATTTCTCTACCTGAGAATCCTCTAAATAAATTTGCCTTCTTGCCAACATAATCATCACCTCCAAATATACAGCATACATTATACACCAATGATGTCAAATAATTTTGTAAATGTTTAGCAGGTATTGAAAGATAGGCAAGGAGCAATCTTGCCC
>CAZIRV010000120.1:0-6993 GCA_964541845.1 uncultured Planctomycetales bacterium
CTTTGATCATAAGTTCTTTGCCGATCCTGGTGACTTTTACGACTAACTTTGAAATCCTATCATCAAGATTGTTCCGACGTCCCCTTGGAGTCGGAATCGCGACTGAAACGTCGGGACTTCTTCGCTTCGCTCATCGCAATGACACAAACTTAGCGCACTGAAATTCCTGAACATTAAATTAAATTCTTTACCTCGAAAGCTTTATACCAGGGCCTGAAATAAATGACAACACCCTTATATAAAATTTCTTTCTGTTGACAATCCGTTAATATCACGGCTTTTCTTATCTCGGGATAATACCTAAAAAAAGCCTTGATTCCATTCGGCACTCTTGAAACATCCCAATTCCGTTTTACCTCTATAGGTAAAAGTTCCTTATCTTTTTCTAAAATAAAGTCCACCTCATTCTTATCCGCCGTGCGCCAGTATTTAAGAGAAAACCGAACATCCAAGGACTTGATGATTTCCCAATAAACAAATTGCTCTAAAATGGCCCCGCCATCATTTCGCTTATCTTTTCCCCTAAAATCAGTTGTAATGACATTAGCAACCCCCTGGTCATAAAAATAGGTCTTGGGATTTTTTGTAATCTCTTTATTTTTATTATTATAAAATGGCCGCAATACACCTAACACGTATGTGCCTTGCATCACCTCAAACTGTTTCGTTGCCTGACGGACCGACACCCCGGAAACTCTGGAAAGAGTATTCATATTCAACTGACAAGTATTATTAATTGTCATATATTCAATCATTTTATTAAAACTTAAAATGGATTCTTCCTTAAGAAATGACTTAATGTCTTTAGAGATATACGTTTGATAAATATTAAAAAGATATTCCCTTTTTTCAATGTCACCTTTAATATGAATTAATCCCGGCAATGCCCCATACGTCAAAAATTCATCCAGATATTTATCAAGAGTATTCTTCTTTTCCAAAGGAAGATACTCTCCCTCCTCTGGAATATAAATATTATACTGAGAAAGCCACTCGGCAAAAGATAGTGGATAAATATTATTCTGTGTCTTTCTCCCTGCTAATGATTCTTTTAAATGTTGATGCATTTCTAAACTGGATGAACCAGAGGCGTATATTTTCTTATTCGGACAAAGGTCATAAACCGATTTAAAGACAGATGTCATATTCGAGTAATAATGAAACTCATCAATAAAAATAATATCTTCCGGAACTTCATTCATAAAACTCGTATAGCCATCCGAAAAAATATTTAAATGGAGAGGATTTTCAAGATTAATATAACGGCAAGATTGCTTAAAATTTTTCTGAAGTTGAGAAAGAAGTGTTGATTTTCCAACCTGACGGGCTCCAATTAAAATAGATATAGCCCGTGAATCTTTTTGAGATAAAAGTTTCTCAAAAATTATACGATTAATCAACATAGGATAATAATACCATGTTTGAAATTTTTATCCAGATATTTATACCAAATCCAATAAACCCCAACTCCGAATTAGAACCCAAAAAACAGATTTCCGACAATAAATTTTGCTAATTTCTTAACCAGCCCTGCCTTTGGAAAACTTTTTTTGAGCGCAGATCACGATCACCCTTGAGAATTTATATTTGAGCATGACTTAGGACACACTCCTCCGAAAATTATTCTTCTGTCATTTTTTACTTGAAAATATTTTCAGATCTCCCCTAACCCCTCTTTGCTAAAGAGGGGGACTTAAATTCTCCCCCTTTGAAAAAAGGGGCTGGGGGGATTTTAAGGACGTATAAAAAGGGCTGCCCCATTGGCATCCATTTTTATAACAGATAGGTCTACTTTTCCCGTAAGATGAACAATATTATTTATCCCTTCATCAATATCATAATCATAAGCTCCATCACTGCCTGTCATCAAAAAACTCAAAGGAGAGCTGACAGGTAAATCGGGGCGTTCGAAATAAACAGTTTTACCGATAGGGTACTCAATAGAGTAACTTTTAATCACCTCAAGGTTATCTTTTATCCCTAACTCAATGCGGGCTTTCCATGTCTCCCCGTGATCAGATTTGGCCTGAAGCTCAATCCTTCCCCCCTCTTTTACACCTCTTATATTAACAAGACTAAACGCCCTGATATCTTCGGAGTTCGGAATACGCAACTCAGTTCCTTCCCTGATAATCAGACCCGCTCCAGACGAAGATGTATTACGCAGGTTAATAAAAACACTTCCTTTTTTTGTTTGAGTCGATGAAAGGGTTAGCGTAATTTTAATAGCCGTAATATTCAAAAGATTTTCAGGAGCAATAGCCCCTGAAGCAACATCAGGAAGTATCTCTGTATTGGTATTGTCAAAGTACTGAAAAACGGCATCTTTCAAATAAATATTTCCAGGAGTATGTTGTGGAATAGTGTCAACCTTTCCTTTATAGTATCGCATCACTTTCCCATCTAAAACTTTTATAGTCATAATAGTATCAGGAAAATTTTCCACATCAGGGTGATAAATGAAACGTACCTTTGATCCCGCTTTAACTTTTTTGTTTAACATGGCTTTATCTACAGGAAATTTTTTATCTCTCCGTTCATCCAAAAAAATAACGATCTGGACCGGTCGCCACTGAGCCTTATTTTCCAAAACTTCTCCTATAGGCAAACCGGCCCCAAATTTTAAAGGTCTGTTAAAAATAAACTCCTGATTTTTCTGCAGAGGACTTTTAACCCTATGACTGTCATCAATCCAGAGGGGAACAAAAGTGATAGACGAAATTGTAGCCTGCAAAATTTCGAGAGAGTCTTTAACCCCATAAACATCATAATCCCCATCGGCAATAGCCTGAAGCATCTCATCCAGAGACTTTTGTAAAAACACATCGTCCTGAACAAAATAATAAGTGTCCAATGATGTTTTTAACGTAAAAGTAATAACCCCCACCAAAATACTGGAAACAGCAATTACAATCAAAAGTTCAATAAGAGAGAACCCTTTCCCTCGCCCGTAACGGGTCTTTGGGCCATTAAATAATTGCCCTATTTGAAAATTGTTATTATCGCTGAAGTGTCGAGAAAAACAAAATGGATTTTGATAACTATTTGATGGGCTAGGAGGCTGTCCGAGAATAAGATTTTTGTTCAGAGCAAGGCGCGAGACGAAAGAAATACCTGAGGCGTACATATGTACGTTGAGGATTTTCTTGAGTCTTGCAACGCAAGTCTGGATAAAAAGATTGTTCTCGGACAACCTCCTAGGTACTACCATTCAAAATCCTCAATAAGAGTGACAATCTCCAAGAAGGGTTTAACTTGATCCTGTCCTTTTAACATGTTTTCATCTTTAAAAACCTGAATATACACAGTCAAAGGGGCTGTCCCCAAGTCTAATTTTCTACGCACACGCCACTTGCTTCCATTAATAAAAAAAGGCTTCTCATTTATCGGAGGCTCCCAGAGATCGCCAATTTTTTTAAGCTGTTCCACGGTAAAATTATTGTTTTTTACTTTCTCCATCCCTTCTTGCGCCAAATATCTGGCGGTTGTTAAATCACTTGTATATGTTGTTTGTTGCAAAAAATGAGAAAACATGTTTAGTAGCGGTAACAAACAAATGGACAAGACCACTAATGTGATTAAAAGTTCAATAAAACTAAAGGCCTCTTTATTATTTTTTAGAGAAATCATTTGTCTCATTGTAAGACTCAAAAAAATCCCCAACGTACACAGGCACGTTGAAGATTTTCTTGAGTCTTACGCCTTGTTCTGAACAAAAACCTCCTTCTCGGAAGTCTCCTAGTCTTTAATTTCCCTATACATCTGAATACCAATGCCCCGACCGGATATTGTTCCAAAAGTCGCTGTCCCTGAAACTGGCTCTAAAAAAGGATTGGATTTCGGCATAACAGTAACCGATTCAGCCTGGTTATCATTAACAATCATATTGGCCTTGCCTTGACTCATCATCTCGAGCGCTGAGGTCGTCTTTGATGTCGCTGAATGATCCCCTATAAATTCTGCAAGATCTACGGTAAACGTTGTTGAATCATCTTTCGTAATAATGTTTCCTTCTGAATCAACAATCTCTACCATAAGAGATAAATCTCCTACTGGACCCTGATTTGATAAAACCTTAATCCTTGCCTCCTTAATCTCAACGGAATCGGAAATTCCTTCAATATTTGAATGCGTGACCCCTTTGGCTGTTATCGCAGCACTCTCGATGGCCCTGGTCCCGCTAATACCAATAAATGTATGAACCCCGAAATCTCCTGAGACAAAGGTATAATTCCCCGGAAACTTAAATTCCTCTCCTGAAAAAGTAACCGTTCCCTGATAATTTGTTATCGTCGCGTCATTATAATCCCTCGCTGTTACTATCACATCAAAAGGCTCCTTTAAATAATAAAATGTTCTTGATGTCGGTGGCGTTTCTACGGTCAGACCAAAATCTTTTGGTAAAAAACTTACCGTAGCACTTGTCCCTTTTTGCGTGGTAACGCTATCATCTGTAACTGTAAATGTCACATCCCCCCATTTATCATATACCCCATTACTAATTGTGGCTATTCCACTAGTCCAACCCCCTGACGTTAACCTTGTTGGAGTAACCGTTCCTGATTGAGAAATTGATGGATTGACATAATCTACACTTAATGTCGCCGGATCTTGATAGTCCGTACATGTTCCATTTGTCGCGGTCTTGGCCGTTACTGTCAAATGAAAAAGTTTACCAACCGTATGCCTTAAATTGAAACCTCCAGAAGCCGAAAAATCAACCCCATCCACGGAAACATCAAAGCCTGAAGGATAAAAACTCACATTTCCTGAAGTTCCTGTCATCGACGCGTCAGTTAAATCTGTCGCGGCAATATTAACCGTCCCGCAGTTTGAATATATTTGATCACTGATTGTGCCCACCCCTTTAACAAAAGTATAGGCTATGGTCTTTGACAAACTGCCGCTTCCTGAAGAAGGCGAGACATAATTAACGGATAGAGTTACCGACCCGTTATAATAAATGTCTGTCGCGCCAAAACCATCCAAAGCAGTCACTGTCATTGAAAAACCCGATCCCGCGATCCCCGGACTTGACGCCGAAACAGAAAAACTTGCGGCCGCGAAATTAGCTGTCGTCGTATCAAATCCATTACTATCTGTATTATCTTCCGAATCCAGATAATTCGCTGTTACAACCTCTCCTTCCGATAATTCTAATACCCCGTCATTACCAGATACTAAACCATCATAAGCCGCGGTTATAAGTCCTGAATTTATAAATATTCCTGTCGCGAGTCCTGTCTCCTGAAGCGTAATGACTTCACTGTCACCGTTTGTTCCTCCTGTAACCGTTACACCTGCCAAAGTATCCACCGCTGTTCCATCTAAGTTTTCATCCCCGTCATCAATCCGCACATACACCTGCTCCGCTCCGATGCGATATCCAGAGACTTCCGTCCCTGATGAATCCGTAAGCAAAACAGAGTCCGCGGCATGAATAATAACCCCATTACTTGTTTCGGTAATTATTCCTGAATTCGTTATACTTCCTGACACCGTTAAATTTTTATTATTTAAATTTAATGTCGAGCTAGAGTTAAGCGTCAAATTTGTAATAGTCGCTGCTGTGGATAAAACCGGTTGATTTGCTGTGCTGGCAATAATAACACTGTCATTACCTGTAGAACGAGGAACAACTTCAGTATCCCAGTTCAGCTTATTATCCCAATCCGTTGAAACTGACCCGTCCCATGTGCTTGTAATAGTATCTGGAATAACCACGGCTTCGGCAAACACAGCATACTTTTCATAATAAGTCCCTCCACAAAAAATGTACGAAAGATCATACGCTTTTATCCTAAAATAATAGGTTTGACCGGCGACCGCGTTGCCGGTTGTTTGAATGGCATACTCATAATTGGTATACCTATCATTACCTGTTCCATAAGCATAAGAATGTTCCGGTGTTTGGTTGGACGGGTCTTCGACAACATAACCCTGTTGCCAAGCCACGCCTGCGACCGCGGATAACTGATCAGTCGTTATATCCGCATCTGCATAGTTATCAGTAGTAACCATTTCAAAAGATGCTGTTGTAGTATCAATAGGGACATCCGCCCAATCCCCCCCGGACCAGGTTTCAGACCACCCCATAACCCCTGGGTCTGTCGCGTATTGCAATCGCCACTTGGCTTTAACACCACATGAGTTAACACCCTTTAAAAAAACAAATCGTAAACGCATATTCTCATTATAATTTAGATAATTAAGAGGAGTATCTTCGTTTTTGCGCCAGGTAGCATCTGTTTCTGACCCGTCATCTCTACGCCAGCGATAATGCTTTTGGGTAAGAGTTGGATTGGCACACGCTTCTTCAGCTATACTTAATCCCAAAGCACAAAATAAAAATATGAAAATCAAACATTTGGACATTTTCCGTTCCTAATATTGTTCCAAACCAAGCACCCTTGGGCACACGCCACTTGCTTCCATTAATAAAAAATGGCTTTTCGTTGAGATTACCATTCAATCCTTAATTTCCCTGTACATCTGAATACCAATGCCCCGACCGGATATTGTTCCAAAAGTCGCTGTCCCTGAAACTGGCTCTAAAAAAGGATTGGATTTCGGCATAACAGTAACCGATTCAGCCTGGTTATCATTAACAATCATATTGGCCTTGCCTTGACTCATCATCTCGAGCGCTGAGGTCGTCTTTGATGTCGCTGAATGATCCCCTATAAATTCTGCAAGATCTACAGTAAACGTTGTTGAATCATCTTTCGTAATAATGTTCCCTTCTGAATCAACAATCTCTACCATAATAGATAAATTTCCTACAGGACCTTGATTTGATAAAACCTTAATCCTTGCCTCCTTAATCTCAACGGGATCGGAAATTCCTTCAATATTTGAATGCGTGACCCCTTTGGCTGTTATCGTAGCACTCTCGATGGCCCTGGTCCCGCTAATACCAATAAATGTATGAACCCCGGAATCTCCTGAGACAAAGGTATAATTCCCCGGAAACTTAAATTCCTCTCCTGAAAA
>CAZIRV010000121.1:0-6929 GCA_964541845.1 uncultured Planctomycetales bacterium
AATGTTCTTGCGGATATTTTTCAATTTTTGGGTCATCCGGGTATCGAAGATAAATTTTTGATCATTGGGTTGAAGGGATGCCCTGGAAGACCAATAATTGTAATAGCCCTGCAGATTAAAGGAAAATCCGTGTTTATTTTTGTAATGGCCTCCAAGGGTGAAGCTTTGACGGGCGACGCCTGAATCACGTACTATTTTTTTGGTTGTCCGATTTTCAACATCCGTAAAGGCGCCGCTGCCATAGAGATTTAAGGAATCATTGACATCGTAGTTTAAGATCATTTCCACGCCTTGACGGCGAAATTTTTTAAAATTGTCTTTTAAATAGAGGCCGCCGCGAAGTGTTGTCGCGATCGCGTCTTTAATATTAGAGCGGTATAAATTAAGTTGTAGGTTTAAAGAGGGAAATATTTGGGTTTCAGCTCCCATTTCATAAACGACGGCACGCTCCGCTTTTAGGTCCGGGTTTGGGGCCACAAGAACAGAAGGGTCGTCGTTGTAAATCCATAATAGCGCGGGGGCATTAAACGCGCGCGCAATTTTGCCGTGAATTGATGTCCCTGAAAATTTTTTAAAGTGGTAGGCAATCCCCAGACTTGGGCTGGTTTGGGAACCGAATTGCTGATTGTTATCAAAACGAATCCCTGTGTTAATATCCCATTGATCCAGGCGTAACGAATAATTGACATAGGGGGCCTGCATGTTAATGCTTTTGCTTGTATCTAAATAATTAGAAGACTTCAGGGTATGCCAATCAAAGTCTGATCCGAAGGCAAGGATATTATTTTTAATGAACATGTTCCCTTTAAGGCTGATTCCCTGATAAAAATTTTGACTGACGGTCGAGAACGTTAACGCGTTGGTGGTGGCATTAAATGTATCAGTGGTCATGTCCTGAGCATTATATTTATAACTTATATTCAGGGTAAGATTGTTTTTTTTAATATGTAAATTTACCTTTCCGTAGCGGGAAATGTAGGGTTTTGATTCCCATTTGTTATCGGGATTAACGCCGTCAAGGACATGGGCTCCACTGTATCCAAAGGAAGCCGTTAGATCGGCCGCATCTCCCAAAGGATAAGCCCATTTGGAAAACATTTTGACTTCTTCAGCATTGGATTTTGACTTAATCCCGTCAGTGCGCATAGTGCTACCGGTGAGAAGATAACCTGCGTTATGAATTTTTCCGGCGATGTCAAAACTGTTTTTAGTTGTGTTGAATTCGGCAAAGCCGCTAGTAAAGCGCCCCTTTGGAATTTTGGAGTTTCCAACATCTTTGGTAATGATATTAATGACGCCTCCGAGGTTTGAGCCCCAGGCATTGGACGCGGCGCCTTTAATGATTTCTATTCGTTGAATGTGTTCAATAGGGATTCTTGTGGGATTGGCCTGGCCTGAAAGTTGCGTGTTAAACGGAATCCCATCGATCATTACCAAAACCTGATAGGATTTTGATCCATGAATAGATATGGAGGTTGCCTGACCGAATGTGTTGGTTGCCTGAACATCAATACCGGGAAGAACGTTTAAAATTTCACTAAGACTATGGGCTGGAATTTTTTCAATGTCTTCACTTGTATAGACAGAGATGTTTTCAGTGTTTCGTCCTCTTTCACTGAAGAAACGTGTTGCCGAGACAGTGATCGGATCCAGGGTTGTTTCTAATAGAATTTGGGGGGCATTATTTTTTGCACTGGCCTTAGGAATAAGGAATTCTAAAATTATAAAAAAGAACACTTGAGACAGGAATAATTTTTGAAGGTTAGAAAAAATCATTTTTTAGTCTCTTAGGATTGAATTCCCCGTAACTTGCTGCATCAAAAAAATTTAAAGGAATAAAGCCTAATCCGGATACCCCCCTTTTTGCTTTCGCGAGAAAGCAGGGGGGAGTTTAGAAGGCTTCATTTCAAGTTGGAACTCCCCATCTGTAAAGGTTTGGATGAGAGCAAATTCAGAAACGGATCCCACTGGACGAGCAATGTTTAAAATTACAGAAAAAATCAAGTCTCCCGGAAGTGCTGCCAATCCCATTAATTAATTCTTGAAGCTAATTCTTCTTTTCTCGACGCTTTAATGGAGAACAACAGAATTAAAAAAAGATAATTATTTATTGGATTTGGTATGAAGCCGGGGACATCTAATATTAAAAAAGTATGCGTTTATTGATCCTTATTGTCAACTTTTTTTAAAAGAATAAACAGTTCCATTGTTTATTTAAAGGCAGAAAAAGGCTAGTTAATAGTGTTATTACCCTATTTCTAAACAGTTATTACTGGTGTAAGGTATTATTTTGATATCTTAATTCTTGTTCTAATCGGCAACGATCACTCCATTCACACACTCTGGGCGTCTATAGACACCCAGAGTGTGTAAATGGATACCTGATTTTTTAAGAAGGAGGTTGACTGTGAGATTTTCAAATCATACCGTTGTTTTAGATCATTACCCTTCAGCGAATGAGTATCTTCTTTATAACACGCGCACGCAAGGAATGGTTAAAATTAATCGCGAATTGAGGCAGGCTATTGATAAATTTGATGAGAGTGCGTCATTAATAAAAGAAGAAAATGTTTTAAATGTTAAAAAATTGCATCAGATGGGGATCCTTACGGAAAGTGAAGAAGAAGATGATGAGCACTTACGCGATTTTTTTCGGCAGTTAAAATATTGTGCTGACGATAAGGTTTTTGCGGTTACTCTTTTGACAACGTATACATGTAATTTAAAATGCGTTTATTGTTTTGAAGAAAGTTCACGTGACAATGTGAAAATGACTTTTGATACAGCGGAGCATTCATTAAATTGGCTTAAACAAAAAGTAGAGTGTTTTGGATATAAGAAAATTTATATAACTTTTTATGGAGGGGAACCACTTACGAATAAACCTGTGTTAGAGCATATTGCTGAAAATATGCAGGAGTGGTGTGCGCGTCGGGGGGTTCAGTTTCAGTTTATGTTACAGACAAATGGTTATTTAATGACACCGGATTGTATTGAAAGGTATTTAAAAATAGGTCTGGGTCAAGTGAGGGTCTCTGTTGATGGGGATGCTGATGTTCATGACCGAAATCGACCTTTGAGGGGTGGTGGAGGGACATATAAGCGCATCATGGAAAATATTGTTGCTTCAGTGGACAAGGTTAAAATTGGTATTTCGACGAGTTATGAAAAAGGGGAAATCGGCCATATTGAAAGGATGCTTGATTATTTAGAAAATCTTGGAATTTTACATAAGCTTGGAAGGTTTATTTTTTCTCCTATTCACCCAACGCTTGGTCCTGAAAATGATTTCGCGAATGTTAAGAATTCAGAATGTATGCGTAACTATGAAGATACGCAACTTGCCGAAACAAACACAAAAATTCATAATTTAATGAAAAAAAAGAATCTTTTTACTAAGAGTGGGCTGGCAATTTCAGCATGCTCTTTAACAAGAGAAAATGGAGGGGTAACGGTTGATCAGCATGGAAAAATTTATAAATGTAACTCTATGCTGGGACATTCAGAATTGGCGATTGGGGATGTCAGGGAAGAAAAATTTAACACGAAACAAAAAGAATTCAGGGATCTTGATGTATGGCAACAATGCCCTCAGGATTGCATTTACCTTCCTATGTGCAGTGGAGGCTGCAGGTTAATGTCTTTTTTGGAAGTTAAGAATTTTAAGACTCCGGGTTGTAAAAAATTGTATTTAGATAAAATGATTCCCTCATTAATTAAGAAAGAATATGAAGCTTTATTACTGAAAAAAAATTAGATTTGATATCACATGACTTTTTTATCACTTGTTAAGCCCTACCGAAAAAAAATTCTTTTTATTTTACTCTATATTTTTATTGTAAATATTCTCTCTTTGGCTCTGCCTTGGGGCGTTAAGATGGTCATTGATGAGGTCTTGATTAATAAAGATATCAGGCTTTTAAATTTTATAACAATGGGATTATTAGTTATCCTTTGTTTACGCGCGGTTTTTTCATTTTTACGAAGGATGTCAGGAAGCATGCTCGGCGAAAATATCGTGTGTGACTTACGCGAAAGAGTGTATGATCACACGCATAAACTTTCTTTAAGAAATATTAAAAAAATGACGCCCTCTCAAATTCTCACACGGATTACGGGGGATGTAGAAAGCATTCGACGTTTTATTTTTGGGGATGTGATTGACTGTATTTATTCGGTGCTTAGTGTCGGAATCATTATAGTGGTTCTTCTATGGATTAACACACGTTTAACACTATCGGCGCTTCTCTTATTGCCATTTTTTACCCTATTTTATTTTCGTCTTATTCCAAAGCTTAAGGTTGGATTCAGACAACTGCGGGATATTAACGGGGAACTGACCTCTAGAGTGAATGAAGTTTTAAATGGGATGGCTGTTGTTCGTAGCTTTACGGCTGAGCAGTATGAAAAAGGCATATTTGCACGGTATCAGAAAAAAATTTTAGAGGGTGCGCGTACAAATCATTTTTTAAATTTAAGTTTATGGGTTGGGATCGATGTTTTTACTTCCGTGGGAACAATTGGAGTGTTATGGATAGGAGGATTAGATGTCATATCAGGGCGGATGACTTCCGGAGAACTTATCGCGTTTTATTCTTATCTTAGCATGTTATTTACACCCATTATTCGCTTAGTAACAGTTAACAGTTCTTATCAGGAGGCCTCAGCCGCGTTGGGACGTATTAATGAGGTTCTGGATCTTAACGAAAATATAAAATTAATAGAAAATCCTATTATTCTTTCTTCTGTGAAAGGTTCAGTCGAATTTAAGAATGTGGCCTTTGGCTATAACACAGGAGACGATGTCTTAAAAAATATCAGTTTTTCAGTTAAACCGGGAGAGGTGATTGGTATTGTGGGTGCCAGTGGCGTTGGAAAAACAACGTTAATCAATTTGTTAGTGAGATTTTTTGATCCTGGAACAGGCGAGATATATATTGATGGGCATCGGTTAAAAGATTTAGATTTAAAATCATATAGAAATCATTTGGCCATAGTTCTTCAGGATGATTATTTATTTAATGGGACTATTCGGGAAAACATTTGTTATGGAAACCCTGGAGTTTCGGAAAATCAAATGAGGGAGGCCGCACAAATCGCACAGGCAGAAAACTTTATTTATAATTTCCCTAAAAGGTATCGTACGCAAGTAGGTGAACGAGGCGTTCGTCTTTCCACCGGACAAAGGCAGAGAGTAGCTATTGCCAGGGCTTTAGCACGGAACCCGTCTATTTTAATTTTAGATGAAGCGACATCAGCTATTGACGCGATGACAGAAAATAAAGTGCAGCAGTCGGTGAGTCACTATTTAAAAGGAAGAACCGTTTTCATTGTGGCGCATAGATTTTCTACAATTATGGAAGCTGATAAAATTATTGTTTTAGAAAAAGGTGAAGTTGTAGAGATGGGAGATCACAATTATCTTTTGGAAAGACAGGGATTTTATAGCAGTTTATATTTTGAACAATTTAAAGATAGTGCGCCAGAGATAATTTAATGTACAGGAATTTTAAAGTTAGGATCGGCTCAAAAATAACTTAAAGGCTTATGATTGAACCCTCCTCAATGGAGTTTAAATTACCGGAAAGTTATTTTTGAACGATGCCTTAGTTATTCCTGGACGTCCGGGAGAAGCCTGAGCGAGGATTTGAACAAATAGTAAACTTAAAATGGAACAATTATTTAATGTAATTGGTATGAGGTTAGTGTTTATGCTTTTCAGACTATTTACATGTAATTTGATCTATGGCATAGTGGATAACTGTCAGAACTGCAAGTAAAGAAACGATCGTTTTATTTTTATAAAACTATGAAAGTTTATGCAGAAGTTAAAAGGTTATGATCAAGGAATCGTTCAAAAATAACCTCGACAATCATGAAATAGGTGTTGTCGGGTTGAGATATATAGTTGTCGAGGTTATTTTTGAGCCGATCCCAAGCAGAAAATGAAAGGTGATGCTAAAAAAATAACAGTGATTTTAAAGAACATGAGGAGGAGTGAATTATGATTTCAGAAAAAATTCTTGCCGTTGATGATGACGCCCGAGTTATTAAAAGCATTAAAATTTCACTTGAGGAATATGAAATCATCGATTTTTCCAATGGTGAGGAGGTGTTGGAATTTTTACGAAAACCAAATGAAATTAATCTTGTTCTTTTGGATGTGATGATGCCTGGAATTGATGGGATAAGCGTTTTAAACGAAATTAAGAAAAATAATAGTGATATTGCGGTTATTATTATGACGGCATATGGGTCTCTTGACGTGGCTGTTCAGGCATTACGTTATCATGCGGATGATTTTCTTGAAAAACCTTTTGATGTCGATGATTTAAGAGTCAAAATTCGCACTATTTTAAAAAATAAATCTCGATTCAATCGAAGTTCCGGAGAAAAAAATGATAATGTAGAGCGTATTAAGAGGTTTATTGAACGTAACCATAAAAATGCTTCTTTAGAATTTATTGCCAGTGAAATGTGTTTAAGCCCCAAGTATGTTAGTCGGATGTTTAATGAAAAATGCGGTTTTAGCTTTAGAGATTATAAAGTCAAAGTAAAAATTGATGTTGCAAAATCATTGTTAAAGAATTCTTCGTTTAATATTAATGAAATTTCTTTTAAGTTGGGGTATCAAAATCCAGAGTCGTTTATGAGGATTTTTAAGCGGATGAGCAAGATGACACCTATGCAGTACCGCAAAAAATTAAAGGAAAATGTTAGTTCTGTTAAATAATGACCAAAAGCAATTTTGCTTTTTCCGACGCTTTAGCGGGAACAGCAGGGTTAAAAATAGAACAAATATTTAATGGAATTGGTATTATTATAAAGCTTTACGCTAAGTCGTGGGTATAATAAGGTGTCAATACATTGGTGTGGGGGGGGGTATATGGATAAAAAAATCTTAGTGGTAGAAGGACATCCGGTATTTA
>CAZIRV010000122.1:0-6916 GCA_964541845.1 uncultured Planctomycetales bacterium
TGGGATCCAAATTTTCAATCGAACATACAATCACTACATTATCTTTACTGTCACGCATAACCTCAAGTTCATATTCCTTCCAACCGACGATGGACTCCTCAATAAGGATATCATTAGTCATGCTGCTTTCAATCCCAAGCGCGGCCGCTTTTTCAAGTTCTTCCATATTATACGCGAATCCACCACCTGTGCCCCCTAAGGTAAAACTCGGACGCACGATCACAGGGAATCCTATTTTTTCCACCGCCTTTTTGGCTTCCTCCAAATTATGCGCGAACGCGCTTTGAGGAACATCGAGCCCAACCTTCAATACTGCTTCTTTAAAGCACTCCCTGTCTTCTGCTTTTTTAATAACCTCATAATCCGCCCCCAACATCTTGACATTATATTTTCTCAAAACTCCATTTTCATAAAGCTCCATCGCGATGTTAAGCGCAGTCTGCCCACCTAACGTCGGGAGAATCGCGCACGGGCGTTCTTTTTTAATAATAGCTTCAATAAATTCCGGAGTGAGAGGTTCAATATAGGTATGTTCCGCAAATTCAGGGTCCGTCATAATGGTGGCGGGATTAGAGTTGACAAGCACGATTTCATAGCCCTCTTCTTTAAGTGCCTTACAGGCTTGTGTCCCTGAATAGTCAAATTCACAGGCCTGTCCAATGACAATCGGTCCAGCACCAAGAAGAAGAATTTTTTTTATGTCGGTACGCTTTGGCATAACCTTTATTTTTTTGGATGAAATCCTATAGAACGTTTTGGCTTTTCCGACTCTGCCATCAACCTTCGGAGAATCTCAAAAATAATACGAATATCTTTATCATGTTTTTCTACTTGAGGATCAAACTGAGATAACTTAAGGGCGAGTTCCTTATGCGAAAATAATATTTTTCTTAACTTAACAAAAGTGCGCATGATCACAATATTCACCTGAATAGCTCGCTTGCTTCTTAAAACACTGGAAAGCATCGCGACACCTTGTTCTGTAAAAGCATACGGAAGATATTTAATATTTTGTCCCTTCTTCAAGGTCACAATTTGTGACCTTGAAAATTCCGCCTCCTCCCTACTCAGCTGAAACATAAAATCCTTTGGGAAACGATCAATATTCCGTTTAACAGCCTGATTAAGAACCTTTGTTTCAACTCCATAAAACGCTGCCAAATCTCTATCAAGCATATCTTCTCACCACGAAATAAAAATATTTTATTTTCAATTAATTTTATAGAAATCAACTGGTCAGATTTACTCTTCATTATGAAATTTCAACTTTCATCATCTCAATAAACTGCTTAAATAAATACTGCACATCATGGGGGCCTGGAGCGGCTTCGGGATGATGTTGGAAGGAAATAATCGGCCAATTTTTGTGCCGAATGCCTTCAACCGTTTGATCATTCAAATTAATATGAACAACCTCGATCTCATCGGTGCCAAAACTTTTCGCGTCCACACAAAAACCATGATTCTGGGATGTAATTCCTATTCGTCCGTTGAGTAAATCTTTTACCGGATGGTTCGCTCCATGATGACCAAATTTCAATTTATATGTTTTTCCACCCAAAGCCAACCCTAAAATTTGATGCCCCAAACAAATCCCAAAAACAGGAATCTTCCCTAAAAATTGTTTAACCATTTCAACAACATACCCAACAGCTGCGGGATCCCCTGGACCATTAGAAACAAAAATACCATTGGGATTAATATCATTGATCTCCTCAACAGTTACGCTGGCGGGAAATACATGAACCTCACAGCCTAAACTCGTAAGGATGCGTAAAATATTATATTTAATACCGCAATCAATAGCGGCCACTTTAAAAGTCCGGGGAGTCCGAAGACATGTATCGGAAATATTTTTAAAGGTACCTGCCCCCAAATTTTTATTTTCCTTCCAAATATATTTTTCCTTCGTCGTAACCTCTTTAACCCAATCACTTCCCTCCATCGAAGGAGATTGATCAATCTTTGCTTGCAGACTTTTAAAATCAAAATCCTTTGTCGAAATAAGCCCCTTCATGGAACCTTTAACCCGCAAATGGCGGGTTAAAGCGCGTGTATCAACGCCTTCAATGGCAATAATATTATGCGCGTTTAAATATTCAATAAGACTTTGGGTAGCTCGAAAATTGGAATACGTACGACAAAATTCCTTAACAACAAAACCTTTCACATGCACCCTGGAAGACTCAACATCTTCCTCATTAACTCCGTAATTACCGATCAATGGATACGTCATGATGACAATTTGTCCGGCATAGGAAGGATCAGTAAGGATTTCCTGATAACCCGTCATAGAGGTATTAAAAACAACCTCTCCGGCCGTATCCCCGGAAGCAGACAAAGACTGCCCTGAAAAGCTAGTTCCGTCCTCAAGATATAATACAGCTTTGCTCACTATTTTTAAAATATCCGTCTATATTTTCAACTAATTTTTAATTGTAACCAGGATTCAAATAAGAATAATTTCTTTTTTTGCTTGGATCTTTAGGCGGGATTCACTTCCGAAGCCTGAATCAATATATCATCAAGCACCTTTTTGTCAATATACAATTTTTGACATCTCGCTTTCTTTTTAAAAAATTGATTTTTACACAGTGATACTGTATACTTTATATTATGCATTTCTTACTTAAAAAATTCAATCAAAAAGCACAGCATACCATTGAATACGCTGTTGTTCTGGTCCTGGTAATGGTCGGCATTATTATTATGGGCCCCTACGTTATCCGTAGTTGGAATGCTCAAATGAAAGGTTGGGAAGATTCTGTAACCGACTCTTTAAACGACCCAGCACTTAAAATCGCCCCCTAAGCCATAAAAAAATAAATCTATTTCTCTACCTTCGGTGTAACAAAAATAATAATTTCACTAAGGCGTTTGCGTTGGCCTTGATTACGGAAGGCAAAACCCAGGAAAGGGATGTCACCTAAAAGAGGAATCTTTCTGGTAGAAGGAACTAAAACTTCTTTAAAAATCCCACCCAAAACCATTGTTGAACTCTCCTCAACATTAACAGCAACATCAAAAATTTGCGCGGGATAACCTATTTCTGAAACAATATGTGTTTTTAATAAACTTTTTCCCTCTTCAATTTTTGGGCTCAAAGAAAGTATTATTAATTGATTTTTTAGGGCCACATTGCCTATTTCTTCTCTTTCTTCTTCATTGACAATAATAGAAAATGCCGGACCAATAACAATTTTGGATCTTTGATTGTTTTTCATCTTTGTTTTACTATCTGTAATCACGTTAATTTCCCCAACCGTATCCAGAGCCTCTTGAAGCACAAGCAAATCCTCATTGGAAACGGTTCCAACGCTTAACGGACTATTGTTTATGTTGTTTGAACTTTTTTTAAATCCTTTCTCCGACATATTTTTTGACGCGCTAACCTTTTGATAATTCGATACAATCGCTTCCCAATCCACCCCCATTAAATGCTCATCATTTAATACAATTTGCAGGGCCTTTACTTTAATGCGCACTTCTTTTTCTTCTTTATCCATCTTCTCAACAAGCTCTGTAATTTCCTGAATTTTTTCAGGAATATCTGTTACCACCAGATGATTAGCGTTACTATCCAACTGGACCTTCCCTATTTCCTCTGTTAAAATTTTTCCAACCTCTCCCACGACTTTTTCCACAGGGATATTTCTTAATTCAAAAGTCTTTGTTTCCGTTTCAATAAATTCTTCCTCAGGATCGACCTCTGGATCGATATATGCCTCTTTAGCAATCTCTTGCTCTGACTCAACTTTATTAAATGTTTCTTCCTGAATTTGACCATCTCCCTCTTCCTGAGCATAGCCAAAAGCAGGAATAAATATTAATAATAAAATTATTATTTTATATGAATAATATTTTTTCATGTTGTTATCCGTTCTAATTTACCTTAACAAAGACCCTATTGTCATACATTTCCCTTTTCCTGTCAACATCCAAAGTTCTCTCCCCCTTGCGTGTCATTGCAATCGTTTTTTGTGAAGCAATTCCAATAAACTACCTCGGAGCAAGCCCACGAGGTATTGACCTAAGCATTTACAAACGAGGCAAGCCTCGGGGAATTAAACCCGGTTTAAAGATTGGCAGAATATTTTTTTTGGCCAATCTCTTAATTAGATAATGACCAAAATCCATTTTGCTTTTCTCGACGTTTTTGCGAGAATAGCAACCCTATAAATAGGACATTATTTAATGAAATTGCTATCACCTGCCTAAACGCGCCTTATTCTTCTGAAAAGCCTCTTCTCCAAGAATTTCCCTGGCCATCAAATCTTTATCCCGACCATTGTCAAAATCATATTCAATAATCGCCACTTTCTTCAAAACCTCTTCAAAAGGACTTTTTAACATAGCGGAGCTATTCTTTGACATCGCATCAATCATTTGCACATAATAAATGGGAGGATTTTGAATAACGATCCCACGCTGTTTATACCATTCAATATATCTATCAACAGTAGCCACCTTTGGATTTACATCCAGCATCAATGCCCAGACTTCACTTGTCGTTTCCATTGATTCCCAAATCTGAGCAATTGTTACAATATCTTTAACCTCTGCATCCTCCCTCTGTTTGGAGATGCTGATATTTTGACGTGCCACGCGTTGAGTCCCTTCTAACTGTATGGCTTGTCTTTGTTGAATTGCTTTCTGCTGAGCCACAGCCCGTTGCTGTGCCACTACCTGCTGCTGACGAACCGCTCTTTGTCTGGCAATCTGTTGTTGTCGCTGTTGAGTTGCTTTTTGTTGAACAGCATGTTGCTGCTGTTGAAGCGCGCGTTGGCGATAAGCCGCTTTCTGTTGTTGAAGTGCCTGCTGACGATAAGCCTGTTGCTTCCGAAGAGCCTTTTGACGATATTCTTCTTTTTTCTGTTGAATCAATTGCTGCTCAATTTGTTGTTTTCTTTGCTCAAGTTGCTGTTTACGGCGTAACATTGCACCACCCGCAAAACATATCTTTTGAGAAAAAAATAAAACTATTAAAAAAATACCAATACTGGATTTCATATTATTTGTGATGATAAACGAACAGGGGCAAGCAGTCAAGATGGTTTCAGGTCTCGACCTCCTGCCCCGTTATTTTTTACTTTACAGACTCCCTGAGTCTGTAAACGGAATATATAATTATAACAAAAAGTCCGCAAAGGATTGCAAAAATATCACCAAATTTTCCATAAAACGTTTTTCTTTCGGAAGAAAAAATGTCTATCTTAAATATTTTGCTGCGGTTTAAACCTTGATTTAAATTTTCTATTCTACCAAATTCATCAATATACCCGCTCCACCCTGTGTTGGCGCTACGGACAATAGGAAACCCGAACTCTACTGCCCTCATGATCGAATTCTGTAAATGCATCATAAACCCTGCCTTCTGATTAAACCACGCGTCATTTAATAATACAGCAATAAATTCTGGATTTTTTTTACTCATTTTTTTAAAAACATTCGGATAGCCGTCCTCTGAACAAATCGATACTCCGAAATTACTTTTTTCTGATAACTGAAACACCCCTGCTGCTTTTCCAAATTTGAATTGTTTTTCCATAAAAGGAACTAGTTTCTGCTTATGATAAAAATTTTTTACTTTTCCCATCTTATCAAACAAAACAGCACTATTAAAATCCTTTCCATCAATAAGTAGTGCCGATCCAACAAGTATCGGCGTTTGGACTTCCTGTACAAAATTAATTATTTTTTTATTGATGATTTTATCACGAATAACATCATCTGTCACTGCCGTCTCCGGCCAAATAACGATGTCGGGTTTTTTGGCCAAAAAACATTGCTGACTTAACGTAATATGTCGATCAAAAACAATGTCAATCAACTCCGGATTTGCTTTATCCCGTGTTGATATATTGGGCTGAATCGTACAAACTGTTATTTTAGTTTTCCCCCCTTGATCCCCTCGTAAAAAAGAAATCTGCCCATACCCATAACTTACAAAAAATATTAAAAAAATAATCCCCCCATAATAAATTTTATTTTTCTTTCCAAAAAAAATCTGATATAAACACCTGTTAACCAAAATAATAATAAATGAAACGCCGTAGGAACCGGTTATATTTGTTATTTGAATCAAGCTTGGCATAAACGCCTGTGAGTTTCCAAGGGTCCACGCGAATCCTCCCAAAAGCCAGGCGCGCATAAATTCCGTAAAAACCCACAAGGCCGGAACATAAATTAAATTAAAAAAAATTGTTCTACTAGGAGGCCGCCCGAGAAGGAAATTTTTATTCAGAACAAGGCGCGAGACGAAAGAAATACCGGAGGCGTACATGTCGTTGAGGATTTTCTTGAGTCTTGCAACGCGGGTCTGGATAAAAAGATCATTCTCGGACAGCCTCCTAGAATTTCCCTCACCTCTCTGCCTTCGACAGAGGCCCTCTCCCTGAGGGAGAGGGAAAAATAATGAACAAAAAAGGATTGGCTGCAACGATAGAACAAAAACAAAAAGCAAGTACCCTGTAGTATGAATGGGCTCCACCCAACTAATGAGGGGAAGATAGGATAGTAAGCCTAAAATAATTCCGGAACAAACCCTCCGAAAAAATGTTTGATTTTCCAGAGCAAAAAATAATGGGATAGCAAAAAACCAGGATAGCGCTGGAAACCCTGAAGGAAAAAAATAATTTGGAAAGGAAAAATAAAAAAGTGCCGCGGATATTATATTCAATAAGACCATATAAATTTCCGGTGTTTATACCCATTCCATTAAATAATGACCAAAACCCATTTTACTTTTCTCGACATTTTTACGAGTAAGTAAACCTTTTAAATGAGTACTTATTTAATGGATTTGGTATAAAGTCTCGAGAAGAATACCTGCGAAATTTAAACTATCCATGGCTACGTACTTAAATTAAGCCTCACTATGGCTCGGCAACTTTTCCATGATGCCAAATTTTATTTG
>CAZIRV010000123.1:0-6758 GCA_964541845.1 uncultured Planctomycetales bacterium
AATTGTTGGTATGCGATTCCAAAGGGATTATTTCACACGCAAGGCAAGATATCTCAGAAAATGAACATAAAAAACATCTGGTTAAAATAACTAACCGACAAAATATTGAAGGAACGCTGGCTGATGCGATGAAAGAATCAGATGTCCTTGTTGGCGTCAGCATCGGCAATGTGGTTACAAAAGAGATGGTCCAAAGTATGAATGACAAACCGATTATTTTTGCTATGGCCAATCCAACGCCGGAGATTGACCCTAAAGAAGCTCAAGAAGCAGGGGCCTTTATTGTGGGAACGGGAAGAAGTGATTATCCAAATCAGGTTAATAATGCTTTAGTTTTTCCAGGGATCTTCAGAGGAGCAATTGAGGCAAAAGCAGAAAAAATCACCAGAGAAATGAAAGCCGCTGCCGCTTATGCTTTGGCGGATAGTGTCAAAAATTTAAGTAGGGGGGCCGTATTGCCCAGTCTTTTGGAAAAAGGAATTGCTGAAAATATCGCGTTAGCTGTTAAATCAGTTTATTGACCTAAGCATTTACAAACGAGGCAAGCCTAGGGGAATTAAACCCGGTTTAAAGATTGGCAGAATATTTTTTTTGGCCAATCTCTTAATTAAAAGTTAAATGAATAAAAAAATTTTAATTATTGAGGCTGATGAAAAGGACAGGTTGGGTATGACTCGAACTCTGGCAACCATTGGTTATAACAATGTTGTCGTTGCGTGCACGGGGCAGGAAGGTCTTAAAATTATACGGTCAAAAAAGCCAGATATAGTTATTATTGCTCTTGCCTTGCCGGATTTAAAAGGTTTTGATGTCTGTAAAGAAATTAAATGTATGGAAGGCATACATTCTAAAGTTATTCTCATTACTGGAAAGCTTAATATCATTGAGCCGCACTGGAAACGAAATTCTCACGCAGACGCGTTCATAACAAAAACGGCCTCTTATGAATCGTTAACGCAGGCTATTACAAAATTGATTTAGGTTATTTATGAAAAAATGTCCCTTTTGTGCTGAAGAAATACAGGATGAAGCCATTAAATGTAAACATTGTGGAGAATTTTTAGAGCAAAAGCAGAAGGGAAAATGGTATTTTAAAACTTCTTTATTGGTAATAACTCTCTTAAGTGTTGGACCTCTTGCTCTGCCTTTGCTGTGGTTTAATCCGAATTACAGCCGGACAAAGAAGATTATTGTCAGCTTAATTATTATTATTGTCAGCTATTTCCTTTTGAAATCTTTGATGGAGGCTATGCAGTCGATAAACGAATATTACAAAATGATATTTTAATTAAGAGATTGGCCAAAAAAATATTCTGCCAATCTTTAAACAGGGTTTAAATTCCCGAGGCTTGTCTCGTTTGTAAATGCTTAGGAATCGTTCAAAAATAACCTCGACAATCATGAAATAGGTGTTGTCGGGTTGAGATATATAGTTGTCGAAGTTATTTTTGAGCCGATCCTTGGTCAATACCTTGTGTGCTTGCTCCGAGGTAGTTTATTGCGAAAGAACAGAGAGGATGCAGTAATGAAAAAAATTATATCTGTTATTATAGTAGCTCTAATAATGGTTGGTTGTGGGAATAAAACCCCACCCGAGATTATTAAAAAAGAAAAAAAACAAATCAATTATTTAAAGCAGGGGGCGGAACAACTAAAAAAATATAATATCAAGGAAGCTATCATGAGTTTTTATCAGGCTATAGCCAATGATCCTCAGGATGTTGAGCCGCATCTTGTGTTGGGGGGGCTCTTTATGAAAATGAAAAATTATGATAAAGCTATAGAACATTATAAAAGAGCCGGTGAGTTGCAGCCTGATAATGGACAAATTTTTTTTATTTTGGCACGATGCTATGGCTTAAAAGGCGATAATGAACAAGCCCTCAATAACGTTAAACGAAGTATCCTTATTTTTAAAGCCAAAAATGATAATAATCATTACCAACCCGCACTGATTTTACTACGAATGTTACGTGAATCTAAAAAAAATAAACCTTCGGTCCGATAAGAAAAAAGTTGTAAGTCGAAATGGTGGGGTTTAAATTTATAGCGTAGCGAATACCAATTCCATTAAATAATTGTACTATTTTCAGTTCTACTGTTCCCGTTAAAACGTCGAGAAAAGCAAAATTGGTTTTGGTAATTATTTAATGGATTTGGTATAATACTTATTCCATTAAATAATTGTACTATTTTCAGTTCTGCTGTTCCCGTTAAATCGTTGAGAAAAGCAAAATTTGATTTTGGCAATAGTACCAATTTCATTAAATAATTGCTCTATTTTAAACTCTGCTATTCTCGTTAAAACGTCGAGAAAAGCAAAATTGGTTTTGGTCATTATTTAATGGATTGGGCCTAACGTATCCTCAAAATGTAAGGTTATTTTTTTGCGTGTCCTAAGTGGAAAGGAGTTTTTTAAAAATGAATACACCAACAATTTGCTGGCAAAGGGGTTGCGCGAAGCTTATTGATCAAACAAAGCTTCCGCAGAAATTAGAATATATTTATTGTCGCGATGTGAAAACATTATGGCAGGCGATTAAAGTGTTAAGTGTGCGTGGCGCGCCGGCCCTTGGGGTGGCCGCGGGGTTTGGTGTTTTGTTGGGAATGAAAGATTTTAAGGGGAAGGATTCCAGGAAGTTTGTTAAACATGTGAATAAGGTTTGTGATTATATCGGAACATCACGACCGACAGCAGTAAATTTATTTAATGTAATAGAGCAAATGCGAAAAGTTGCAGTACGGCACAAGGATTTATCCGTTAAGGATATTAAGGATCATCTGACGCAGGAAGCCTTTAAGGTTTATAACGAGGATCGTCGGGTTTGTCGCAGAATGGGGAATTATGGGGCGAGTTTGATTGAGAATGATGCGACGATTATGACGGTGTGTAACGCCGGGGCATTGGCAACGGTGGATTATGGGACGGCGTTGGGTGTTATGTATGCGGCCAAAGAGAAAGGAAAAAGTTTTAAAGTGTATGCCTGTGAAACACGTCCGCTATTGCAAGGGGCGCGATTAACAACGTGGGAGCTTTTGAGGGCGAAGATCAATACGACATTGATTTGCGACAGTATGGCGGCCAGTGTGATGCGGGATAAGGGTGTTAACGTCATTTTTACCGGGGCTGACCGGGTGGCATCGAATGGCGATTCAGCCAATAAGATTGGAACATACAGCTTGGCGGTTTTAGCCAGGCACCACAAGATTCCATTTTATATTGTGGCTCCGTATTCAACATTTGACATGAATATTAAGAATGGAAAGCAAATTCCTATTGAAGAGCGTGACAAATCCGAAGTGACGGGTTTTGGCGGGGTCACAACGGCTCCCAAAAATGTGAAAGTTTTTAATCCCGCCTTTGATGTGACGGACCATAAATTAATTACAGGAATTATTACGGAAGCAGGGGTTATTCATCCGCCGTTTAAAACCAACATCAAAAAAATGTTTTCCAGATATGTCTAAAGTCAAAGATTACGGTGAGTTTGGTATTATTGATTTAATCAAGAAATACACTCCAGTATCTTCTAAAGTCATTAAAGGTATTGGTGATGACACCGCGATCCTTCCTTATAAAACGGGAAAGTATTTACTGTTTACAACGGACATGCTTATCGAAGACGTTCACTTCACTAAAAAAACGCCTGCGCATGCTATCGGACATAAGGCTGTCGCCTGTAGTATTAGTGATATTGCCGCAATGGGGGGCTTGCCGACTTACGCGGTTGTTTCATTAGGTGTCCCGAAAGATTTAAAAACAACATATATTCGGCAGCTTTATCAGGGGATGCAAAAAATAGCAAAAGATTTTCAAGTAGATATTGTTGGAGGAGATACAGTTAAAAGTGATAATATTGTTATTAATGTTGCCCTTATTGGTGAGGTGGCAAAAAAATATTTGGTTTTTCGAAATGGGGCTAGAATAGGGGATAAAATTTTTATTACAGGACCTTTAGGAAAGTCGTTTGTTAGTGGGTATCATTTAAAATTTATTCCGCGGGTGAAAGAGGCTCAATATCTTGTAAAAAATTTTAAACCGACTAGTATGATGGATATTTCTGATGGATTGGCTTCTGATTTGGAACATGTTTTAAAAGCAAGCAATGTCGGAGCAGTGATTGATAAAGACAAAATCCCACGAAGAAAAAAAGCAAGTTTGGAAGAGGCATTATGCGATGGAGAGGATTTCGAATTATTATTTACATTGTCGTCTAAAGAAAGTAAGCGTTGCAGGTTTTATGAAATTGGAGAAATTATTAAGGGAAAAGGTTCGAATTTAGAAGGGAAGAAAGGATATCGGCATTTTTAGAATGGTGTGACCGTTGACGGGATATTCCTTTCTCACATAAATTTAAACATGAATTTTGATTGTACAAAAAATTTATATTCGAAAGAAATATTCCGTCAACGGTCACAAAATTAAATTGATGAAATCAACTAAAATTATTACAAAAACTCCTGAAGAAACTCTGAAGATGGCAGAGCGGCTTGGAAAGAAGGTTTCAGCAGGGGACATTATTTGTTTGTTTGGAGATTTAGGAGCGGGGAAAACAACGTTTGTGAAAGGTTTGGCAAAGGGATTAAAATTTAATTCTACAAAGGTTAAGAGTCCTACATTTGTGTTAATGAATATTTATGAAGGGCGATTGCCTGTTTATCATTTTGACTTATATCGCATTGAAGCTAATGTAGAATTGGCCATGATTGGATATGATGAGTTTCTATATGGGGATGGCGTGGCGGTGATTGAATGGGCGGAGCGTTTAAATACTTTAATGCCTCAAGAGCGTTTGGACATTGAGTTGACACATAGAAATCCGGAAGAGCGAATGATTAAAATGATTGCCAGGGGGAATCGTTATGAAACTTTTATCCATTGATACGTCTACAAAGAATTTTAGTTTAGCGATTTCTAAAGGAGGTCGTGTGATTCGATATCGTAATAAAGTGTTGGGTAGAAAGCTTTCTTCTTCAATTATTCCTGAAATTAAAGTACTTTTAAAAAAGGCTCAAATGACATTAGCGGACTTAGATGGTTTTGTTATTGGGTTAGGTCCGGGGGGTTTTACGGGTTTACGGGTGGGATTATCAACCATTAAAGGGTTAGCCTTCGCGACCAATAAGCCGGTGGTGGGTATTTCGAGTCTGGATGTGTTAGCGATGAATGTTAAAGAAAATGGAATGGTTTGTGCAATTTGTGATGCACGACGAAATATGATTTACGCAGGATTTTATGAAAAAAAAAATATCTTAAAAAAGATGGGTAAATATTTATTAACGGACATTCAAACGGTTTTGAATCAAATTGATACGAAAACAATTTTGATTGGTGATGGGATTAAGGTTTTTAAAGAAGAGATCCAAAAATCAAAGAAATTGAAGTTAATAGTATTAGCAAAAGAAAATTTATGGTTGCCACAAGCACGGCATTTGCTTGAGTTAGCTTTAGTACGATTTGAGAAAAAGAAGTTTGATGATATTAACAAACTTGGCCCAGTATACTTATATCCGGATGATTGTCAGGTGAGAAAATGAAAGCAAAAAATATTAAACCTTTAACCTATGTTGAAATTGATTTGAAGGCTGTTCGGCATAATGTTAAAGAGGTACGAAAGCTGGCTGCTAAGAATAAGTTTTATATTCCCTCACGTCCAAAATCAAAAAAGAAAAGTTTGCCTTCCATGGAAGTTTTGGCTGTGATTAAGGCCAATGCTTATGGGCACGGGGTTGATCAAATTGCTCCATTGCTCGACGAGGATGGGGTCGGATTTTTTGGGGTTTCTGATGTGGCAGAAGGGATGCGGTTACGTGAGCTAGGAATTAAGAAACCTATTTTATTATTTGAAAGTACATTGGTTGAGAATGTTAAACAGATAGTAGACCAAAAATTAATGCCGACAGTATGCACGTTGGAATTAGCCAAGGCTTTAAATTGTTATGCTCAGCAATCAAAGAAACGTATTGATATTCATATAAAAGTGGATACGGGAATGGGGCGCTTAGGTATCTGGCATGAGCAGGCTTTTGATTTCATTGGTAAAGTTCATCAGCTTGATAATTTACGGATTATGGGAATTTTTACACATTTTCCAGCGGCAGATACGCATACCCAATTTACCCAAAAACAAATTCAATATCTTTATGATCTTGTAACGCAGTTAGACAAGACGGGATTGATTATTCCGTATATTCATGCAGCAAATAGTATGGGTTTAGCGGGATTTTCTACGCATGTTCTAAATCTATCTCGTCCAGGGTTGATGTTATATGGGTTGCATCCTCATCCAGGGTTAATAAATAAAATTAAGTTAAAACCGGCCATGAGTGTGAAATCCAAAGTGATTTTTGTAAAGGATATTAAGAAGGGCCGCAGTATCAGTTATGGGTGTACATTTTTTACAAAGAAGGATATGAAAATTGCTGTAATTCCTATTGGGTACAATGATGGTTTTTTTAGAGCATTATCTAACAAGGCAGATGTGCTTATTGGTGGGATGCGCTGTCCGGTCGTCGGGCGTGTCACAATGGATCAGATCATGGTCGATGTTTCTAAAATTGCATCTATAAAAACAGGAGCAGCAGTAATTCTTTTAGGGAAACAGAAAAAGGAGATTATCTCTGCGGATGAGCTTGCACAACATGCTAAAACTATTAGTTATGAAATTGTCTGTAACTTAGGCAATCGCTTGCCGCATGTTTATAATACCCATTCCATTAAATAATGACCAAAACCAATTTTGCTTTTCTCGACGCTT
>CAZIRV010000124.1:0-6617 GCA_964541845.1 uncultured Planctomycetales bacterium
ATGGTATATTATGTGCTTATCGCATTAACAAGGCCCAATAAAATTTTACCATAGAGGGCGTTGCGGTCATCCGTAGGTTTTTAAAAATATATTTTTCTTCATAAATCTTTTATCCTCAATGGATTACAATTAATTTTTTGGTCATCTTCATGTAAGCGTCCGACCAACCCATCTACCCTTCGGAGTTGGTTTTTGTTAAGATGTTTTTGAATCGCGTTGATTTTGCCAGTTGTCAGGTAGGAGATCATCCCCTAAAAATATCCAGTTTTTTCGGCCTAAAGCAATTGGACGGATGGCGTTTTCAGCCAGGTTATTATCTATGGGAATGCGGCCGTCTCTTAAATACATGCACAGATTTCGCCAGATTTTTAAGACATGTGTACTAGCCTGACCCATGGGAGATTGGGGCAAATACTCGCCTGAGGCATGGCGTTCCAGTAACCACTTGCGGATTTTTTTCAGTAATGAACCTCCCCACCTCAAGAGGTGGGATATCAATTTGGAATCCTGAATTCGAGAAACCGCCTGTTTTCTCGAGCTCTTCCTCTTTAAGCGGTAACCCCACCCCAAAGGGATGGGGAATTGTCGAGTTAAAAAAACATTTACTTCGCCGAGGCTTCTTTCTCAATGACTTCTTTAAAAATCTTTAAATTATGCTGTGAGTGTTCGTTGATGAAGCCTTCTATCTGTTCTTCTGTAAATTTCTTAAACTCTTTATCCATCTCAAAGTCCTGAATCCACGTCATCAATACTTTCGTTTTACCATCTTCACACTTGCAGTCAATCTCATGATATAACCAGATAATTTTCATATACTTAAACGGAAACATCGGGTCATGACGAGAAGCAAAAGCATACTTCTGATTTTTATGCAACCATCGTTTAGATACCCAGGACTTTCCTTCATCATCGGTTAAACGAAAAATGATTTCATTATCCTTACGTTCCAAAACCTCCGCACTCACATATTCATCCCCAAAAAGTTCTGTCCAACGTTCAATATGATTCGAGATATCAAACACTAAATCATAAGGTGCTTCAATAACAATTTCATTACGTGTATGTCCCATAATTACCTCCTGATGGTTTATGAATATAACTTCTCTTTTAACTTCTCCGGTAATAAATCCTTCAACTCTCCTTTGGCTTCAATCAACCGCATAATATCCGCATAATCTTTCTGCCGTTTACTTGGACGTCGGGAATCATCACTCGCTGCCCAAATCTTTCCCTGTATGACATCTTCAATACAAGCCACAGGAATTTGGTAACCTAAAACATCCCCCACCTTTGCTCTAGGTAAAAAATCCTGATACCTCGTATCAGTCTGAATTTGAATGCGTAAGTCTGATCCTTGCTTCGAAAGATTGATGCTATTCGGAAAAGTCTCAATTTTATAAATCCTTGCTAATTTCTCAACAAGCCCCTTCTGCCCCTCACTCACAATAATGACATCTAAATCTAAGCTAACCAATGGTTCCGCGTAAGCATTCACCGCAAGACCACCAATAACACAAAAAGAGGCTTCATTCTCCTCAAGAATATCAATAAACGATTGTAAAAAATCATCCTGACTATGAGATACTTTATTTAAAAATTCTTTATTAGTCATATTATTCCTCAATAATGGCAACGACCCTTGACCACCCTGCCCCAGCTTCACGCACTTTTACAGGAAGGCAAGAAATAGTAAACCCATATGGCTTAGAAATCGCGCTTAAATTGCCTAACCGTTCCATATGGCAATATTCTCGACGACGTCCAAGAAAATGGCTCGGCCAAATTTTGGATTTATCTTTAGTTTCTAAAAATTCTTGAAACATCTCAAAACAAGGACGATCTAATCCCATGGTATCAATACCCATCATTTTAACACCTTGATCAAGAATATATTCCACAGCATCAGGCAGTACTCCGACATACTTTGTCACATATTCCGGTGTGCCGAGAAGCTTGTCACCTCCGGTATTAAACAAAACAATGTCCCTGGGTTTAAGATCGTAATCAATTTTGTTCAACGCGGCAATCACATCTTCCCTGGTAATATTTTGAGGATATTGCAAATGTGTAAAATCTAAAACAACTCCTGAACCATAACACCATTCCAATGGAACATCCATGATTTGCTTAGCAGGTTTTCCTTCACACATGCTTCCATAATGAAATGGGGCATCGACGTGGCTTCCCATATGAACAGAGGCATGAACAATTTCAAGCGACAACATTTCTCCATCTGGAATTTCTTCTTTAGTAGCCACACGCTCGCCTTTATCAAAGGAATCCTTCCCCCCGGGACGCTTATTCATCACCACCCAATTAAAATGCTCCACCCCTTCGGCATGACTAATTCGGTCAATCTTTGCATCATGAGTTTCAACAAGAGTATCATCAATAGGAAGACTTAAATCGATAATTTGCATTACGCCGCACCCTTTTCTTTCAAAATACCAACGATTTCATTAAATGAATGGCTTTTCTTAAGCTCATTATCTCCAACCTCAACACCAAATTCTTTTTTTAGGGAAACGGAAATTTCCACCATTTCTGTTGAGTCAATCCCTAAATCATTTTCCAGCTTGTCATCCGGTTTGATTTCATCCGGCTGGATATCTAATACTTGTTGAAAAATAGATTTTACTTTTTCTTCGACTGCCATGTTATTTCCTCCACATTAGAGCAGCAATGCTTTGATACTAGCATTACCTTTCGGCAACAAGTATGCTTGTTGCTTAGGAGCGGCTCAAAAATAACCTCGACAACTATATATCTCAACCCGACAACACCTATTTCATGATTGTCGAGGTTATTTTTGAACGATTCCTTATTTATACTTTTTGTAAAACCAACACTGCATTTATTCCCCCACGCCCTCGATTAATAATCAACGCGTTATTGATTTCTTTTTCTTGCGCGGTATTCGGGCAATAATCCAGATCACATTCCGGATCCGATTCAGAATAATTAATCGTTGGTGGAACCATATTATGTTCCATCGCTAAAACCGTTATCGCCACATCTACGGCTCCGGAAGCTCCTAACATGTTTCCAAAAATAGCCTTGGGCGCGCTCACAGGAATCTTTTTCGCATTCCCGTTAAAAACCTGTTTAATAGCTTTCGTTTCTGAGACATCCCCAATTTGCGTCGCGGCCCCGTCTGAACAAATGTAATCAATTTGAGAAGGTTCTAATCGCGCGTCTTCTAACGCGATGTTAATCGCTCTCGCTAACTCCACCCCATCACTAGCCGGTTGAATCCGATCAACACCATCCGTCGTTGTCCCATAGCCAATAATATTCGCGTAAATACACGCATTTCTTTTTTGTACACGTTCTTGTGGCTCTAATACTAAAACTCCGGATCCCTCAGCAATAGCAAAACCATCCCGATTTTTATCAAATGGCCGATAAGCCGTTTCGGGCGTATCATTTCGTTTACTCAATACCCCTGATGTATTGCAGCACAACAACGCGTAGGGTGTGACAGGAGCTTCCATTCCTCCGGCGAGGATGAAATCATTTTTTCCATGATTAAGATTTTTAGCCGCGTAGGCGATTGCCATCAGGGAACTGGCTCGATCAGAAACAATAGTTTTGCTGTATCCCTTCATTCCATATTTAATCGATATTTGCCCTTGAGGCGCTGCCGGGAACCAGGCAGAAGCCATAAACGGACTCACGCCTTCACGCCCTTCGATATAGAGGTCTCGCAATTCAGTCTCTCCATAAAGCCAACCGCCAATCGCGTTGCCCATAAAAATACCGGCACGCTTTAAATTTTCCTGCGATAAATCCAAGTTGGCATCCTGTATCGCCATCTCTGAAGCAACCAATCCCATATGAGAAAAAAGATCAATCTTTTTTAATAATCGCGATGAAACATTGCTATACGCGTCTAATTCATGGACATGACCGGCAATATGAGAATCATATTTATCAGCATCAAAGCGTGTAATTTTCTCAACAGCTGAACGCCCTGCTTTAATATTTGCCCAAAACTTCCGTTTATCAATCCCACTCGGGGTCACAACCCCTAAACCTGTGATGGCTATTTTATTCATAATTATTCCTCAAATCTTTTCAAAACCATGGCTGAATGAATTCCTGAGAATCCGCTGCTGGTTTTAAGCATATAGTTGACTTTTTTTGACCTTGCCTTATTAGGAATGTAATCTAAATCACATTGGGGGTCCGACTCTTCCTGATTAATTGTCGGAGGAAGCATATCGCGTTCAAAAATTAACGCTCCGATGCATAACTCAATCCCATTGGCCCCGGCCAAAGGATGGCCAATCATTGATTTCAATGAGCTAATCGGTATTTTATAGGCATAATCACTAAAAACCATTTTATACGCGTTTGTTTCAAAAACATCATTCTGTCTCGTCGAAGAACCGTGCGCATTAATGTAATCAATCTGCTCCGGTTTGATTCCCGCATCTTCTAAAGCAATACGAATACATTCTGCCTTCGCGTCTCCTTCCGGTGGTAAATCCGTCATATGATAGGCGTTACACGTTGTTCCAAATCCAATAATTTCACAATAAATTTTCGCGCCACGTTTTTTAGCATGTTCCAACTCTTCCACCACTAAAATCCCCGCCCCCTCAGAGGCCACAAATCCATTGCGTTTAGCATCAAAAGGACGTGAAGCTTTTTCCGGCTCATCATTATGTACGGATAAAACATTCACCGTATCAAAGGCCCCAAAAGTAATGGGCGTTAGAGGGGCTTCAGAGGCCCCTGTTATCATAATATCCGCGTCCCCGTCAATAATCGCCTCCATAGAAAATCCCACAGAGTCTGTCCCTGCCGTACATCCGGTAGAGATCGTATTACAAACCCCTTTGAATCCATACTTGGCCGTAATCTCACTCGATGGGGTATTAAACATGGCCGCGTCATATAAATCCGGGCGAACAATCGTCGGATCGATGGGTTTTTGTCCACTATCCGTCACAAGGGCAAATTCTTCTTCTAAATATTTTGTTCCACAAATCGCGTTCGCCAAAGAAACGCCAATACGCCCTTTATTTTCCTGATCCAAATTAATATGAGAATCCTCAATGGCCATACGTGCGGCCACCATCGCGAATTGAACAAACCGATCCATTCTCAAGGCCTCATCCCGTGTTAATCCTAGTTCCATCGGATCAAAATCGCGTACCTGCGCGGCAATTTTCGTATTAAACATAGACACATCAAACTCTGTTACCCGACGAACAGCCGAGCGCCCATTAATCATCCCATCCCAGCACGCTTCTTTCCCTATTCCGTTAGGCGAGACGAGTCCTACGCCTGTGACGACTACCCTTCTTTTGGACATGATTTATTCCTTATTTCAATTACGTACAATAATACCAATTCCACTAATTAATTTCTGACATTAGTTTTACTTATCTCGACGTTTTTACGAGTAAGTACTTATTTAATGGAATTGGTATAATAATCCTCGTACGGGCATACACCAAGTACGGGCACAGTGCGCTGTGCCCCTACACCAAATTAAATTCTTTCTTTACCTTTTCTATCGTAAGATATTTTCCATCCCTCTCCACCTGATGTACTAAATCAACAGCCTTCTCATTCAATGGAGCTTCCATCCGCATTTGGTGGGATAACTGAACAGCCTCTCCATTAATAAAATCTATTTCACTTCTCCGTCCTCGCATGATGCTTTGTAAAATAGAACCATAAAGAGGTTCTTTACTTAATGTGGTTAACATTTTATGAATAATTTCCGCTGCCTGTTCCTCGGGCATACTGACCATTCCATAAATACGATCCACAGAAAACCGCGGCAAAGATACCAATTCAATATTTGCCTTTTTAACAACTTCAACACCCTCTTTTAATAATCGAATGCTTAACCGGCACAAATCCATATCCGCAAAAGTTTCCTGCATGGATTTGCCGATAAGCGCCGGGATACAATTATTAAAGTTAACAAACAACTTTAACCATTTCATTCCCATAATATTTTCAGAAACCACTACCGGAAATGCTGTCTTAAGCACCTCAACAATTTCATGTACTTTTGGATCAACAGGCATATACGGTTTCCCGACAATCCAATCCCCCTCAAAATTAAACGTTACTTCTCCGGATTTTGTATAGGTTGAACCAAACATCACGATGCTACTGAGCATTTTTTCTTTCTCAAAATGGACCCCTAAAATACTATCCGCCTGCACACCATTTTGAGAACTCAAGACATAACAATTTTCCAAATATTCATTATTATGTTGGTAAACAGATTCCAAATCCTGTGTTTTCGTCGTAAAAATGACAAGGTCATACTCTTTGTCTAATCCGGGTAAAACCTTAATCTTAACATTTTCCTCACCGCGGATTCCCTTAATCTGCAGGCCATTCTGATTAATCACCTCTACTTGATCCTGACGACCAATAAGGACAACATCTTGTCCGAATTTTTTTAAGTACCCCGCGACAACCGAACCAATCGCGCCCGCGCCTATGATGGCAATAGTCATGTTTACGTCCTTTTGAATCTTCCCTCTCCCTCCGGGAGAGGGCCTCTGCTGCAAGCAGAGAGGTGAGGTCTGTTAATAATAAACCCTCATCAACTACCTTCTCCCAAAGGGAGAAGTCGCTATTTA
>CAZIRV010000125.1:0-6464 GCA_964541845.1 uncultured Planctomycetales bacterium
CCTACGACAAAAATTTAGACTAATTATTTCTTTTTATCTGTATCGTCGTCTTTTTTGACTTTGGTTTTTCGCTCTTTTACTTTAATAATTTTTGTTTTTGGCAACCCCGTCACGGATTGATTACTCTCCCAAAGCCCTTTTTTCATAAGATCTTTGATCCGCTCAATACGCGTCAAAACCGTTCTTTGTTGAGCTCCTGCTGTGTCTACTTTTAATGAAGGATGTAATGACATCTTAAAATCTCCTTACTAGAAGATCACGATAGCGATCTTTTAATTGATTCGAAAATTCCTGAGCCTGAATTTTTTCAGCAAACTTTCCGACACATACGATTGAATAACTTCCTTTCGGAAGAACAAATGTGTTATGCCCTTTGCCTTTTAAGCGCAAGGCTTCTTTTTCCGCATTTTTCTCAAGTTTAAATGAAGCAACTTGAATGGTAAAGCCGTCTTCTACTATTTTTTTTTCCGATAAAGGCTTTTTTTTCAAAAAAATATCAGAAGATTCAGTACTCTTTAGTTCTCCCGTACTCTTACGCTTGATTCCAATGTCTAAAACATTTTCCTGTATTCCGGGATTCCTGAAAAAACTTTCTGATGGGACTCCCCCATCCCGTACCTGTATTTTAGAAACGATCTCAACGCTACCACTACCTCCCGAATCTTTTACCGCAATGGTTTTCTTTCCCCTCTCAACTCCATAGGAAAAAAATACAACCAACATCATAACAGAAACAATGGATAAAACAATAATGTTTTCCACTGAAAGTGTCAAGTCTTTTAATAAGTAGCGCTCTTTTTTAATTTTTTTGAACTTTGGGGCTGTTTCTGGAAAAAGCTCAAATTGCGCATGGTTTTTATGTTTAATACTCATTTTATTTATTATAGATTCAACTGCTGGCTGTTCTCAAGTAATTTCTGAATTTTTTTTGTTTTGAAAAATTTACAAAAATACTAACAATATTAGGATCAAACTGTGTTCCACTATTTATTTTTAACTCTACAATGGCTTCTTCAATTGACAGGCGATTTTTATAGGGACGTTCCTGCGTCATGGCTTCAAAGGCGTCAACAACCGCAATGATTCTGGCACCTACAGGGATCTGTTCTTTTTTAAGTCCGGAAGGATATCCTGTTCCATCATATTTTTCATGATGATATAAGAGCGTCGGTAAGACAGGCTTTAAAAAGGCAACCGGTTTAATCAATTCAACCCCCCGTGCCGGCTGTTCCCGAATAATTTTAAACTCTTCCGGAGTTAACTGGCTCGCCTTGGCTAGAATTTCATACGGAACATCAATGGCTCCGGCATCACGTAACACACTGGCATAATACAAATTATCAATTTCGTCCTGCCCCATATGCAACTCTTCACCAATGAGCTTAACAATTTTAAAATAATCTGTTGTCTGCATCCCTGAAGAAACAGGGCCCTGTTTCTCTAATAATTTTCCGATAAACTCAATACTTCCCAGAATAATTTTTTGTTGTTCTTCGTAAAGTTGTAAATTTTTAATCGCTGTAACCGACTGTTCCGCGACAACAGAAATCATATCTTTATCAAAACTATTAAAAACTGGCTCACTTTTCTTCCTTTTTAAAAAAATAGCGCCGACAGCATCCTCAGCAACGAGCGGAATCCCAATATAATGAGGTTCACAAATAGGATATCCTTGCATAACTTTTTTTTCGTCTTTAGGAACTTTTGCAAGGTCTCTTTTCTTTGTTAATAAAATATTAATTTTATTGTCAAAAATTGCAATAAGCGCCACCTTTTTGTTCTCCGGGTCCAGAAGATAAATTGTTGACGAACTTGCTTTAATAAACTGGCACAATAAGCGTGTTAATCGTAAGGTCAATTCCTGAACATTGTAGGTAGAATTCACCAGCCGATACACCATATGAACAGCTGACAAAAGAAGCCTATACTTTTTGGTAAGGGTTGAAGAGTTTTTTGTGCTCATCTAAAGCAAACCGATCTGTCATTGACGCAATATAATGACAAAAAATTTTTAATTTTTTCTGCTCATCATGATAGACGTCCCTCGGATAAACCGAGTAAGGTAATTGTTTGGGGTTCTTTTTATAAACTTCAAAAATATCACAAATAATACGCCGGGCTTTTGAGGTCATCCGCTCAACCCGGTAGTGATGGTAAAGCTTCGTTTTCAAAAGCTCTTGCAATTCATTTCTTTGCTGAGTCATTTCCGGACTAAATTCAACAATTGTTTCCTGATAATTTTTTACATCCTCTGATGATTGAAAATCCAGCGCCTCAATTTTTTTTTGAGAAGCCGCCAAAAGATCTTTGATTTGTAAATCAAGCAAGGCTTTAACAATTTGATACTTTAACATTCCCTTATCTTTTAACGCTAAAGAACTATCGACGGATTGATAAACTTTTTGCCAAAGCGCGCTTTCGATTAAATCATCCGCTGTAATACATCCTGATGTCAATCCATCATCAATATCATGTGTTAAATAAGCTAAGGAGTCTGCTACATCCACCACACGTGCCTCCATCGTCGGGCCTTCATCAACAAACTTATCATAATTGTCAGCGCCGGGATTATCATACACGGTATTATGTTTAAGAATTCCAACGAGAACTTCCTTGGTTAAATTAAGCCCATCAAAGTTAGGATACCGTTTTTCAAACTTTGTGACAATATCAAAGCTGTGCTGATTGTGATCAAATTTTAAATGGTATTCCGCCATGATATCATTAAGGGCATATTCCCCTGCATGTCCAAATGGCGGGTGCCCCATGTCATGTGCCAAAGCAATGGCCTCAATCAAATCCTCATTTAACTGCAGACTCCGGCCAATCGTCCGGGCAATCTGTGCTACTTCAATGGTATGCGTTAACCGCGTCCGGTAGTAATCTCCTTCAAAGATGACAAAGACCTGTGTTTTATATTCTAACCTGCGAAAGGCTTCGGAATGAACAATCCTGTCCCTGTCCCGCTGATAGCATGTCCGCACATCATGTTGGGGTTCCTCATACTTCCGCCCTGATGAACCGCTACTTTTCATGGCGTAAGGGGCGAGAATTTTCACTTCAAGATTTTCAATATCTTTACGTGTGCGCATTTTTTAATTTCTCATACAAAGATTTCAGAGAATCTGAAATAATTTTTGTGTTTCCTGTCACCGGCATAAAGTTCGCGTCCCCAAACCAACGCGGAACTAAATGCACATGCAAATGTTTAGGAAAGCCCGCCCCGGCAGCACGCCCCAGGTTTATGCCAATATTGTATCCCGCAGGCTTGAGTACGTTCTCAAGACAGGCCTTGGTTTCTTCCAAAAGATCAAACAAAACCTCTCTCTCCGGTCGTTTCAATTTGCTTAAATCATTGACATGCCGGTTCGGCACAATCAAAACGTGCCCATTATTGTAAGGGTAAATATTTAAAACAGAAAAACAGTGCTCCGTGCGTCTAAATATATAATTTTTTTTATCTTTTTTTTCCTTAACCATTTTACAAAAAATACATTCCTTGCTTTTTTTAACAATCTTTGAAACGTATTCACTTCGCCATGGAGCCCAAATTTTTTCCATTTATACCCATTCCTTTTCTGAAGACCCGGATGCACCTGTTATTTACAGACCCTTACAATTTTTCCTACCACATTGCCATCTTTGATTTCTAAAATTCCGTACGAAGGGTATGCCGCCCGCACAATATCATTAGGACTTCCCGGATTAAAATACAAAACATTATTAATTTTTTCGTTAAATGGCTGATGGGAATGCCCGAAAATAACCACATCAACCTTGTCTTTTTCAAACTCTGCCGCAACAAGATCTAAAACAGAACCCTGCGTCCCCTTCCCATGAAAAATACCGATCGAAAGACCTCCAAACTGAAACAATTCCCGTCGCGGAAGTTTTCGGCAAAGCACGGGTTCATCCATGTTTCCATAAACAGCCTTGACCTCTTTTATTTTCTTAAAAAATTTATAATCCTCAACGGAACAAAAATCTCCGGCGTGAACAATCAATGCAACCTTCTGGAAATCTTTAACGAGCTGCGAGGGAATATTTAAAGAATGTGTATCGGAAACAACTCCTATGATCATTATCTTTTAATCCAAAAATTATAAAATGCAGGGCTTATCAAAAAGGGTTAGTAATGTATTTAATTCCTTTTCATCCCATATCCAAAATCGTTCTTGCAATGCTTTAACACGCGTGTGTTCATCTATACAGGTTAATGAAACAATCACACAGCGTGTAGGCTTTTGTTTCATTTTTTTTGACTCTTCCAAAATAATATTTACATCATTTTCATTAAAATTTTCCTTCTTGGTCACAATAAACCATACAGCACCCGGAGTTGAGGCTTTGATAACGTCCACGTACATACTGTTTTCATTTTTCAATTTAAACGGCGTAATTTCTCTAAACAACGGTAATTTATATTTGCGTCCATTAAGATCAAAAGCCTCATTATCAAAACAACGTAAAAGCTCAACAATACGTGACGCGAAATCTTTTCTCGAGGTTACCTTGAATCCTTCCACACAGGCATTAAACTCTTCTTTAAACTGTCTTTCCTGCTTATCCGGAGCCAACTCAACGTCTTTCAAACGTTTTTGATAAATATACTTAATCCAATATTTAAAAAGTTTATCTTTAAAATAATAAAAATTACCGTTTTTAACGGTAATACCTAACTCCAAAAGACGGTTGATCTTTTGCGTCATTTGCAATTTCTTAACCCCAACATCACTTAAAAGTTCATCAATTTTATGCTTCCCATTTGATATTGACATTAAAATTGATGAAATAATTCGATTACCTTTTCCATTACACAAATCATTAATAATGAGTTCAAAGTGTCGGCTGATGACTCCCCACCGATCAAAAATAGTGTTTTCCACCGCCTGGGAAAGCAATGGCATATAAATTTCATTTTGCTTATGAATAGCACTTAAACTAATTAATTCCCGACAAATTAAATTAAGATAAAGCGGATGCCCCCCGGTAAAATCCGTTAAAAAACTTTGTAGCTGAACCCCAATTCTCTGGTCTTTCAAATTACACGCAATAAATTGCTGGCTGCTTTTTAAATCAAAGGCCTCAACATTAACAATTTCAAAATTACCAAATAATAAGGATAACTTTTCCGCCAAAATTTTCTTGGCCATTCCCGGATATGAACTGGACATAATGTAAAAACAACGCTTTTGCGTCATAATTTTTTTACCCAAATATTGAAAAACATTTGGAATCGCAAATTCCTCAAGATTTTGGAACTCATCAAAAATCAAGATGCAAAACTTTCCGGTTTCATTTGTGAAAATCTCTGGAAGAGTGAGGAGGCCCGAAAAACAATCAAGAAATTTCCCTTTTAAAAAATCCACCCGGACGCGCTTAATCACATCCACTGTGTGTGGAATACTTTGCTTTGTGCTCTCCAAAAGAAAATTTAAATCATCATACAGTGGCAGTCTCGCGTTTTTCGAAAAATTATAAAGGAGACTCCCTGTAAATTTTGAAAAAAAGTAATCAAAATCCTTATTTTCTAAATCTAAATAAACAGGAAGGATTGCTTCATCATCAAGGTTAGAAAGAAAGCTATGCAGAATAGTACTTTTTCCGACATACTGGTTGCCTAAAAAAGCGATATTTTGTCTATAACCGTCTTTAAGATCAACGACTCTCTTTTTCAATAAATCCAAATAATATGTTCGACCAAAAAAATTCTGTTCCAAATTAATAAAGTTCACTATATAACTCCTAAAACTTATGGTAAATAGTACAAAGGATTATCGGAAACAGCATTACGCCTTATTTCAAAATGTAAATATGCTTCGCCCCCAACTTTCCCAACATAGGCAATGGCATTATTCTTTAAAACTAACGCCCCCAATTTCGTTAATAATTTTGCGTTATGCGCGTAAACGGAATAAAATCCGTCTGAGTGATCCAAAATAACTGTATAAGCGTATCCCGCTAAATAATCCGCAAAAACCACCCGACCTGTTCGTGCCGCCTTAACAACCTCCCCTACAGGCACTTGGACATCAATTCCTTTATTAAGCTGTCCTCGATAATGCTGACGAAAATACCGAACAACCTTTCCCTTTACAGGCCATATAAATTCTTTTTGGGAGCCATCTGAGTCTAAAACAACATTTTTAACCGTAAGTGCTCCCGGAATAAAAATAAGCTGCCCCTTTTCAACCTTGGCAATATCCGGAATATTATTCGTCTTAATCAAATCGCCGACGGCGATATCATATGTTTTAGCAATGCGCCAAATTGTTTCTCCCTGCTCAACCTTATGATAAATTCCTGATTTATTCGGTTCAGGAAAGTCCGTAATAACCTTTTCTGTGCCTACAACACGTGTCGTTGCACACCCTGTTATCAGTACCGGCAATAAACACAAAAAAGCCAAACAAGCGAGGGACGGGAATCGAACCCGCGTTCTCAGCTTGGGAAGCTGATGTCCT
>CAZIRV010000126.1:0-6331 GCA_964541845.1 uncultured Planctomycetales bacterium
ATCCATTTTTTTCACTTCAAAACCTTCCATAGAAGCTTGAAGCGCACAGATAGGATCAATTTCGGTAACGATAACGCGAACACCAGCGCTTTTCAAAGACTCCGCAGAACCTTTTCCAACATCTCCATAACCAGCAACAACACAGACCTTACCGGCAATCATTACATCAGTAGCCCTCTTAATACCATCAACCAGAGATTCACGACATCCATAAAGATTGTCAAACTTTGATTTAGTCACAGAATCATTAACATTCATAGCTGGCAATTTAAGCGTCCCTTTTTCAACCATTTCTGCTAAGCGATGAACCCCTGTTGTTGTTTCTTCCGAAAGTCCACGAATATTTTCTAAAAACTCCGGAAATTGTTCATGAACCATTAAAGTCAAATCCCCTCCGTCATCTAAAAGCATATTAGGGAACTTCCCATCCGGCCAACGAAGAGTTTGCTCAACGCACCAAATATATTCTTCTTCCGTTTCCCCTTTCCAGGCAAAAACAGGAATCCCTTTAGCCGCAATAGCTGCCGCCGCGTGATCCTGTGTTGAAAAAATATTACAGGAAGACCACCGTACTTCAGCACCTAATTCTATCAATGTCTCGATAAGAACCGCTGTCTGAATAGTCATATGAATACACCCTGTAATACACGCGCCCTTTAAAGGTTGTGCGTCTGCAAACTCTTGACGCAACGCCATCAACCCCGGCATTTCACATTCAGCAATCGTAATTTCTTTACGCCCCCAATCTGCCAAAGAAATATCCTTAACTTTAAAATCCTGTGCTGTCATCGTTTCCTCTGTCATTTTTCACCTCATAAATAAACACTGGGAGTCTGTTGAAGGCCTCCCTGCATATTAAAATTAAAGTAACCGTTCACGGGATATGCCGTGAACGGTTACAAATTAAATTATGCTACTACAGCTTCACCTAACCCTTCTTTAGCCAAAATTTCGGCCTTATCTGTTTTTTCCCAGGTAAAATCCTCATTTCCAAAATGACCATACGCTGCTGTTTTTTGAAAATTAGGACTTTGCAAATCAAGTTTCTCAATAATTCCTTTTGGAGACAAATCAAAATGCTTAACAATTAACTCCCCTAACTTTCCATCAGAAACCTTTCCTGTTCCATAAGTATCCACAAAAATACTTACCGGTTCCGGATACCCAATAGCATAACTTAACTGCACCAAACATTTTGTGGCTAATTTAGCGGCCACAATATTTTTAGTAATATAACGCGCCATATACGTTGCGGAACGATCAACTTTAGTTGAGTCCTTACCGGAAAATGCCCCTCCCCCATGAGCGACATAACCTCCATAAGTATCCACGACAATCTTGCGTCCTGTTACCCCCGTATCCGATTGGGGTCCGCCAACAACAAACTTGCCCGTTTCATTGACATAGTACTTTGTATTTTCATCAGCCAAATCGCCAACAATAGGCTTAGCAACAGTATCAATAATTTCCTGACGTGCTTTATCTGTAATTTTCTTACCCGTTTCATCCACAATATCTTCGGTATGCTGACAAGCCAAAACAACCGCGTCAACACGAAGAGGCTTATCCCCCTCATATTCAACCGTTACCTGACTTTTACAATCTGGCCCTAAATAATCCAATTCTTTAGATTTACGGACATCTTCAATGCGTTTCACTAGCTTATGCGCTAAAGTAATAGCCAATGGCATCAATTCCGGGGTTTCATCACAAGCATAACCAAACATAATTCCCTGATCCCCTGCTCCCCCTGTATCAACGCCTTGAGCGATATCCGGAGATTGACTGTTAATCGCGTTTAAAATAGAACATGTTTTATTATCAAACCCATATTTTGCGTCTGTATAACCAATACCTTCTAAAACTTTCTTTACGAGTTTCTGCACATCAATATATGTTGTGGTCGTAATTTCTCCCCCAACAATAACAAGACCATTAGAAATAAAAGTCTCACAGGCCACACGCCCTTTAGGGTCTTCTCTTAAAACCGCATCCAAAACTGCGTCTGATATTTGATCGCACACCTTATCTGGATGCCCATTGCCTACTGATTCTGAAGTGAAAAAATACTTTTCCGCCATTGCTTCTCTCCTATGTATTTAAATTATTTTACTTTAAACTTCTCCTGAGCCTCTTTATAAGACTCTAGACTTCCGATATCATACCATGTTCCGGTAAATTTAAAACCATAAACATCATGATTATTGTGAAGCCATCGAATGTAATCTCCGGCTGTATCGGATATCTTTGTTTCAGCCAAATAGGCTCCTACTAAATCTAAAGATGATTTTTGTAAATAATAAAAACACATCGCCACCAATGTGGATTTTGGCTGTTCCGGCTTTTCCTCAAAGGATACAATTTTATTCTCCTCATCAATCCCAACAACCCCAAATTTCGTTGCCGCGTCCAAACAATTAATGTCATACAACCCAACACTGATAGAATTTGATTTCTCTCGCGCAAAAACAATAAATTCATCTAAATTATAATCAAACAGGTTATCTCCTCCTACTACAAGAACATCGTCATCAATATTTTTCTGTTTCAATACAAAATCAATATCTCCAATAGAACCTAATCGATCTTCCGGTGATTTGGTCCTATCATTGACCACTGTAATAGGATGCGAAAACTCCACCTGAGCTTCTGCCCACTCTTGAAAAACAGTATAAAATTTATCGTTGGCAACTAATAAAACTTCGTTTAATCCTTCTAATTGTTCCAACCGATCAAGGATATGATTGACAAGAGGCTTTCCGGCTACTTCCAATAAAGCCTTTGGTGTCCCTTCCCCTAAAGCCTTAAGCCGTGTTCCGTATCCTGCCGCTAAAATAAGTGCTTTCATTTCACTCCTTTTCTGTATTGATCACATGAGGGGCTAATTCTTTTAATCTGGCTTTACTTTCCTCTTCAACCTCTTTTCCTGTAGGTAATTCAAGAACCTTATTAGCCAATTGCCGTGCGTCTTGAAAGCTGACACTTCGAATAAGTTTCTTAATTTGCAAGAGACTTAACGGAGACATGCTAAATTCCCGCAAATTTAAGCCTAATAAAATAAGTGCTAAAATCGGTTCACCAGACATTTCTCCACATAATCCAACATCAATATTTTCTTTATTGGCCGCTTCAATAGTATTTTTGATTAAACGTAAAACCGCTGGATGACCAGGCTCATATAAATCGGCAGTCTGTTCATTAACCCTGTCAACAGCCAATGTATATTGAATAAGATCATTAGTTCCTATACTAAAAAAATCTGCCTCTTTAGCCAATAAATCCGCCGTCATGGCAGCAGAAGGAACCTCAATCATAACGCCAACAGGCAGTTTTTCATCAAAGTCAACTTTATCCCGGCGCAATTCATTTTTCACTTCATTTAAAATTATGTTTGCCTGACGCAGTTCACCAAGTCCGGAAATCATGGGATACATCAAACGAATCTTTCCATATACAGATGCTCTTAAAATCGCGCGCAATTGTGTTTTAAAAATATCCGGTCGAGCCAAACAAAAACGAATCGCTCTCCATCCTAAAAAAGGATACATGTCCTTTGGAATCTGCAAGCTCGAAATAAATTTATCGCCTCCCAAGTCCAGACTCCGAATAGTGACTTCATTAGGGGCAATGGCTTTAGCCACATATTTGTATTCTTCAAACTGCTCATCCTCAGATGGAAGGTCAACACGATTCATATAAAAATATTCTGTTCGATATAATCCAATACCATTAGCCCCTTGTTTAATAATGGTCGGAATCTCTTCCGGTATTTCTAAATTAGCCAATATTTTTACAACCTTCCCATCGGTCGTTTCTGCGGGCAAATCCTTAACATCCTGAAACTGATCTTTAAACTCCGTGATACGGGTTTTTGCTTCCTCATAGGAATTTTTAGTTTCTTCCGTCGGATGAATAATAACTAACCCCTTGCGACCATCAACAATAACATCATCCTGATTGCGAATCTTTAACGTCGCGTCCTTTAATCCTACCACCGCCGCAACGCCCAACGATTTAGCCATAATCGCTGTATGAGATGTTTTTCCTCCAATATCTGTGACAAATGCAATAATATTTTTGTGATACATACTTGCCGTGTCTGAAGGAGATAAATCATGACTAACAAGGATCAATTGACCTGTCAAATTTTCCAGTTCATGCAGTTTATCCTCATCCATTAAATTCTTTAAAACCCTGCGGCCAACATCATTAATATCTGTAACACGCTCTCGAATATATTCGTCCTCAATTTTGGCAAACGCTTTAGCATATTTTTTTAAAACCTCAGAAAAAGTATATTCAGCAGAAAGTTTTTCCGAACGAACACGTTTAATCACATCTTCAATCAGCATACGGTCTTCTAAAACAAGCAGGTGCGCGTCAAAAATTTTGGAATGACTGCCCTCCATTTCCGAACTGATTTTTTTCTGAATTTCAAGAATTTCTTCTCGCGTTTTAATAAGGGCCTCCTCAAATCGCGCGATTTCAATTGGAATTTCTTTTTCCATGATCGCCCGTGGGGCAATAATAAACTCCTGTCTATCTAAAATAAACGTAGTTCCACAAGCAATGCCTGGAGAAGCGGGAATTCCTTTTAAAATAATTTCTTCCATAAAGCCTTTTATCCCTCTGTTAATAATTTCTCTAACTCCAACAAAACTTTTTCTGCGTCTTCCCCTTCCGCTTTGATAAGAACGATGCTATTTTGTTGCGCGCCCAGCGTCAAAATTCCCATAATTGATTTCCCGTTAACTTCCTCTCCATCTTTATGGATCGTTACATTAGAATTGTATTTTGACGCAATCTGCACAAACAATGCCGCTGGGCGCGCGTGCAAACCCTGAGGGTTTTGAATAATAATTTCTTTTTCTAATTGAGGCATCTTAAAACCTATCTTTATACCGTTCACGCCTCTCCGTCATTGCAAAGACAATACCAGCGTGAACAGATACGATTATCTTTTAATCACTCGATACGTTTCAATCAAATTAATAAGAGCACGATTTAATTTTGTTGAGTCATGACGCACATAATCTGTAACTCCTAAAAGATCCGTGGCTGCAATTTTATATCCCATTTTCTGAATTTCTTCAATATCTGCCTTTACAGGAAAAGACTCCTCCCCCTGATAACGACTTAAAGCCTCCTCAGGAACCTCCGCGTTATTAATCAAACACGCGTCAATAACCCCTTCATTAGAATGCTCCACAATGGCTTTAATATGATCGCTTGCTGAACAATAATCTGTCTCTCCGTGCTGCGTCATAACATTACAAATATATATTTTAAACGCCTTGGCCTTGGCAATGGCATCCCCCATCCCATCAATAATTAAATTTGGAATAACACTTGTATACAAGCTCCCTGGACCCAAAACAATAATATCCGCTTCTTCAAGAGCATCTAAAGCATCTTTGGTCGGCTGAGCATCCTCCGGGGTTAAAAAAAGCTTTTTAATTTTCGAATTTGCATTGGGAATTTTTGCTTCTCCTTCCGTTTTCGTCCCATCCTCATATTCAGCGATTAAATGAACATTGCTCACCGTCGATGGAATAACTTTTCCACGAATAGCCAAAACCTTACTCGTTTCCTTTACCGCGCGCTCAAAGTCACCATCTGTCAACTGCACCATCGCGGTTAAAAAAAGATTCCCGAAATTATGCCCTTTTAATTCCGAGTCTTTAGAAAATCTAAACTGAAAAAGTTCCCCCATTAATGCCGGTGCGTCCGCTAAAGCAACCAGACAGTTACGAATGTCCCCAGGAGCAACAATATTAAATTCTTCACGTAAACGTCCTGATGATCCTCCACTATCAGCCACCGTAACAATGGCTGTAATATTCGCTGTATATTCTTTTAACCCAAAAATTAAATGAGAAAGCCCGTGCCCTCCACCGATAACAACAATTTTTGGCCCACGCTCTAAATACCGTCGCTGGTAGAGAATATTAATAAGTTCACGTTCCCCCTTAGGAAGAAATAGGGTAAGCAAGGAAACTATCATCTTGCCCATCCCCATCACAATCAGAATCATGCCACATAATATCCAGATGATTCCAAGAACACTTATAAAAATATAGGATTCTGCCGTTAAAACAGCCCCGACACCTACAACAATAACCCCCAATAGCGCAGTAAACAACCACCGTTTAATCTTCATTCCGGGGTATAGCCATTTAAGAGGATTTTTTGGCATCCTTATAATTTAGACAGCCGATCGTCTTCTTGCGTAACTATCTGTAATATACTCTTTTCATCTTTAACAGTTTTCAAATTATCCCTAATATATTTATCTTTTAAAAGACGGGAAATTCTTGCCAATGCTTTAAGG
>CAZIRV010000127.1:0-6250 GCA_964541845.1 uncultured Planctomycetales bacterium
TTTACAAACGAGGCAAGCCTCGGGGAATTAAACCCAGTTTAAAGATTGGCAGAATAATTTTTTTGGCCAATCTCTTAATTAAAATAATAAAATTTTCAATATACACAACACAGTAATTTCGTCAATAAAAAATTTTCAAGGCTTCCTAGCTTCCCACTTTTCCTGAATTTTAACGTAATCCTCAAGACTCAAATTCTCTGCCCGTGCCCGTGCGTCAATACCTGCTTTTTGAAAAATGTTTTCTAACTGTTTTTTATTGCAGATACCGGATAAAGAATTCAAGACCGTTTTGCGGCGTTGATTAAAGGCACTACGGATGATCTTGAAAAATAATTCCTCGTTCCAGACCTCTAATTTTACTTTTCTGGGAATGCCTAAACGTAAAAAACAGGACTGAACTTTTGGAACAGGATAAAAGGCGGCCCGTCCTATTTTAAACAGCATTTGAATGTCCGCGTGATATTGCGTAAAGCAACTCCAGGAACCATAGCTTTTAGTAGATGACTTAGCCACCATGCGTTGACCATATTCCAACTGAACTGTCATATAAAAAACAGTAAATTTCTGAGCATACGTTAGAAATCTCTCAATAATCAGGGTGGCAATATTGTACGGCAAATTGCCAATAACCTTAATATGATCAGGAAGCACGTCAAAAGAATATTTTAGAATATCCTCGTTAATAATCGTGACATTGGAATCGACAAATTGATTTTGAAGCTCCGAGGCTAACTGATTATCTTTTTCAACCGCAAAAACTTTTTTAACCCGGGGAGCGATCAGTCTCGTTAAAGCTCCTTTTCCCGGCCCTATTTCTAATACAACATCCGTAGGGCTAAGATCACAGGAAGCAACCATGCGTTGCTGTACATTTTGATTAATCAAAAAATTTTGTCCGAGAGACTTTTTGGGAATGCACTTCTTCATAACGACAGTTCCACGACCAGTTTAACGGCGGCACACATTGAGGAAGGATCTGCTTTGTTTTGACCGGCAATATTAAAGGCTGTTCCATGCGCGGGAGAAGTTCGAACAAATGGCAGCCCGATCGTTAAATTAACAAGATTCTTAAAACACAATGTTTTAATCGGAATCAACCCTTGATCGTGATACATTGCCACCACGGCATCATATTGCAGCGCGATATCCGATGAAAAAAGGGTATCTGCCGCAAAGGGGCCTTCCACATTAATGTGATTCTTCCGCGATTTTTTTAAAGCTGGAATAATTTTTTTAATCTCTTCATTTCCCATTCTGCCATTTTCTCCGGCATGAGGATTAAGTCCACACACCGCGATAACAGGATTTTTAATTTTAAAAAAATTCTGGAGCGCCTGACGCGTTAGCTGAATCGTATTGTAAATAGATGTTGTGCTGAGAGCCCTGCTAACTCGCGCCAGGGGAATATGACGTGTCACAATAATGGTCCGCAATTGATCACCAACAAACATCATCCCCACACTCTTAATCCCAAAACATTCCGCTAAAAATTCCGTATGTCCAATAAAGGCGTTATCGACATGCGCGATGGCCTCTTTACAAACAGGCGCCGTAACAAGTCCTGATATTTCTTTTCTTTGCAAAAGGCCGGTCGCCGTGTGTAAATAACTTAATGCGGCCTGGCCGCTTGCCTTTGTTGGTTTTCCAGGGGCCCAATCTTTGGAATCAGAATCAACCGAAACAAAAGTGATATTGGCATAATTCTTCCCTCCACATTTTTTGTAAATATTGTCATCCCCGATGATATGAAAATGAGCTAATTTTCGAATGGAAGGTTTCGACAAGGCCTTGACAACGACTTCAGGACCAATTCCACAGGGATCTCCCAGTGTAATGCCAATGTGGGGAATTCCGCTACTCTTTAATTTCAATGTAGGCATCCTCTTTCAATTTTTTTAACCATCTGAGAATCGCTTCTTTAAATTTTTTTTGCTCAAGGCGCTGAGAAATACTGTTTTTAACTTCTTCCAAAGAGGCATTTCGCGCGGGGGTCCTGCGAATAAGTTTAAAAATATAAATGCCAGCTCCTTCAATTTCAACAGCTTCGGACACTTCTCCTTCCGCTAAATTAAATATTGTTTTTTCAATCGTCGGCAAGGTTTGCCCTCGTTCCACGATCCCAATTGAAGGCGCGTCAGAATACTTTGCGGAGACCTCTTTAAAATCTTTGCCTTCAGCCAAAAGTTTGGCCGCTTCTTCTGAACGTGCGCGTGCCTGTTTCATATTTCCATTTGAGGCAATATAAATCGAATCTAAATCGACACGATCAGGTCTCTGAAAATCCGACATATTATTTTCATAAAATTCAGTCACCTCTTGAGGATTAACATAAATTTTAGATTTAATTTCATGTTCGATAACAAATTGAATCTTTAATTGATTAAGAATTTTATTGCGTAAATCGGTAAGGGTGGCTCCATTTTGAATAAGAGAGTCCATAAAAGCCTGCTCCGAAGCATATTTTTTTTTAATTTTCTCAACACGTTCATCCACCAGCTTATCACGGACAATAATCCCTATTTCATTGGCCTTGCTTAAAATAAGCTTATCTTCGATCAATTTATTAATTCCGTTTACTTCCAAATCCCCCATCACTTTCTTTAACTGTGCGTCAGGCATCCCTTCGGCGACCAAACTCACATAAGTTGATTGAATATAATCCCTCAAATCTTTAAGTGTAATAAGCTCATCATTGACAACAGCAATGATGGCATCCTCAAACGCGTGTGTTTTTGGAATAAAACTACATAAAGTCAAAACACCAATAAGCCCCATTCTAATTAAATTTTGCATCTTTAACTTTCTCCCTTTCTTTTTTTAAACTCTCCACAGATTCTTTTAACAAACGGCAATATAAATCAAAGCCAATACTTGTAATATATCCATGCTGTTCCTTTCCTAAAAGATTGCCGGCTCCGCGCAACTGTAAATCTTCAAACGCGATATGAAACCCTGCGCCCAACTCACTGTACTTTTCAATGGCCTCAATGCGCAACTTTGATTCTCTGGAAAGACTCTTGCGCGGCGGAATAATAAAATACGCGTATGCCTCTTTTTCCGAACGTCCAACACGGCCGCGCAACTGATGCAAATCCGCTAATCCAAAATGATCCGCGCGATTAATAATAAGCGTGTTGGCATTGGGAATATCAATTCCGGATTCAATAATCGTGGTGCACACTAAAATATCAATTTCCCCTTCCAGGAAGTTTAGCATAATATTCTCTAATTCTCTAGGAGACATTTGACCGTGTCCCACCGCGACCCGCGCCTTCTTTTCCAGCCGACCTATTATTTTAGCAATGGATTCAATATCCTCAACCCGGTTATGCAGAAAGAACACCTGACCTTTTCGCCGCAATTCTTTCCTGATAGCCCTTTGAATAACCCCTTCATCAAATTCAATCACTCGCGTCTTAACAGCCAGACGATTTTTAGGCGGTGTGGAAAGAATAGACATATCCCTGGCCCCCGTTAAGGCCATGTGCAGTGTGCGTGGAATCGGGGTGGCCGTAAGAGTCAAAACATCAGCTAACAAACGCAAGTGCTTCAATTTTTCTTTGGCCTTAACGCCGAAGCGCTGTTCTTCATCAATAACAATCAATCCAAGGTCTTTAAACGCGATATCCCTGGATAAAAGCCGATGTGTTCCAATAACAATATCAACCGTCCCATTCTGTAAATCCTTAATAATTTTACTCTGTTCTACCTTAGTACGAAAACGACTGAGCATCCCTACATTCACTGGAAACTTTTTCAAGCGTTGTCTAAAATTATAATAATGCTGTTCCGCCAAAATTGTTGTCGGCACAAGAACAGCGACCTGTTTATTATCCATCACCGCCTTAAATACCGCCCTTAAGGCCACCTCTGTTTTTCCATAGCCCACATCCCCGCATAGCAAACGATCCATGGGTTTGATCGACTCCATGTCATCGCGGATGTCTTGCTCTGCCTTAACCTGATCCGGGGTTTCTGTAAATGAAAACCCTTTGGCAAAATCTTTATGCCACTGAGAATCTTCCGTAAAAATAAATCCTCTCAAACTCGCCCTCATGGCCTGAATATGGATCAACTCTCCGGCTAACCGTTGAAGATTTTTCTGGATATTTTTCCGAACACGCTGCCACTCCTTGCTTCCAAGTTTATACAAACGCGGCGATTTTTTATTAAAACTCACATATTTCTGTACCAGCCGAATATCATGCTTAGGAACAAAAAGCTTATCTCCATCGGCATATTCGATGACCAAATGCTCTTGTCTCCCTTCAGCAATTTCTATTTCTTCAATACCCAGGAGCCTTCCGATTCCATGCGTATTATGCACGACATAATCACCATCCTGAATATCAACAAATGTATTTAATGGTGTGTCCGGTGTAAAAATATTTTTTGAGAAAGCTTTAAACGGAAGGATAATAATAATGCGGTGCTGCCAAATAGAGAGCCCATCGGAATTGACACTGGCAATGCGATGGATTTTATCAAAATCAAAATCAATGCGGACGGGCCCATCAAAATTAGCAGGAAATACCTCAAGGATTTCCCCTGACTGCCGAAAATCCCCTTCACAAACAACATTTTTCTTTTTTCGACGATATCCAAGCACGACAAGATTATTGAGAACATGATCCAACTCAACCGTCTGGTCAATAAAAAGTTCGAGAGAATCAAACATAGTTATTCATATGCTTCATAAAAATACGCGAAAGAATAACTTTGCGCATCCTAAGGAATCGTTCAAAGTTCTAACGCAAAAAGGTTGGGAGAATTATCGCAAAACCTTTGCACTGGGCTATATCAACTGCCATAACCAAATCATCATCTTAGACATTACTTTTTCTTCTTCCCCTCCCAGGCCAGCACAAGGGGGGAGGCGATGAAAATGGTGGAGTAGGTTCCGGCAACGAATCCAATGAGAAGACATAAGGCAAAGGTGTTGAGGATTTCACCGCCTTTAAGAAATAAGCTCACAACCACAAAAAGTGTTGTGATCGTCGTAAGAATGGTCCGTCCTAAGGTTTGATTGATACTGAGATTAATGACCTCTGTGAGACTCATTTTTTTTGACTTGGCAAGATTTTCACGGATACGGTCATAAATAATAATTGTATCATTTATGGAATACCCCGCAATGGTCAGAAGCGCGGTGACAACCAGCAAATCCACTTGACGCCCCATCATGACTAAAATTCCCAGGGTGACAAATACATCATGCAAAAGAGCAATCACCCCGGCCGTGGCAAAGTCAAAATGTTTAAAACGAAATCCCACATAAATCAGGATGCCGCTTAGGGCAAAAATAATGGCTAAAACGGCTGCTTTTCGTAAAGCCTTTCCAACAACAGGCCCCACATTTTCAACCCGTAATCTATCAAATGGATTATTAGAAAAAGCCTTTTTAAAAGCTATCTCAATTTTACTTGAAATATTTTTGGATGAGTCCTCCGATGTCCGAATAATCACATTTTCCGGTTCTTCATCAAAACGCTGGATAATAGCATCATCTAAATGAATACTTTTTAATGTTTGCCGAATATCTTCTGTTAATACTGGTTTCGTAAAGCGGTATTCTTGAATCTGTCCTCCGACAAAATCAATCCCGTAAGCATTTCCCTTCTTTTGAGCCAATGTTACCGCGCTGGCAATAACCAAAATAATGGAAAACGCGAAACACACAAAACGTTTGGATACAAAGTTAATCTTTGTGTCATGGAAGAAACTCATCATCGGAAGAGTCTTGATGAGCTTAAATTCCAGAAAAACATGAAACAACGCCCTTGTCACAAAAAGGGCGGTAAATAAACTGACTAAAAGGCCGATGGATAACGTCACTGCAAACCCTTTAATCGGTCCTGAACCAAATTGAAATAACATAAAGGCCGCGATCAATGTTGTCGAATTCGAGTCCACAATCGCTTTAAGCGCTTTATTAAAACCATTGTTAATCGCCGCTGCCAAGGGGCGGCCATTAATAATCTCTTCCCGAATACGTTCATTAATCAAAACATTAGCATCCACGGCCATTCCAAGCGTTAAGATAATACCGGCAATACCGGGCAGAGTCAGTGTCAGTTGGGATTCCGGAAGCATCGCATTTAAAAATCCCATGGTTCCAAAAATCAAAAGAAGATTCATCATCAAGGCAAGATCGGAGACAATGCCGGCTTTTAAATAGTAAAGCAGCATAAAAACCACCACAAGTGTCCCCCCAATAATGGTCGCGTTAATCCCGGCATTAATAGAGTCT
>CAZIRV010000128.1:0-6240 GCA_964541845.1 uncultured Planctomycetales bacterium
AACATTTACAAACGAGGCAAGCCTCGGGGAATTAAACCCAGTTTAAAGATTGGCAGAATAGCTTTTTTGGCCAATCTCTTAATTAAAGGATATTTCATGAAAGAAACTAATCTAAATTATTCTCCTTTTGAGGGATCTTACAAAATTTATGAGAATGGAAATATTCATAAAGACATTCGTGTTCCTTTTCGAGAAATTCAATTATCGTCAACCATTGACGCAGAGGGAAATGAAATTTCTAATAAATCTGTCCGAGTTTACGATACCTCAGGAGTTTACACTGATCCTGAAATCAATGTTGATATTACCAAAGGATTACCACCATTACGTAAACCATGGATTTTAAATCGAAATGATGTGGAGGAGTTATCTGAATTCACTTCTCAGTATCGTAAAGAGCGCGAATCTGATACTGCTCTTGCAGAAATTCGTTTTCCTGAAATATGGAAACCTTTACGCGCGAAATCCGGAAAAATTGTTACTCAAATGCATTATGCCAAAAAAGAAATAATCACTCCTGAAATGGAATTTATTGCTATTCGAGAAGGATGCACTCCAGAGTTTGTCCGTGATGAAGTGGGGCGTGGCCGTGCCATTATTCCGGCAAACATTAACCATCCGGAAGCAGAGCCTATGATTATTGGACGAAATTTTTTAACCAAGATTAATGCCAATATCGGGAATTCCGCTGTTTCTTCAAGCATTGCCGAAGAAGTGGAGAAAATGATATGGGCCATTCGGTGGGGTGGAGACACCGTTATGGATCTGTCCACAGGAAAAAATATTCATGAAACACGCGAATGGATTTTACGCAATTCACCCGTTGCTATTGGGACCGTTCCTATTTATCAGGCTTTAGAAAAAGTGGATGGAAAGGCTGAAGAGTTGACATGGGATATTTTTAGAGATACCTTAATCGAGCAAGCGCAGCAAGGGGTGGATTACTTTACAATTCATGCCGGTGTTTTATTACGTTATGTTCCATTAACCGCTAAGCGTGTTACTGGCATTGTTTCCCGCGGAGGATCCATTTTGGCAAAATGGTGCTTAACGCATCACAAAGAAAATTTTCTTTACACACATTTTGAAGATATCTGTGAAATTATGAAACAATATGATGTAAGTTTTTCCCTTGGGGATGGGTTACGTCCGGGAAGTATTGCCGATGCTAATGATGCCGCACAATTTGGTGAATTGGAAACATTAGGAGAGTTAACAAAAGTTGCCTGGAAGCATGATATTCAAACTATGATAGAAGGCCCAGGACATGTTCCGATACATTTGATCAAAGAAAACATGGATAAACAATTAGAGGTTTGTAAAGAGGCTCCTTTTTATACTTTAGGTCCATTAACAACAGATATTGCTCCTGGCTATGATCATATTACATCTGCTATCGGTGCTGCTATGATTGGGTGGTATGGAACGGCTATGTTGTGTTATGTCACGCCTAAAGAGCACCTGGGACTTCCTGATAAAAAAGATGTGAAAGACGGAATTATTGCTTACAAAATTGCGGCTCATGCAGCTGATTTAGCTAAAGGTCATCCGCATGCCCAAATACGTGATAATGCTATTTCAAAGGCACGTTTTGAATTCCGCTGGCAAGACCAGTTTCGATTAAGTCTCGATCCTGAAACAGCTGAAGAGTTCCATGATCAAACCTTGCCGGCAGAAGGTGCCAAAACAGCCCATTTCTGTTCTATGTGCGGCCCAAATTTTTGTTCTATGAAAATCACACAAGATGTCCGTGATTACGCAAAAAAAAAAGGGATCAAAGAAGAAGAGGCTTTAAAGGCGGGGATGGAAGAGAAGGCTAAAGAATATTCTATGTTAGGGTCTGTAAATAAATAACCGACACATTTATTCCTCTCATCTTCAGGCCATCTTTGACCGATTTTCAATCGCAATTTCCTCAATGGAGCTCGCTACACCTCGGAAATCACTCAATCAAATCTGACCTAAATCTGAGGGCCTAAATGTACCAGTTATTTATTTACAGACCCTTAGTTAACCCTTAAGCGAACCAAGAGCCTTAATAAAATTTTCAAAAACATTTTTATGGCTGGAAGCAAAGTCTTCTAATTTTTTTCTAAACTTTTGTAATTCATCTAAAGCCTTTGCGCGGTATTCTTTGGTTTCACTTTTCATATTATCAGTGAACAAATTTTTATAATAGTCCATTGCTTCAAATAAATTTTTGATAAACTCATGGAAATATTTGATTTGTTTTTCGGTGGGCTCAAGCGCTTCTTTTTTAACCTTCTGCGTTAAGTATTCAACATACATTTTTAATTCTTTAATAAACATATGCGGTCGAGGGGCAGTATTAAGTAAGTTGCTGCGCCCATAAATATGATCCACCATTTCTTTTAAAGAAGTAATCTTGGAAAAATAGGCAAGATTGGGGCCTGGGCAGACCGCTGTAAATAATTTAGTGTTGTTTTTGCTAAGTTTATGCTCAATTAGAGGAGAGGCAGCCAGATCATGGCAAATGCAAGATTTTTCTATAATCTGTTTAAACTCCACCTCATAAGATTTTTCATCAAGGCCCTTTTCATCAAGTTGATTAATCTTTAATTTTTGATACTGTCGTGATGCCGTGCAAATCGGTTTTTCAGTAAATTCTGTTGTAGAAACCAAATGACCTTTTGGACAAGCGCTCCCGGGCCGTCCTTTATGAACGCGATTAAGCGTTTTTTCATCACTCAGTGAAAACCGTAAATTATTAAATGGAACGCCTAGAGGAGAAACAGCACTTAAATAAAGATCATCTTCTCCCGCGACCGATAGTTTCTCTAAGGTTTCTTTATCCACATTAGTAACTTCCGGTACAAGAAGAAATGGCGTTGCCCATCCCGTACCATCGAGTTGATAATGTGATAACAAAAAATTATCTTCTGTGTCCGTCCCAATACCTCCCTGAGCTGTAATACGAATCGATAGTTGTCTTTCAGGAGTTTGCCGATTATCAGGCTGTAATGCCTTTTGAAAAACACTTTGAATGGAATCAATCAATTCCTGTCTTTTATTTTTAAACTCTTCTAAAATAGGACCTAGTAAAAATCCATCAGAAGCAAAGGCGTGCCCCCCACAATTGAGACCGGATTCAATTCTATATTCTGAAACCCATAATCCTTTTTTAGCCAGAAATTTTCCCTGTGTCAAGGAAGAACGATAGTCGCTTACTTTAATAACAATACGTTTCTTAATATCACCAACCGCGTTAGCATAAAAATCTTCAAATTTTTCAACATAACTAAATAACCGACGGTTAATCCCCGCGGAGAACACAATAGCAGAGTTGAGGGTACTTTGAGCAAAACCACGCAATGAGGCAAGGGCATCAGAAAATTCACCAGGAAGTTCAGAACGGTCCGGCGCAAAATTTTTTCGATCCAATTTTGTCATGATATTCACTTCAATGTCTCCCGGTTTCATTTGAACGCGTAATTTATCCTGAGCCTCTTTTTTTAAAACAGGATCGGTTATTTTCAACATTTTATTGTAAAGAATTTTGAGAGAAGAGCTTTCAGGGAGGAGTTCAAAATATTTGGTCACTTCATTTTTTAAATCAAAACTGGAAGCTCGAAGTTCTTCAAATTTTTTTTTGACAATTTCATCAACCAAATTTAAATATGCTGTAATTCGCTGAGCTCGAAAATCCTCATCATATTTCGTAATTTCTTTATATTCCTTTTCAAAAAGACCACAATAATATTTCCGCATGGCCTCAATGAGCATGTCATCCACTAAAGAAATAACAGAAGTAATCCCATAAGGTGCAACTTTAATAGGTGTATCAATCGAGAATCCTGTTCCCATGACAGGAATGTGAAATGTGTGCATTTTATTCATTATTATTAATAATACTATAAATTATTTCTTTGTAAATTGTATTCTGAAAAGATATTGCAGTTTAAATAAAATTTGATAGACTCATACACCTATGGACTCTACTCATGAACAAATAAAAGCTGTGGGGCTTATTTCCGGTGGATTAGATAGTACCTTAGCTGCAAAAATTATCAAAGATTTAGACTTTGATGTATATGGCGTATATTTTTCAATGCCGTGGGGCTGCTGTAATAAAACTAAAACTATCGAAGCCGCAGAACATATTGGCATTAAGTTTATTGTTATGCAATTGGATGAGCGTTACCTTGAAATTGTACGTAATCCAAAACATGGTCATGGCTCCGCGTTGAATCCTTGTGTTGATTGCCGTATTCATATGTTTTCCCGCGCGGCACAATACATGAAACATATTAACGGCGCATTTATTTTTACGGGAGAGGTGCTCGGCCAACGTCCTATGTCTCAAAAACGGCATAGCATGAAATGGATTGAAAAAGGAATAGGCTTGGAGGGACGTATTTTGCGTCCTTTATCCGCACAACTTTTAGAAGAAACAATTCCGGAAAAAGAAGGGATTGTTGATCGAAATAAATTGTTGAAAATGAACGGGCGGAGCCGTAAGGCGCAAATTCAGTTAGCTAAAGAATTAGGCGTTTCTCAATACACACAACCTGCCGGAGGATGCCTTTTAACGGATCAAAATTTTGCTCAACGCATGAAAGATACATTGAAATATGGTTATCGTAATTTTCGTGAAACCGTGGCCCTCCAATGGGGGCGTCATTTCCGTGTTAATAAAAATTTTAAAATAATTCTTGGACGAAAAAAAGAAGAAAATACTTCCCTAATACGTTACGCGCATCCTGATGACCATATTATGCAATTAACTAATGAAATGGGCCCCACACTTATTCTTAAAGGATATAGCCCTGATACAGAAATATTTTCACTCGCAGCCGGTTTAATTCAACGTTTTTCTAAATACAAAGAAAAAATTCCTCAACAAATGAAATATTGGAGTGTTAAAGACAGAAATAACATTCAATATATAAGTGCAAAAATTTTAAATGACAAACAAATAGATGAAATGAGTATCTAGAAAGGATATTTATGCCTATAGACAATGTTAAATCCATTATCGCTATTTCTTCCTGTAAAGGGGGAGTAGGCAAGTCTACTGCAGCGGCTTTACTAGCTATGAAATTAGCCCAAAGAGGATTAAAGATTGGATTAGTTGACGCGGATATTTTTGGCCCATCCTTACCAACATTATTCCGTTTACAAAACACATCTGTCTATACAAATGAACAGAAACAATTAATTCCTGTTGAAAAAAATAATTTAAAACTTATGTCTTTTGGATTTCTTTTAGGAGATGCTCCAGCTGTCATGCGAGGCCCCATGGTTTCCCAATATATTCAGCAAATCCTCCATAATACCGCATGGGGAGAGCTTGATTATCTTTTAATTGATATGCCCCCGGGAACGGGAGATGTTCAATTAACGATCACGCAAATCCTCAAACTGACAGGGGCTGTGATTGTAACCACGCCCCATACGCTGTCTTTAGTTGACACGGCTCGCGGCGTTCTTATGTTTGAAAAAGTTCAGGTTCCCATTTTAGGGATTATTGAAAATATGACTTTTTTTGAATGTAATAATTGTAATGAAAAACATTATCCTTTTGGAGAAATCAAGGGAACCTTAACAGATAAATTCGGGATTGAATCGCTGGCCCAATGGCCCATGCTTTCTCAATTTAGTAAAAAATGGGAAGAGGCTATCAGTGAAAAGTTAATTCAGCAAACCGTCGATAATCTGATAGAAGCCTATAAATCCAGCCAAGATCGAAAAAGTCAAACTCCACAAGTTCAATTTGATGCAAGAAAAGTAACGTTAACCTGGCCGGATGGATCAACAGTATGTGTAGGAAATAGAGACCTCCGCTTAAGTTGTTGTTGCGCGGTTTGTGTTGATGAGTTTACCGGGAAGAAAATATTGAAAAAAGATACAATAAAAGAGAATATTGCTCCGAAGGAAATTACGCCATTAGGTCATTATGCGATTGCAATTACCTGGAACGATGGTCATTCCTCCGGAATTTATCCTTACAAAAAATTATGCAACAGCAACTAATTTTTCAAATTCACCGCTATTATGAAGTTCGGTAATAACATCACATCCTCCAACAAATTCACCATTAACATACAGTTGAGGAATCGTTGGCCAGTCAGAGTATTCTTTAATTGCCTCACGAATAACGTCATCCTCTAAAACATTAAATGTCTTAAAAGGCACATTATGTTCTTTAAGAATAGCGACAGCTCGTGCTGAAAACCCACATTGTGGAAAATCTTCCTTACCTTTCATATACAAAAATAC
>CAZIRV010000129.1:0-6185 GCA_964541845.1 uncultured Planctomycetales bacterium
CTTAGGATTCAAGCAAAAATAACTTCCCTTTTTAGCTTTCAGATTTAGGTCAGATTTGGCCGATTTGATTGAGTGATTTTCGAGGCGTAGCGAGCTACGTTGAGGAAATTGCGATTGAAAATCGGTCAAAAATGGCCTGAAGATGAAGAAGCAAAAAGGGAAGTTATTCTTGCTTGAATCCTTAGTAAAAAGTTCTTTAAAAAACACATTAACCATCACCACTAAAAAAGACACCCCAAACATTCCGGTTATATCGGCAATTTGAATAACCCATAAATTTTTATACTGCGACTGCCCTAAACTCGCCCAACCAAAACCACTTAATGCGTGATCTCTTATAAATTCCAACACAACCCAAAGGCTAGGTAAGAGAAATAACTTTATCGATGAGTTATACCACGAAAAAAAACTATACCCAACTCCAAACAATCCAAAATAAAGGGCTAAATATAAAATTAATAAAGTAGCTCCGAAAACCGTTACATAACCAATCCAATACAATGTTCCGGCAAAAAAGAATAATCCACAAATGTAGGAGATCCAAAATGCCTGTTTACGTGTCTTACCATCTAAAACAAAAAATAAAGGCATCAACCCTGCCCAGGCCAACCCCCAAAAATCAAATTTTGGGAATGAAAAAATAAGTAAGCCAGAAGAGGAAAGAAGAAAAACTAAACCCCAAAAAAACTTTTTTAAATCTAAGCTCCACAACATTTTTTATATTTTTTTCCGCTTCCACAAGGGCAGGGTTCGTTGCGACCTACTTTAGGTCCGGATTTATGGATAGGAACGGGTTTGGAGGCTTCTTCTTGAGAAGAAAGAGAAGGTTTTTGAAGTTGAGGCTGTCGTTCCGCGACATCGCCTATTCCGGAAGCCTCATTATGAATAAGATTTTGAGGTAAAGAACTAAACACTCCTTTAAACTGATGCGATGGGCTTGCTGGCTGAATTTTAAATATCAACTCGATAACTTCTCTATTAATTGAGACATACATCTCCTGAAACATCTGAAAACCCTCTTTCTTATATTCCATCAAAGGATCCCTCTGCGCGAAAGAACGCAATCCAATCCCTTCTTTTAACTGATCCATCGCGTACAGATGGTCTTTCCATTTTGAATCAATCGTATTGAGCATCACCATCCGTTCTAAATGCCGTAAGTGCTCCGCCTCGATATGCTGTTCTCTTTCATCATAAAGCGCGGCCACACTCTTTATAAGCAAATCTGTAACCTCATCCTGCGTCATCTCCTGCAACTTTTCCTTAGACTCTTGGAAGTCATAATTAAAATGCGTTTTCAAATACAAGGCTAATCCTTCAATATCAAGATCCCCCTCTTCCGCCCGCGCATACAAATGTTGTGCCACCTCCTCAGCAATCACATCCCCTAACGCTTCGACAATCATATCTTTAATATCATCCTGCTCTAACACCGTCCGACGTAAATCGTAAATTACCTCACGCTGACGATTCATGACATCATCATACTCCAATAAATGTTTACGAATTTCAAAATTATGACCTTCTACTCGACGCTGAGCGGTTTCAATAGACTTTGAAAGCCAGGGATGCTCAAGAGATTGCCCTTCCTCCATCCCTAATTTATCCATCAATCCAATAATTTTATCTGAGGCAAAAAGCCGCATTAAATCATCCTCTAAAGAAACAAAAAATCGGGATGCCCCGGGATCTCCCTGGCGCCCTTGCCGTCCACGTAACTGATTATCAATCCTGCGAGATTCATGCCGTTCTGTTCCCAACACATACAAACCCCCAACCTCCACAACTTTTTTATGTTCTTCAACGACTTGTTGACGAAACTGCTCAATAAATTTTTTGGTTGTTTCTTTTTTTTCCTCTTCATTCGCACTGCTTTTCGATTTTTGAACGGCTAAATTTTCCGCTAAGAATTCCGCGTTACCCCCGAGAACAATGTCTGTCCCCCGTCCCGCCATATTTGTCGCGATGGTCACCGCCTTATAACGCCCTGCCTGCGCGATAATATGCGCTTCATTCTCATGAAATTTTGCGTTTAATACTTTGTGAGAAACCCCTTTCTTTACAAGCATCCGTGCAAGCAGCTCTGATTTCTCAATAGAAATCGTTCCTACCAAAACAGGCTGTCCTTGAGCATGCGCCTTCTCAATCTCAACAACAACAGCCTCATATTTTTCTTTGACTGTCTTATAAATCGCGTCAGGATGATTAAGACGCCGCAACTTTTTATTTGTCGGCATCACCACACAATCCAAATCATAAATTTGCTTAAACTCTGTTGCCTCCGTGTTAGCCGTTCCTGTCATTCCGGAAAGTTTTTCATAAAGTCGAAAATAATTCTGAAATGTAATCGTCGCTAATGTCTGATTTTCCCGCTCAATCTTAATTCCCTCTTTAGCTTCGACTGCTTGATGAAGCCCATCCGACCATCGCCGTCCCGGCATCATACGACCGGTAAATTCATCCACAATAATCACCTGCCCGTCACGAATAACGTAATCCACATCGGAAACAAAAAATTCATGTGCCTTTAAAGCCTGTAAAATATGATGACGATATTCAATCGTCTCCATCTCATGTAAATTATCAATGCCAAATAACTTCGATGCTTTCTCTTCTCCGGATTCTGTTAACGCTACTGATTTCGCTTTTTCATCGGCAAGATAATCATAACCCTCTGATAAATTTACCTCCGCGTGCTTCGCGTCAACCTCATCTTTTTCTGTCACCCGACGTCCCTTTAATTTTTTCGCATGTTCATTGGCTTTATAATATTTATCTGTTGATTCCTCAGCCGGCCCTGAAATGATCAGGGGAGTTCGGGCTTCATCAACTAAAATACTATCTACCTCGTCAACCACCGCGAAGTGGTGTGGCCGTTGTACCATATCCTCTTTAAAATTCACCATATTATCCCGCAAATAATCAAACCCAAATTCATTATTTGTTCCATAAGTAATATCACGCGCGTATGCCCCTTGACGTTCAGAAGGAACCATATCATGCAAAATTACTCCGACCGTAAGCCCTAAAAATTCAAACAAAGGCCCCATCCACTCACAGTCACGTTTAGCCAAATAATCATTCACCGTTACCACATGTACCCCCTCTCCCGTCAATGTGTTTAAATATGCCGGCAATGTGGCTACTAACGTTTTTCCTTCACCCGTCGTCATCTCTGCGATGTTTCCTCCATTAAGCACCATTCCTCCAATCATCTGCACATCATAATGGCGCATGGAAAGAACACGCTTTCCTACCTCTCTGACAACGGCAAAAGCCTCGGGCAAAATATCACTTAAAAAACCCTGCTTCGCTTTACGAAAATCAGCCTCGGCCTTTTCAAGTTTAATAACCGCCTCATCTTTTTCCTCTGGTGTTTGCGCTTTATCTTGCGAATCTTTTAATCGGTCCAGTTCTTCGCGCTCTTTTTTCACCGCGGCAGGATATTTCGATTTAAACTCTTCTGTTTTGGTCCTCAGTTGTTCGTTGCTCAAACTCTCTATTTGCTTTTCAAAGCCATTAATCTTAGACACCCTCTCACTCAATTGCTTTAAAACCTTAACAGAAGGTAAAGGCAAATCTTCCGGTAAATGCACATTCACCTTGGGTTCTAATTTATCAATAAATTTCTGCGCGCCTTTAATCGCGCTTTTTTGAAATAAAAAATCTAACATGATTCATCCTTTTTATCTAATACCCATTACGTTAAATAATGACCAAAATCTATTTTACTTTTCTCGACGCTTTAACGAGAATAGCAGAGCTAAAAATAGAGCAATTATTTAACGTAATGGGTATAAATTAGAGGATCGGGCGGACCCGCTCCCTACAGAATTATTGATATCTATAGCCCAATGCAAACTTTTTGCGATATTAAATTAAACCTCACTATTGTTCAGCGACCTGTAAACTAAACCATCGTTTTCCCCTCTCCCGGAGGGAGAGGAAAAAAATAACATTACTAAAAGACCTTTGAAATTCCTATACATCTAGCTAGCGCTATATTATGGTCTCCACCGCAAAAATCCTTCAATAAATTCTTCAATCTCTCCATCCATAACCTTAGAAACATTGCCTGTTTCAACCCCAGTCCGGTGGTCTTTCACCATTAAATAGGGATGCATAACATAAGAACGAATTTGACTTCCCCACTCAATTTTTTGCTTCTGTCCATATTCCTTGGCCATCTCTGCTTCCTGCTCCTTCTGTTTCTTCTCATAAAGCCGTGCACGCAAAATCTTCATAGCTGTTTGTTTATTGGACAATTGTGACCGCTCATTCTGACACTGTACTACAAGCCCCGTCGGATTATGCGTAATACGCACGGCTGAATCCGTCGTATTCACACTTTGCCCTCCGGGACCGGAAGAACGAAAAATATCAATCCGTAAGTCATCCGGATTAATCTCCACCTCCACGTCATCCTCAATTTCAGGAATGACATCCACACTGGCAAAAGATGTATGGCGCCGCTTATTGGAATCAAAAGGAGAAATCCTCACTAGGCGATGAACGCCCTTTTCCCCCTTTAAATGCCCATAAACCATATCCCCTTCAAAACTCAATGTCACACTTTTAACCCCTGCTTCTTCTCCAGAAAGAATATCTAAAACCTCAACCCTATGTCCATGATTATCTCCCCAACGCGTATACATCCTCAAAAGCATGCTTGCCCAATCACAAGATTCTGTTCCCCCAGCACCAGCGTTAATACTTAAAATCGCATTATTACGATCAAACGGCCCCCCAAGAATACTCTGAATTTCTGTTTTACTTGTCTCTACTTCAAGGACTGTTAATTCTTCTTTAATCTGCACTAATAACTCTTCATCATCCTCGGAAATTTCCGCCAGCTCTCTCATCTCATCAAGCTTTTTTATCCCTTCAACAAACGGTTCCACACACCCCTTCAAATATTTCAACTCCCGCATTAACTTATTAGACTTATCCTGATCGTCCCAAAAATCCGGAGCATTCATCTGCTCCTGAATAGAATCTATCGTTTCCTGCTTCTGTTGGAGGTCAAAGAAACCCCCTCAGGTGCTCAAGCTTCACCTCAATATCGCAAATTTGTTTTTTTATATCATCTAACATATTACAATTCAAATTTTTTATTTTTTAGTGCCAACAACTCATTTCCAAAATCACCCATCACAGCACCATAAATATCCGCGATATCTTCGGGTAAATAATCAAGCACAATCCTGTTGCGCACATCCCGCATTCTCAACCACAATTCTGTCGATGAAATCAATTCTAATTTTGCCATACGATTTAAAATATCACGTAATGTATCAGAATTCTCTCCAAACATCAATTTTTCATAACTACGAAAAAACTTGAGGCTGATCTCAACAGCCCGAATAAATCGATCACTCAAGGCATCATAAGGTTCCAGTTCTTTTGGTGTATACTCTTTATTTGAATCAAAAAAAGGAATATTTTTTAAAGAAGCGTCCACTAAATGAATGACTTCAACCGTCTGTTTCCAAACCTTTGTTGTAATAATTTTCTGATCGTCACTCATACAAATTTTTCCTTTTGAATCACATTCAAAAATGCCTTCTGTTCCTCGGTTAATTTCTTTGGATTCATTACAACCACATCAACCTTCTCTTCACATTCCATAAAAAACCGCGTAGCTATATCCTGGGAAAGTTGATACGCACTTTCTTCAGAAAATATGAGGACATCAATATCGCCCCCTTTTTTTGTGTCGTCTACTCTTGAACCAAACAAAAATATCTCACCTTCAACCCCATCCAAAGCTTTTCTTAACGCTTTTTCCTCTTCGCCATCAAGCCGCATAGCCCCTCCTAATAAACAGACATTCTAACACAAGCCCACACAAATTCAACCTTCCAGGAAAAAAACAAAAAAAAGGCCCATACCTAAAAAGAATATCCCTGTCTCCCTTTTTTTGAATCTTCCCCGGGTAAAAACATCAAGATTTTTATTTTAATAGTCTTGCGTACCTTGTGGTATGGAGTGTATTGCTATTCGTAATTCCTCACAAATTTGCCTTATCCTTGCCGTATACAATAATTTTCCCCATTTTCGCCAATTGAGAAAATTAATTTAATCCCATAACTATTTCCAATTATTCTATTATCCTGTACTATCACAGTACAGGGATAGCATCACATATTAATGTTGTCAATTTGTAATACCAAATCCATTAAATA
>CAZIRV010000130.1:0-6067 GCA_964541845.1 uncultured Planctomycetales bacterium
TGCCATCATCATCGCCCCTACCATGATCTTTCGATGCGCCCCAATCTCTCTGATTTCTTTTTATCTCCATACTCGTCGCTAATTAGTCTTTCTATCCCAAAATGTCCTATGCCGTGCGTCAACCAACTTAAGGCAACCTCTAAAAATAAGTTTTTAAGTTAAATAGAGGCAATATTTTCATTTTGATAAATATGAATTCAAAATTAATTATAGATTTTTATATGATTTGTCATTCCAATCATCTAGAGAGTGAGAATTAAGCAGTGTTTCAAGTGTGATTATGTTATAATATTATTTTTAATTTAGAGGCAGATTCTAAGGGTTCATTTAAGAATGCAGCATGTAATGATTTCCGAATAAAAAGAGCCAACCGCGTTTTTAGACACGCACATTTTGCTTTAGGTAAAAAATAGGGCAATGATAAAAAATATTAATCATGTATGGATGTTTTTTACGGATCGCTGTAATTTGGGGTGCGGGTATTGTTTTTATAAATACCGAACACAGAAACAAGTTATGACGTTAAAAATATTTCAGAATATTTTAAATTTTATCCGCCCTATTGTCCCGGCGGAATTTGTTTTTTCCGGGGGCGAGCCTTTGATGGATGCTGAAAGGCTTAAAGAGATGATAACCATTGTGCGTCAGGAGAGATTAAGTCGATATATTTCAGTTCAAACCAATGCTACTTTGCTGGATGAACCCCTCATGGAATTTTTACTGCATCATGAGGTCAATCTGGAATTCGGGATCGATGGAGACGAAGCAACGACCCAACGCAATAGGCCGGGCATTGGTGATTTCGATTATAAGGATATCACCTGTGGAGTGAATTTAGTGGTTCAGACCGGGTTCCCGTCGTTCACCGCGACCATGGTGGTGCATCCATCGGGTGTTTTAAAATTGCTTGATAATTTAAAATATTTGGCAGGGATGGGATTAAGATCAGTGGAAGTGCATCCGGCATTTCTTGAGGACTGGAGTGTAGAGTCTTCAGCGATTTTTTTAGACCAATATCGTCAGGCTTGTGTCTGGGAATTAAAAGAAGGGCCTAGGGGCTTGATTGGTCGTGGGTATAGCGAACCCTCCAGAGGCTCTTGGGATTTGTTGTCCGTCCCTAGCGGGAAAATTTTAGCAAATTGGCTGATGCTGTCTTTTCCCAAGGAAGTCCGCGAGCATCTTTATTTGATGGATTTTGGAAAAAACTCATCGGGTGAGTTTCTTCCCCAAGCGAAACTATATTTCCGGGCGCTGGAAAACCATCTGGCCAAAAATTCCAATTGTAGTTACCGCAGTATCAGCAATTTTAATGCTGTTTATGCAACGAAAACACCGCCGGGGCGCAAATATGCACAAAGAGTTAAACACTATGTTGATCTATGCGAGCGTATCGAGATTATTGATCATAAAATCATGGAAGCAGTCCAATACGATTATAAGATATAAATATATTATTTGGAGCAGAAAATGATTTGTGAATGTCCAAAGGTCATGTGAAAATTATATAAAAAGTTACGTTGGTACTCAATGGAGTTGGAAGTGGTATAGGGAGGTGCCAGGTTGTCGTATTCTTGCTCGGGAGAGAACGCGAGCCCAAGAGGAGAAAGATTTTTTAATATGGCTAGGTGTAACAAAGGGAGTTGGTGAATGTTTTGATATAGTTAATAAGGGTATGCGTAGATTTTGTTATGATCCAAATGTAGTCTCTCCAGAACCTCTATTTTCTAATAATTCTCAAGAGTGGTAAAATTTTTTTAACGGAGGATTTTTCACTTGATACTATAGTTATTTCTTTATTTTAGAAGAGTAATTGTTATGAATAAAAACCGTGTAATAATTTCAAAAATTGCAAAGGTGCTTTCAAAAAAAGATCGACCAGTTTTATTCTCTACAATAAGCCTTAAGGGTGCCCCTCGATCAAGATATATTGGGGCATTTATAGTTAGAGATATAGGTGAGATTTATTTGATTTCACCGTCGAATACTAATAAAATGCAAGAGGTTCGTAAGAATCAAAGAGCTCAGGTTATTTTTTCAAGTGAAGATTGTCATCAGGTGCTTACTTTGAGTGGGAAAGCTTATGTAGTAGAAGATGATTTTTTGCGGTACAAAATCTATGAAGAAAAAAAAAATTTAAAGATGTATCCTACTTTTAGCAATGATTTTGGTGTTATCCATTTTGTGTCGGGTCACGCAGAATATCTTGATATTGATGTTTCTAATAAACAGAAGGTGATTAAAATAGCATAAGATTTTTATAAGGGAGATGTCATTATGACAAAGGGAAAAAAAAGTTTGCGAGTGCTATTATTATCGCCTCCTTACCCACATTTAGGAGGAGAAGAACTATTTGGGCTTTCTGGTCGAGAGGAGTGGTTTCCTTTAGGAGCTTTTTCAATTGCTAATGCTATAAGTATGGAAGAGATTGCGGATGCTCGTATTTATTTCCATCCGGATTATACTCCAGCTAGGTTGGAATCGGTTATCCGTGAATATGCTCCGGATGTTGTCGGGATAACTTGTTATACTAATACTCGTTTTGCCTGTTTTGAAATGTCAGAAATTGTTAAGCGGATAAGCAAGGATATTAAGGTTTTATTAGGTGGTCCCCATGCCACATTTTTAGATCAGCAGATTATTAAAAATTACCCTTGCGTCGACATGATTGTCCGTGGTTATGCAGAAGGGGCTTTTCTGGATGTAATTAGGTCTATCCTTAATAAAGGGAACTTTGAGACAATTGAAGGATTGACTTGGCGGGATACAAAAAATAAGTTTCATAGAAACTGTGACCGTCCTTTAGATAATGATTTAACGCGAGAACTATTTCCTGATATAAAAAATCTTTTTATTGATCGTTTGCCGACATGGAAAGGAGAGGATATGATCCTTTCTTCACTGCCTATTGAAACATCAAGGGGATGTGTTTATGCATGTATTTTTTGTAGTCGTTTTGATCCAGGAAGTCGAAAAACTGTAGAAAGAGAGCCAGCACAAGTTTTACGATATGTTCAGGAGCTATTTGAGGTCTTTGGTAGGAGTCAGGTCTTTTTTTGTGATACAAATTTTACAATAAATAAAAAGCGGGTTTATGAATTTTGCAGTCTTTTGCAGTCATTACCTTTTGAATTGGAGTGGACATGTGGAACCAGAGTAGATTTAGTAGATAGGGAGATGCTTTGTGAAATGAAGCGGGCTGGTTGTAAAAAAATTTATTATGGAGTAGATTCTTTATGTAAACGAATATTACCTTCTATTGGACGCTTCTTTAAGCCAGAAGTTGCAGTAGAAAAACTTAATCTTACTGTGGAGTGTGGTCTTGAAACAGAAGCGAATCTAATTATAGGATTTCCAGGTGAGAATGTCCAATCAGTTACTGAAACATATTCATACCTTAAGCAATTGGATTCAAATATTAATTTGGTTATACGTCCTTTAAATATTATGCCAGGAGGGTCATTGTATTACCAGGCAGTGAAAGAAGGGTTTGAGGAAGATTATTGGTTAGAGGATCATGGCTCCGATTTTCCAATTTATACATTTGCGATGTCAGAAGAAAGAATAATTAAATATTGCTGTATCCTCAAAGATTCAGGGAAGTATGTAGTTTGGAAAAAAAAGAACAATGATTATGAAGCAAAAAGAGTTTGATATACGAAATTTTTTATTTTTTCTTAATGAAGTCCATAAACCTAGTATTGAAGATGCTTTGATTGGGGCTTTTGTTAAGCCATCATCATGGGGTTTTGTAGCGGAGGCGGTGAATTCTGCGCGGCAAAAAGATGACTTTGTTCAGTCAATCAATGATGTACAATTGTATGTTCATGTACCATTTTGTGGAAAGTTATGCACGTTTTGTCATTGTTCACGCGACTTGTTAAGACAACGTTCGGATATTGATAGGTATATCAAAGCATTGAAACGCCAAATGATATTTTTTTCATCGGTTTATAAAGGTATGGATGCCGATTCAATTTGTTTGGGGGGTGGAACTCCATCGATCCTTAACGAACAACAATTAAAGGCTATTCTCGATGTGGCTGATAAGGCTTTTCCTTATAATAGGCGCAAAATTTTTTTTGAAGTTAGCCCTTCTTCTTGGACGGCATCAAAGTTAACGCTTCTTTCCAATCGAGGACTTTCTCGTTTGAGTGTTGGAATACAGTCTTTAGATGAAAAAATTTTAAAACATGTTTCCCGTGATCAAACGAGACGTAAAGCATTATGGTGTTTAAGCTCAGCTCGAAAAGCAGGCATTCCTTATGTGAATGCTGATTTTATAGCGGGCCTGCCGGGACAGACTGTAAAAGGGCTGGTTGAAGATATTAAAGTCGTTATTAATGAAGGGGCAAATATTATCCATGTTCATCCATTGACTGGTATATCTCTAAAGGATATGTGTGATCAAGGAGAAACGATTGTTGAATATTTAAAAAGGCGTCATGCTATGGTGAAAGCAGCGCAAGAGATTCTCATCGAATCTGGGTTCCATCGGAGAGGACTTGGTGCATATATGAAAATTCAAGACGGTGAGGATTATTTAGAAAAACCATATTCTCGACTTGAAGCAGCGGTGGCTGGTTTTGGCCCTTATGCTATAGGTCAATTTCCCGGAGCGGTTTTTTATAAGGTCACTCCGAAAAAATCAATAGCTGATGATCCAACGGTTGTCGCTTGCTCTCAGGATTTTGGTTATGTGATGGCACGTTATGTAATGTATTCAATTTTTAATGGAGTTGATGAACAGCTTTTTTTAAAGCGTTTTGGAGTATTGCTTAGTAGTCAGTTTGGGGAAGAATTGAGGTATCTTCAAGGGGTTGGTTTAATAGAGCTTTCCAAAGGTATGTGGAAGTTTTCAGGAAAGTGGGAGATTAAAAGAGTGGTTGAATTAGCAACACTTTCAAGGGTATTTTTTGGATCAGAACTTTTATCACGGCTACGATCTCATTTTTTTAAACGTTATAATCCCCAGCGTGATTATAGTGCTAATAGTTTATCTTATAAAGCCTTTGCTAATAATTGGTGGATGACTTTGTATTATCAGATGGGGGTTTAAATGGTTGATATTATTCTTACGAATATTACCCGAGAAGTATGTGGGGGGGCATTTTTTATATTTTATATTGCAGGTGGTGTTTATTTAGAGCTTGCGCAACAAGAGCAGAAAGTTCGCTTTATTGATTTCATATCAAATAAGCATTCATCTACAGAGTTTTTACAGGTTTCAGCGGATGTCTGCTGTTACCCAGTATTTTTTGCTAATAAAGTAACAGCGTTTCATCATATGCAAGAGGCTAGGCGTAAGGAAAATCCACCAAGGCTTATTATTGTTTTTGGACCATTTGTTGCAGATTTTCCAGAACAAATTTTAACAAGAGGTTTAGCTGATGTTGTAGTTCATGGTGACCCAGAGTTTGTTATTCCGGCATTACTTAGAGAAGACAATAATTCTCTTTGGGTAAACATCCCAAATTTATCTTATATGCATCAGGGAGAGATAGTACATACTTTAAAAAATTTTTTACATGACTTGAATGCCCTTTCTTTTGTAAGTCCTTTTTTATATAGTCAAGGAATAAGTCATCATCCAGAAGATAATCAAATGAATGGTCCGAAGCCAGCATATATGGTGACTACTCGAGGGTGTCTGCGTCATTGTGTGTTTTGTGATCGTAATGCTATGTGGGGAAAAGGTATTCGTCATCATAGTATTGATAATATTTTGCATGGGATTAAAGTTCTTGTTGAGACTTATAGCGTAAAGGAAATTCGATTTTATGATGATGACTTTACTGCTAATCAGAAATATTTAGTTAGAATATGTCAAGGAATACGTGACATGGAAATGAAATTTAATTGGACTTGTTCTGCTTGTGTTGATTCTGTTAATAAAAAGATTTTGTTGTTAATGGCTCGCTCTGGTTGTCGAGAAATTCACTTTGGTGTAGAATCGGTTTCTCCTCAAGTTTTACGTCGTATTGGGAAAACTTATGGCTATCGGGAAATTTTTAAAGCAATTCAGTGGAGTAAAGAGGTGGGGTTAAATGTTGAAGTTATGATTACAACT
>CAZIRV010000131.1:0-5922 GCA_964541845.1 uncultured Planctomycetales bacterium
AACGAGAATAGCAGAGCTAAAAATAGAGCAATTATTTAACGTAATTGGTATTATTCAATGGAATTGGTATAATTGTCCTGTTTTGATAGGTGCATTTATCGTAAAAACATCGAGAAATGCACCTGTGCTTTGGGAATCTTAAAATATGACGCCAGAGATTTTGTTGAGAATACATTAAATCAATTAAATTGTGTGTAAACCTATTGCCTTAATGGATATTTCTTGATATAAAAATATCTTATTCAGGGGCTTATGTTCAAAATTAAAATACGAAATTTTATTATTCCTGCCGTTGGCATAGGATTAATCTTAACGATCCTCTCTTTTTTAATACTTTCTCACCCCCCACATACAACCCATCCTGCCCATTCCAGTCAACTTCCGGCACCCACAAAACCTCAAAAAACTTCTTCACAAAATCCCCTTGTTGAAAACCGGCCAGCACAGCGTTCTCACCCCTACGGCGGCACCTTAGTCTGGGGAACCTTCAATGCCCCGTCCTTCATCAACCCCATTCTGACCACACACAGTGTCTCCTCCTCGTTAATGGAACTCATCTTTGATTCTCTCGTTAAAATTGATGGTCAAGGCAATATCATCCCCGGTCTGGCGAAATCCTGGGAAATTTCTGAGGATGGATTAGAATATATTTTTAACTTACAGAAAGGCGTTAAATTTCATGACGGCATAGAATTTACCGCGGAGGATGTTAAATTCACCTATGACCTGATTAGTGATCCAAAAAATAAATCGCAATGGAGGAGCGCCACTGAATTAATTGAACGCTGGGAAATTATTGACAAATACTCATTAAAAGCCGTTTTAAAAAAAACTTTTCCTCCTCTTTTGTCCAAATTAGTAAGAGAAATTATTCCAAAACATATTTATCAGGGCGAAGACATAAAAACCAATGCCTTTAATTACCATCCCATCGGCACGGGCTCGTTCCGCTTTAATCACTGGGATCGCGCAACCGACACTATTGAGTTAACGGCCAATCCAAAATATTTTGAGGGTCGTCCCTACCTGGACCGCATTGTTATCAAAACCTACCCGGACAATGAAAAACTGTGGGTTGCCCTGATGCGTGGCGAGATAGACCTTGCCAGATTTATCAATTACGAAGACTATAAGATTTTAAAAAAAGACCCCGCCTTTAAGGCCTATGCCATTAACTCAACCATGTATTTTGCCATGGTCTTTAACCCCCATGATCCTGTGTATCATGATGTGGAAGTCCGAAGGGCAGTGGCGCACGCCATTGATAGGGCAAGACTCATGCGGGTCAGCTCCATTAATGGGATAGAAAGCACGGGCCCGTTTAATCCTGATTCCCCGGCATTTAATCCCGGTGTCAAACCCCTGGAATATGACTTTCGTAAAGCCCGCGTGATGCTGATGCACCGGGGATGGAAAGACCCCGCCCTTGACGCCAACGGCGGAGAATATAAAATCCGCCGCAAGGGCGGAAAAAATCTGGAATTGCGACTCTTGGTGGATGCGCAGCGCGACGTCTATGCCCGCATGGCCAAGGTGATCTTTCTGAATTTGGCCATAGTTGGCATCGATACCAAAATCATCCTTTACAACGATGAAAAAGAACTGACTCCGGAATTTTTAGAAAAATATAAACCTCAAGCCTGGTTACGCTTTTTTCAAGGATTAGGGCTTAACCCTTACGCGACAACACGCAGTTGGTATTCATCATCCACACAATTTGGGCGATTGTGGCCCTATAAAAATGAAAAAGTGGATAGCCTTTTTGAATGCGCCAGAACTACCACGGATATAAAAAAACGAATTGCCCTCTACCAACAAATCCATAAAGTCATTTATGAGGATCAACCGGCCTGTTTTCTCTTTTCCCCGGTCACGTTCCATGCCGTAACCGCGAAATTTCAAAACACAGGCGGTGTTTTTAACGCGTACATGCCCACCTATACCCTCAAAGACTGGTACATATAGCACAGAGAGCAGAAGTTCTGCAACACCGAACCTGAGGTGAGCTTGTCGAGAAAAAGAATCTAAATGTAGCAAAACTTTTGCACTGCGCTATAACAGACGCTTCCTTAACAAAAAATGTAACATCCCAAAAAATTAAAAAAAATGAAAAGAGTTAGCTTTTGTATCCCTCAACCTATTGCCTGAAAGCCTTCCGTACTTATACTATAGAAGTAAACTTTTTATACCCATTCCAGTAAATAAAGACCCTGTTTTATGGATATTCTTCCCGTTGAAGTGTCCAGAAAAGCAGAATGGATTTGGTATTACCAATAAGCTTCACTCGTAGTGAAGCAAAAAAGGAGGGTTCATATGGAAATCATTCAAACCGGAAGCAATGATTTAAAAGCGGCAACTATTTTGAGCTGCTGCTGGCCGCCAGGAACAGAAGGAGCATTCGATTCAGCAACAGACTAATGGTTCATTATCTCTAACATAACGGCCAATTCTCATGTTGCACTATTCCGCGCGCGAAAGAAAATAAATTTCCTTTCGCGCTCGGAATTTTTATAGTATCCAAAACCCTGAATTTCTGATATCTTATCCGCATCCAATGAATAATTTCTCTAAAAAGTGGGCAAGATTTAAATTAAAGATTTACCGTGTTTTTGCCCCGCGATTGCTGTGGATGCAATTATTCTGCATCCTTCTTTTCCTCACCCTCATCCCCCTGACATTCCTCATCTATACGCAATGGCATGCCGTCCAAACGATCATTAAAAACCCCATTTTACAATATAACAAAGATATGGCCTCCGCGCTTACCGGAGAAATCGAAAAAAGCTTTAGTGTCAGTCAGAAAAGCCTCTCAGGAATGGCCGCAGTCCTGGGCTCTATCGAGGCGGATCCCTGGAGACAAAAAATCGCCATTACAGAAATGACTTCGGATTCTCTCTTTTTTAAAAAAATTGTTTCGGTCAATTCACATGGGCAAGAAATATCTTCTTCTCAGGAAGGGGCCATTCTCAAAAATAGATCTGATGACCTTTCCTGGATAGAGGTAAAATCAGGTAAAGATTATATATCGGATGTGACCATTCAAGAGGACCACACTCCTTTTTTAACCATATCTGTTCCCATAAAATCTTCTAATGAACTCATCGGGGCCCTTATAGCGGAAGTTGATTTGAGATCCATCTGGGAAGATGTTGATAATCTTCGTTATGGAAAAACAGGCAGGGCTTACCTTGTAGACCAAAAAGGACGCATTATCACGCATCCGGACAAAAAACTCATTTTTAAAGATATGAACCCTTTGTTTCCGGAACCCACCCGAAATGTTATTTCCGGGCACACCGGAAGCGGTATAACCAAAGGTCCTGATGGAAAAAACTGGCTGATTTCATACTCACCTGTTCAAATACTTAATTGGGGATTAATTATTATGAAATCAGAAGAAGAAATTTATTCCCCTTTTATTGCTAAAATACGACTTAACAGCGTCCTCTCCAGTATCCCGGCTGCCCTATTATCTCTGATTATCAGCTATATTGCCGCGCGTCTTCTCGTCAGGCCCATGCATAAATTTATCAATGAAACCAAAAAACTTCTTAACGGAGATTTAGTAAAAAAATATCCTGTTTTCCGTAATGACGAACTTGGGGAAATTGCTTTTTATTTTAACCGCCTTATTTACAAATACTATACAATAAAAGATATGGAAAATTTTGCTAAAGTCGGCGAAGAAACCTCGGCGGTTACCCATGAAATTAAAAACTCCCTGCACATGATGCGGACATATATCAAACTCCTTCCTAAACGCCATAAAGACAAAAAGTTTATGAAAGAGTTTATTGCGGTTATTCCCCCGGAACTGGACTCTCTAAAAGAGAAAATGCAGGATATTGGAAATTTTGTTCAAAGCCCGGAATTCTTTCTGGCCAAAATAAAAATTTCCCCCTTTTTAAATAAAATTGTTCTTATGAATAAATTTTTAATAAAAGAAGCGAATATCGATTTCATCATGAATCCTTCTCCGCATAATGCTTCGAAAATTTTTATTGAAGGCGATGAATTTCATTTAAAGAGACTCTTTACAAATTTGTTTAAAAATGCGATAGAAACAACGCCTCCAGGAGGAAAAATCGCGCTTTCCTATTCCTTCTGTAAAAAAAAACATGGTCTGTTCCAAAAGGAACAACCCTGTCTGAATATCTTTATAACAAATACAGGCCAGGGAATCCCAAAAAACTTACTTGAAACAATTTTCGAACCATTTTTTTCAACCAAAAAATACGGCTTGGGGCTTGGGCTTTCTATGTGCAAACAAATCGTCCAACGCCATAACGGTAAAATTAGCGTCAGAAGCATTGAAAACAAAGAAACAACATTCCTCGTAGCCCTCCCCGTTTCAAAAATAGTATAATTTTTGCGGGCATATTTAGAGCCTGCCCAATTTTTATTTGAATTTAAAATTTATCCGAGTAAACTATAGCTTACAATGCTTAAACAATTAACCATCCAAAACTTCGGTCTTATTGATCAAATTTCACTCGAATTTCATGAAGAATTAAACATTCTGACCGGTGAAACAGGTGCTGGGAAATCCATTCTTATTGGTGCCCTTCGCGCGGTTTTAGGAGAACGGATTACCTCTTCCCAAATTCGAGATACACAAACCCCTTGCCTGATTGAGGCCGTATTTGAAATCACAACGCCTGAATTGAAAAAACTAGACACTTTCCAGGCCTTTCTCTCAGATGAAGACGATTCTTTGATTATTCAACGCACCTATAATGGACAGAATAAAAATAAAATCAGGATTAACGGCTTAAGTGTCACCGTAACCCAACTCAAAAAGATCGGGAACTATCTCATTGATTTCCATGGGCCCCATGACCATCAAATGCTCCTCTGTTCTGACTCCCATAAAGGAATGCTGGATAGATTAGTCGACTTTAATGATTTGATTCCTGAATATCAAAAAATTTATCAATGCTACACACAACTCCGCGCGAAATCAGAAAAACTCCAATCGCTCGCTTCCTCTAAAGAACGCGAACTGGATTTGCTCTCCCATCAGGTTAAAGAATTAGAACAAGTTCCCCTTGATGAAACACAATACGAAAATCTTCTTCAGGAACAAAGTAAAATTAATAATGCAGAAAAGCTGAGTGAACAAACCTATAAACTTGCTAATCTCTTAGGCGCGGAGAACACAGGTCCTGGAGAATGTATTCGGCAGGCATTTATGCCCATGAAACAACTTAACCGAATTGATGAGCAAACTTCTTCATTAATGGCATTGCTTAATCAAATACAAGAAACGCACGAACAACTTTTAGCAGAATTGCATGACTATTCTGAAAAGCTGTCTTTTAACCCTGAAGAAGCCAATACCATTAATGCCCAATGCGATCTCTATGATGATATTAAACGAAAATATGGGCCTACACTTAAAGATGCCGCGCGATTTTATGAATCCGCCAAGAAAAAATATGATCTCCTGAATAATTTTGAACAAGAGGACGGGGAACTGCGCCGACAAATTACAGATTTAGAAAAAAAATTAAATAAATCCGCGCAAAAAATTACAAAGCAACGCCAAAGGGCAGCGGATCATCTCAAAATAACCATCGAGAAAGAACTTACGGAATTAGGCATTTCCGGCATTAAATTTGAAATCCGCATAGAACAAGGATATTTAATGGAAGATGGACATGACACAATCACTTTTTACATCAGCCCTAATATTGGCGAAGAACTCAAACCTCTTGCAGAAATTGTCTCATCCGGTGAAGCCGCGCGCGTTATGTTGGCTCTCAAAAAAGCCCTCATTAAAGTTGATCCTGTTCCTGTTCTTATCTTTGATGAGATTGACGCCCAAATTGGCGGACGACTTGGAATGATCACGGGGCAAAAACTCCGTGAAATCTCAAAAAACCGTCAGGTGATTCTCATCACCCACCTCCCTCAAATTGC
>CAZIRV010000132.1:0-5833 GCA_964541845.1 uncultured Planctomycetales bacterium
ATCTCCCTGCCCCTCTTTCTTGCCATACTTGCCGCTGTCTGGCTTATTCCGAGAAGGAGATTTTTATTCAGACCTGCGTTACAAGACTCAAGAAAATCCTCAACGGACACATGTACGCCTCCAGTTTTCTTTCGTCTCGCGCCTTGTTCTGAACAAAAATCTCCTTCTCGGACAGCCTCCTGGATAATCTATTCTGGCTTGTCGTGGCATAAGTTTGGCATCATATATTTTTTTTTACATTTATCAATTAAGTTATGATTTTGATGAACGTCCCCTACCCTTATATAAAATCTAAGAAATTTTCTTTATTAATTAATTCATAAGAGGCATTTGAGTATGTTAATTCCCACTCTTTTGGTTTTTTGACTTTTTTAGAGATCCATTTAATTTCATATCCATAAAGCCGGCCATCTCTTTCTTCAACAAAATCAATTTCTTTTTGATCGTATGTGCGCCAAAAATAATTATTTGTATGAACTCCAGCATAATGTTGCTTTTTCATTCTTTCTAAAATAAGGTAATTTTCCCATAACATTCCGACATCGTCTCGGAGTTCAAGAGGGTTAAAGTTACGAATTAAGGCATTCCGTATTCCATTATCGTAAAAATAGTATCTTGAGCTTTTTGAAACCTCTTTTCGTAAATTACGGCTAAAACCACGAAGATTAATAATAACAAATGCCTTCTCAAGCAAATCAAGATATCTATACACTGTATCTTTATGCAAATCAAGCGAGTTGCCCAATTCAGTTAAAGACACCTCATGGCCAATCTGAAAGGCTAAAAGAACAAGCAAATCTCTTAACTTTTTGGCACTTTTGACCCGTTCTAGCTCCAAAATATCTCTAAATAAATACGAATCGACCAGTTCATCCATATAATCCTGCTGGTCTTTTTGTGTAGCAATAGAAAACAATTCAGGATAACCACCAAATATAAGATGCCAATCCCTAATGGATTGATAATAATTTACATCCTTTTGTTCTATAATTTCCCTGGCAGATATAGGAAATAGCGCCATTGTCTTTTTTCTTCCGGTTAAAGGTTCCCCTATTTTCTGTGCCAAATCAAAAGACGCAGAACCACTCACAATAACTTTTAAACTTGGCATGCTATCAACGATTATCTTCAAATTTAATCCAATATAAGGAATTTTCTGCGCTTCATCTATAATAAGCAATGTTGAGTCACCTATATATTGTTTTAACTGCTCCGGAACCTGAGACGCAATGGCGTCTTGAACAATTCGACTTTCTCCGTTTAAAAATAAAATTTTTTCTTCGGCCTCATATTCTTTTTTTAAAGATTCAAGCAAATAGGTTTTACCGATTCTTCGTGGTCCATATAAAACGACCACTTTGCCTGCTTGCACCTTTTGTTTAATATTGTTATAAATTGTACGCTTTAATAACATTTTTATATAAAATATCTTATTTAATCATAATTAGGCTAATTAAATATCTTAAATATAACGTATTAAGACGGTTTTATCAATAAAAAAGAAAATGGGGGACGTTCATCAAAATCATAACTTAATTTATGATTTTCTCAACAACCCTATTCTTTAGCTCAATCTCCCTGCCCCTCTTTCTTGCCATACTTGCCGCTGTCTGGCTTATTCCGAGAATTTTTCCCAATTCTGTAATCTTTTTGCCTAAATATAAATTTATCAATTAAGTTATGATTTTGATGAATGTCCCCTATCTTCGACAGTAACTACTATCTCTATTTAACCAAAAAAATAACCCCCTAAATTTATCAAAACTTAAGGGATGTTTTTATCCGGCTGTTCTCCAATAATTTTTAAAATACGAAATCGCTCTACTTCTTCAAACTGATCTTGATATCCTTTCTGCCGATTATCTTCAAGTTCTTTATCACATTTTTACAAGTATGAATTTTCTTGCCCAAAACGTAACTTCTGATCTGCCGGAGAAAGCGTTGAATTGTAACTAACACTATCCGATTCTTTTTCAGTATCAACAAGTCCAATGAGCAATGGCAAATTCACAATCGGGGTTATATTAATGATAACAGGAATAAATCCTCTCACATTAATATTCTCAATCGACTGCCGTGAAGCCGGCAAGGCCACACCGTTACCGTCACGCTGAATATTCATATTCAACATCGTCGGATTAAGATCAATCCCCCCTTTTATCTCGTCGCTCGCAATAATTGATGATGAAACAACAGTACGCTTTGTTTGAATATCTTTTAAACTAGAACTCGCTTCAATTTGGCGAAAAATATCTTGCTTTCGTGTAATCCATTCTATAATTTGTTCACTCAAAACGCGTTCATTATCCTTGTTCCCTATATCAACATACACCCCTCTTTTATACGAAATAATTTGTTTCGCCAAACCTAACCCATCACCCATAACAAATGACATCAAGCGCACTGATCGCTCCCCATTACCTTGCCCTAAATATACTGCATGACGTTCTTTCTCTTGAAAAAGCAAGTCCGAAGCACTTCTATTTGAAATATTATTCTTCATTTCTGTCAAAATTATTATAGCCTTTTTTGACGACTCAAACGTATTTAAAATAGCCGCCATCTCTGCATAATCCCCTATCAAATCAATTAGTTCTTCACGACTTTCTCCATCATATTGATTAACAAACTCAACCAACCCAACCCGCTCCATTACCACTAAAATTGGGTTCGTAATCCTTTGAAATTTATCCTCAAGAAAAATTTCATCCCACACACGAATTGCCACACGAACTTTTCCAGCATCGAGCAAATTAACCGTTTCACCAATTGTATCTAGCTTCGCAATCAGAGCATCAGCATTCTCGACTCCAATTAAAGAAATTAATTCTTTTTTAACTGGCATAATAGCAATCAACGGTGAGGAAGAGTTTTCTTGATCTTTTAAGAAATGTGTTGCCTCAGTTACCAACTGTTCTTTAAATCTATAAAATACAGCAGACAAATTTCCTTCAGCGACTCCAGAAATATATTGAGCAAAAAATACTCTATTTTCTAATGATACATCTTCTCTTTCTAGCTTATTCCTAAATGCCTTTATTATAAAATCTCTAACTCTATCAAAATCTTCTTCATCAAATGCAGACGCAAAAATATTTCCGATCGGTACTTTTACATCAAAAACATATTCAGCAATTTGGAATCGATCGTTAAGAGATAACCTCTGCTCTCCAATCTTTCCTTCCTGTACTGCGTTAACAACAAACTCCATCGCTTCCTTTCTATTTGGATGCTCAAAAGCAGCGACCTCAAGAAATCCCCTAGAAATATATTCTTGAATTATGTATTCTGCCACCTCCAATTTTTCTTCCCATGACAATTCATATTCATCCAACTGCCCTCGAAGTGCCTTTAAAAGAAAAGTTTTTGCCTCATCCCTAAATTCTTCATGATAAGCTGAAACAATTAAAGATCTTCCTCCCATTAAAACTGTTTCACCTATTATATTTACCGCAGCTGTAAATCGGTCTTCAAAAGAAGCCTTATCATCAACAAAAATATCACCATCTGATACCGGTGATGCGGCGGTGGCATAGTTATCGTCATTTACTGCATTACTTACTGCACTAACATTTACAGTGACAACATCACCTTTAACTCCATCACGAACGATTTGTTGCGCTAAAGGACTATCTACTGAAACCGTTTCTTTTTGACCAAAACTGCCCTCACCATCAATATTTAATTCTGCCCTAGGGTCAAACTTTATTCCCCCTGAAAAATATTTCCTTGGAATCATCTCATTTGTCACCGGATCGATGTCTTCTTTGATATAGTTGTAGACACCCTTTTTAAACGCTTCGACATACTGATTGTAAATTTTCTCATTAATTTCTTTATCATTCACTTCCACGCCAACTGTCTTCTTTTTATTCACATATACCTGTCCCAACAAACTTTCTTTAAGCGCCTGTTTGTACCAGGAAGCTAAAATAACAGAATTGTAAATCTGTCTCAAATTCGCAAAAGTTGAGCCCTCATTAACTTCTTTCTCAATTTCCGGTATCAATACCTCTCGAACTACTTGTGAATTCATGCCACTGATCACTTCCATTTCATCTTTCGTCACATCCCCAAGCCCATGCTTTTTGCTATTTTTATTAGCTTCTAAGGCAATATAGTCTTCTTCCAGCATAACCTTCAGATGACTGCTAACCACAAAAGCACCTTTAGTATGTTCGTAAACAAAAGCTTCTTGCGGTACAATCCATATTTTATTAAATGTATTCATCGGGATTTCGGTTGTGCTAAATTGTTCTTGTGCTTTTTTATACACCCGATCCCAAAATTCTTTTCCCAATTCATTTTCTGGATACATAAGCGAAGAGGTTAATTGTTTAAGCAGATAATCCTGCGCTAATAAATCCCTGCCCATTTCCGTTTTACCAAAATCACCTGGAATAATACGATCCTTTTCATAAGGAGAAAGATTAACCCACATCTCCTCCTCTGGAACCGTCAAGGAAGCCAGAAAATATTTGATAAGTTTTTCACTGTTAATTTTAAATTCTTCCTCATTCAAATCCGTATCGCCTCGATCAATAATAAAATCAAGCTTTAAAGGATTATCAGGATAAATGTTAACCCCCTTTATAATCAATGGAGCAAACCCTGCAGTTACAGGAACCATGGTTCCTGGAATGGGTAAATTTAAGATTGTTTGAGGAATGGTCTGTGCGTAACTTACAGCAGGACTTAATGCCAATGAAAAAGACAAAACAAAAACAGTCAATTGTGAAAAAAAACGAAATAACGAATATTGCTTCTTTTGTTTAAGATAAATATACAAGGTCAAATTCTCCGGTTTATTGCTAAAGGATTAATAATACCAATTACGTTAAATAATGACCAAAACCTATTTTGCTTTTCTCGACGCTTTAACGAGAATAGTAGAGCTAAAAATAGAGCAATTATTTAATGGATTTGGTATAAAGATAACTCTAGAATCATATGTTATTCTGCAGAACAACGTGTATAAATTTCATAAATTCTCAAGCCACCCTTATTAATTGGGGAAGTATTTATAACTGCAGATATCAATATAAGTATGCCACATTCTTTAAGAAAAACAAGCCTCTCTAAATTCATACAAAAATTAAGAACGGCACCCCAATAAGTTACAATATTTTAGAAAAATAATTTCTTTAAAATTTCTTTAGATAGAGAGTAAAAAAAGCTATGTCGACTTTGGGAATGGAATATTTTTTCTGGAAGTCCAATAACCAGGGGGGATACAATTGATCACATCTTTTTATGTTAAGAAGTATCCCAGCCAAAGTTAACGCATTTATGGAACAAACGTATCTGCCGGCGTGGCCATTGCTCCAGTTTTTTGAATATCAGATAACGTAAATGTTCATACAGCCTCTTGGCAACGTTTTTGCTGCTGCCAAAAAATTCCTTTTGAATCAATGATCCTTTTTCCAACAACTTTCATTTTATACCAATTACGTTAAATAATTGCTCTATTTTTAGCTCTGCTATTCTCGTTAAAGCGTCGAGAAAAGCAAAATAGGTTTTGGTCATTATTTAACGTAATTGGTATTACGTGCGTCAACACGCGGTTTTTTGTTTGCTTATTTTGAAAGGATACTCTTTTTTATTTTTTACTCAACCTCCAAACCACAACTTCTGATTATATCTCGACAAGAAGATATAACGAATCAAATGCTAACCTCTATAACAAGGCTGAAAATATTCCTAGAAGAAAGAAAAATGCATGATTTTGAATTTAATACTGTTGGGGAGATAAAAAACGAAATACGGCTGTTACAGGAGCTTAGGATTCAAGCAAAAATAACTTCCCTTTTTGCTTCTTCATCTTCAGGCCATT
>CAZIRV010000133.1:0-5706 GCA_964541845.1 uncultured Planctomycetales bacterium
GACGGATACTGAGCCCATATCATTGTTCATTGCTACGTTGCACCGACTTGAAAGAGCTAGCTATTCCTGCATCGGCGGGCGCCTTGTACTGAACAACGCTATGAACTCATTGTCCATCAATTTAAGATGGTTGTTCCACTAGTAGTGCAATTCAAATGGACTGACGGTTTATATCCAAAGAAACTTATAGCAAATTGAAAAACTACATCCGACAATCAGTATGAATTTAACTGCTAGAGCGAGGGTTAACTTGAGCAAAAATGATTTCTATTAGAGTTTTTTCTCAATCGTGTTTAGAATCATTCTGGATTTTTCTTCATCTCCAAGAATCCCCGTTTTTACAGTAATTTTTGAAACACGTTCGGTAAGCGCTTTAATTTCAACGGTTATTTTTTTTCCATTTTGAAATTCGGCTTTAATTAAAGCGGAGTGGCGATTAAGCTCATCATTTTTAATAAAAAGTTTTAATTTTTTGCAGGCGGACAAAGTAGCTTTATGAACTTTTTTGACAGAGTAATCCACATTTTTTTCTGTAATACCTTTAACATAACTAACCCCGCCGGCACCTGCCACAGCACCCACCAAAAGAGGAAAACAGCCTTGAGTTGTTAGGGTTAGCATAATGAGAGCAAAAGAAAGAATAAAATTTTTAATGATATTATTACGCATTTTTTTCAAAGAATATTTTCAGGGTTGTTAACAAATCATTCAGATCTTTTTTAGTATGCATTCCGGAAATAAAAAAAGATTCCAAATCTGCCGGGGGCCAGTAAATGCCATTTTTGAGTAAATGTTGAAACAATTGAGCGTATCGTTCGCCGCCGGCCGCGGCTTGAGCATCGGCATAATTAAGAACATCTTTTTTACGAAAACGAATACTCAGCATGGATTTATAGTGGGAGATGTGCGCGCCGATATTATTTTTTTCAAACCAGGCATTTATTTCGGTAGAAAACCGTTCACACTTTTGATTTAATTTTTTATAAAAATCAGGGCTTAATACTTTTAAAGAGGCTAGCCCCGCTTTCATCACCACAGGCGTTCCTGAAAAAGTTCCGGCCTGATAAACACCCCCTAGGGGTGCTAAACATTCCATAATATTTTTGTCTCCACCATAAGCCCCAATCGGAAACCCTCCTCCAATAATTTTTCCTAAACACGTTATATCCGGAATAATGTTAATGTCTGATTGGACACAGCCGGTGTTTGTACGGAATCCACACATGATTTCATCAAAAATAAGAACAATATTGTATTTTTTTGTCAGGTCACGAAGGGTTTGCAAGAATTCTTTTGTTGCTGGAATGACTCCCATATTTCCGGCAACCGGTTCAATAATGACGCAGGCGATTTTATCTTTATATTGTGTTAAGGTCTTTTCCAGAACATCAATATTGTTGTATGGAAGGCTTAATGTGTTTTCGATATGTTTTTGAGGAATGCCCAAGCTTGAAGATTCATTGAGTTGAGCAACACCGGATCCGGCTTTAGTCAGTAAATCATCAAAATGGCCGTGATAGCATCCATCAAATTTAACAAGCATGTCTTTTTTTGTAAATCCCCGGGCCAGTCGAATCGCACTCATGGTGGCTTCTGTTCCGGAATTCACAAAACGGATTTTTTCAATGGAAGGCACGCATTGGACAACATATCTAGCCAATTCAATTTCTTCACGAGTGGTTGTGCCAAAGCTAAACCCTTTCTCCGCGGTTTTTTTGGCTGCTAAAACCGCATTGCGGTGAGCGTGTCCAAGAATTAATGCCCCCCAGGACAAGCAATAATCAGTGTAGGCATTATTATCATAATCATAGAGTTTAGCCTGTCTTCCATATTTCATCACTAACGGGTGCCCACCGACCCCATTAAAGGAACGCACAGGACTATTGACACCACCAACAAGGAACTCTTGAGCATCTTGAAAATATTTTTGAGAGTGCGTGGTATTCATTATTTTATCCATTTCAAGGCTTGTTCCGCATAGTAAGTAATGATAATATCGGCTCCCGCTCGTTTCATGGATGTGAGGCTTTCTAAAACGATATCTTTTTCATTAATCCATTTCTTCTTGGCAGCCGCTTTGGTCATGGAGTATTCTCCACTGACGCTGTAGGCGACAATCGGGGTTGTTATTTCTTGTTTTAGAATAGCAATAATATCTAGATAAGCTAATGCGGGTTTAACCATGATAAAGTCGGAGCCTTCTTCAATATCCTGCCAGGCTTCTTTGATGGCTTCGCGTTGATTGGCACAATCCATTTGATAGGTTTTTCGATCTCCAAACTGGGATCCTGAATCAGCGGCATCACGAAAAGGGCCATAAAAAGCAGAAGCATATTTTACCGCGTAAGACATAATGGAGGTGTTTGAAAAATTATTTTTATCCAGACTTTCCCGAATTTGTCGCACTCGAAAATCCATCATATCTGAGGGAGCCACAATATCTGCTCCGGCCTCAGTATGAGAAACCGCCATTTTCGCTAATAATGGAAGCGTTTTATCATTATCCACATAATCTTTCTGGATGACACCACAATGACCATGTGTTGTATAGGCACAGAGGCAAACATCGGTAATAACGCAGAAATCAGGAAATTCTTTTTTAATAGCTCTTATGGCCTTTTGCACCACCCCATTTTGCGTGTAAGCTTCTGTTGCCAATAAATCTTTTTTCTTTGGAATCCCAAAAAGTAATCCGGCCTTTCCGCCTACTTTTTGATATTTTTCGATAGCCTTTAAGAGCTGGTCTGAGGAATAGCGAAAAATTCCAGGCATTGAATCAATGGTTTCTCTTTTATTTTTTCCTTCAACAATAAAAAAAGGTTGAATCACATCATCAGCCGATAATATTGTTTCACGCACTAAATTACGGATGATTTCTGTTTTGCGTAATCGTCTGGATCTCGTAGAATTATTCATAATTATAAAATCTCACCTATATATCCTGCCTCTTTCAGGGCTTTGCTTGTCACAGAACCTTTGCTTAAAATTTTCCATTGAAGCGGAATAGTTTCATAGTCTGCTAAAAAATTTTTTACCGTTGAGGGGCTTGTGAATATTACAGTTTCAATATTTTCTTTTGGTAAAGGGCGTTTCTCCGGTTTTGTATTCTGATAAACCACCAACTCATCAACATGGGCTCCGGCTTTTATTAAGTGTTCCTTTAAATAAGGATTGGACAGTGCTGAGCGTGGAAAGAGAATATTTTTTTCTTTTACGTGAAGCTTATTTTGTATTTCCGTAAAGAGCCCCTGACTTGTTTCAACGTCCGCCTCCAAGACGGGATAGATATTGTATTTTTTTAAGGCCTCTGTTGTCGTTTCTCCGATGGTTATAAAATCTTTATTTTTCAATTCTTCCAGTGAATATTTTTTCTCTTGAAAAAATTGAAAAAAATACTGCACTCCAAAGCGGCTTGTTAGAAGAATCATAGAATATTCTGAAAGTTTGTCAATGCACTTTTTTATTTGTACAGAAGACAAATCGACCTTTGAGATTTCAATCATCGGCAGATGGATAACAGTCCCGAGATGTTGATATTTTTTAGGGTTAGTTCCCGTATAAAGAATGAGCATACTTGATTGTCTCTCCCACAATAATTAATGCCGGGGCAACGGGTTTTTGCTCCGCGACTTTATTTTGAATATTTTGGATTGTTCCATAAATAATTTTTTCATCAGGACGTGTTCCTCTGGAAATAACGGCAACAGGGGTGCCTTCAAACCGTCCGGATTTTTTAAGCGCTTTAATAATGACTTCTAACCTCGTTAGGCCCATTAAAAAAACGATTGTATCGGTATTCGGAATATCAATTTCAAGAGAATCCGAGCCCTTCTCTCTATGTCCACTAACAAAAGCCACCGAAGCGGCCGTACCTCGTGCCGTTAATGGAATACCTAAAGTCGCCGGAATAGCGGTCGCGGAAGTAACTCCGGGAATAATTTCCACATTAATATGATACGCGCGGAGATATTCCTGTTCATCTGCCCCACGTCCAAAAATAAAAGGATCGCCTCCTTTTAAACGGACAATATTTTTTCCGGACATTGCTTTTTCTTTAAGAAGTCTGGATAAGTCTTTTTGAGGTAACGCGTGGTTTCCTTTACGCTTTCCCACATATATCTTTTCTGCTTGAGGGGCATACTCAAGAATATCTTCATTAAGAAGATAATCATAAAAAACACAATCGGTTTGCTCGAGGGCTTTAATTCCTTTTTGTGTCATTAAATCTTTATCTCCGGGACCGGCACCAACGAGAATAACTTTTCCATAACCTTTCCGGACGTCTATGGATTTAAATAATTTTTGTAACGCTATGTCTTCTTTACGCCCGACAATCGCGAGTTGTCCCTGTAATGGGGAAGGTTCCCACGGCATGATATCCTGAATATATTTTTTAAGGCCTAAGCGTTTTAAAGCAGCGGTTGCCACAATAATGCCATCATACTTACCCTCTTCAAGGAGTTGAATACGTTCTTCAATGGTGCCTCGAATATCAATCGTTTCTAAATCAGGGTTTAAAATTCTGATTTCCTCCTGACGGATAACGCTACTTGTTCCAATCCTTGCGCCCGGAGGTAGATTTTTAAAAGGGATTTTTCCGACAAAGGCATCGGTTGCGTCAAGACCCTCGGTGAGCGCGAAAATGTTAAGGCCTTCACGCATTTTTTGAGGCAAGTCTTTGGCACTATGGATCGTGATTTCGATTTCTTTATTTAATAAAGCCAGATCTAAGGTATCTGTAAAAAAATCATCAGATACTGCCGCGTCCGTTAATGATATTTGTTTGTTCTTATCCCCTTTGGTTTCATAAGCCTTGCCGTCAAACAGACAGTCAATCCCATTTTTTTTAAGAAGGGCTTTGATTTCATCAATTTGGACTAAGGCTAATTTACTTCCCCTGGAACCAACACAAATTTTTTTTTGAGGTGACGTCATTTTATGAATGTTTGCAGTCGCGATGAGTACAGGCCAGTGGAAAGGCGATATCACTGGCGCAACAGGGAATCATGACAGCTAAAATGGTTATTATAAAAACAGCTCCAAGAGAATGAATCCAATCCTGTAAACCATAGCTTAATAAATATAAAATAGAGGCTACACTGCTGAGAAAGACATGCGCGGAATGGGAGTATTCCGTGGATTTTTCAAAACTTTTGGTTACAGCTAAACCTGCTAAAACACCAACAATCGCAAACGGAAAGACCAGACCGGGTTCTTCAATAATACAGATGTGAAAATGCATAGAGTTGCCGAGAATCAATCCTCCAAAATAAGGAAAAAAAATGTCACTTATGCCACAGATAGTTATTGAACCAAAAAGCCCAATAAAGATAGCTTTAACAACATTTCGATTGTCATGTTTCCAAAACATAGCGGTTGTCGCGACCGCGCTTAGCAATACATGTGCGGGATGAAAGACATGAAATAATTCCTGGGAAGCCTGCGGCAATAATTTTTCTGCTTGCATTAAAATGGCAAAAAATGTCAATATCCCTGCAAACACAATTCCAATACAGACTCCAAATATTGAGTAAGGTAAATGGTGGATAAGTTCTATAAGGATTTGTTTAGGTTTGCTATTGTTATGCATAATTTAGGATCGGCTCAAAAATAACTTGAAGGCTTGTAATTGAGACCTCCTCAGTTTCAAATTTAATGAAATTAGAAAATATATTCTATCAGAAATCATTTTATAACACAATATTC
>CAZIRV010000134.1:0-5701 GCA_964541845.1 uncultured Planctomycetales bacterium
AGTTTGAAGGGGGTGCAGGCACCCCTTTCAAGGGGTAACCGACTCCGCCAGAAGCAGAGTCTCCATAGGGGAAGAGCCCCTTTAGATAAGTCCCGGGCTAGGAGGCTGTCCGAGAATAAGATTTTTGTTCAGAGCAAGGCGCGAGACGAAAGAAATACCGGAGGCGTACATGTGTACGTTGAGGATTTTCTTGAGTCTTGCAACGCAGGTCTGGATAAAAAGATTGTTCTCGGACAGCCTCCTAGAGCGAGGATTAACTTGTTGAAGGATAAAATAGAACATGAAACTTAATACGAGAGGAATGACTTTAGTTGAAGCTTTAGTCAGTACATTCATTATTGCGCTGGTATTCTTTGGACTGATACGCCTGCATTATTTCGGTAAATATCAAATAAATATTTCCCGTCATAAAATGATGGCCGTGAATTTGGCCCAGGCTGAATTAGAAAATTTATTTAACACGGGATACGGCAATGTTATAACGACCGACTATCCTTTGACTCAAACCGTTGTGATTGATCCAGGGCTGACAGATAGTGCTACGGATGATCTCAATGGCACTATGACGACACAACTGGTTAATCTTAATGTAAACGAAGGGTATAAGTTTATTATTTCTGTTGTGTGGGCTGATTATTATGGACAAATGACGGAGGTTACGGAAACACTCCTAACGCCTTATGAACAATAAAGGAATGACATTAGTTGAGATTTTGGTGAGCCTTCCCATTTTATTGGCCATTTTTGGGACGGTTATGGGGCTTTATATCACCATGGATAAATTATTCCCGGGAGGAATCAGACAGGCTACGTTTCAATCTCAGGGGAGAACGAGCCTATCCAGAGTCGCGGATGAAGTGCGCGTGGCAACAACAGCAACTATTAATAGTTTCCAGGATGTTTTAACGATAGTCAAAGATCCTAATAATACATTCAGTAATCCCGGAGACGATATAACCTCACGATTTAGCATAATATCCGGAAATTTGATTTATGATCCCGACATAACCGTTGCTGATAACGATCTTACATTATTGCAAAATGTGCAACAGGAACAAAGTATCCCCTATTTTCAAATTACCGGAAATCTCGTTGTCATTACATTTAAAGTAGCGGCATCAGATTCTTTGCTGGGAACACAAAGCTCCGCGATGAGCACGTCTGTCAAGATGAGGAATAATAATGGGTAAACGAGGAGGGTATTATGAATAAAAAAGGGTCTGCTTTAGTCATTGTGCTTGTTTTGATGGGGGTTTTGGCCTTTATGGGCGCGGCCTTTTTAAAGGTTGTCATCGCTGATTCTATGAATACAAAAAAGCAGATCAATCACCAAAGAGCTCTTTTTTTGGCAGAATCAGGTATTCAAAGAGCTGCCTGGATTATACGGGATGTGAATAATACAGGAATATTATCCTCCGAATCATTTACGCTCAAAAACAATGACGAAACGGCTTTAAATAGTTTAGAAAATGAATATATTAATATTAATATCGTTACCCAAGGTGATGATGTTTATTTGGCCTCTGTTACAAGTCAGTCCTCTGGTGCCACCAAAACCCTTAATGCCTTAATTGAAAAGTATCCTCCCGGAAAAATTTTTGATTACACGTATTTTATTAATAATTGGGGCTGGTTTTATGCCAGTCTTATCACCTCCTACGGAGACCTGCGTTCCAATGGACGGTTTGATTTTAAGTATGGTCCCCAGGTTAATAGTGATATTTATGCTGCTAATGAAGTGGGAATTAACGGTGCCATTTATGGATACGGAAGTCAGGCGGAATATCAACATTCGGATTCTCAGAAACTAGCCATGCCCAATTTAAATGATTTATCTTATTATGAAGCAGCGGCGGCAACAACGAATGGAAGTATTGTGATTAACGGAACGACCATTGTTGATAAAGTATTAGGTGATAATGTCGGGGAAAATGAAAATATCGTGTTAGTCGGCACTGCGCAAAATCCTATTGAAGTTAACGGGGTCGTTGTTATTAGGGGGGATGTTATTGTTTCCGGAGTCATTACGGGGCAAGGCAGCATTTATACCGGACGTAATTTATATGTCCCGAATAATATTACCTACAATAACGGTCCTACTACTGAAAAACCTCTCTATCCTGTTGATGCTCCTCCGAGCACTACAGATGTTGACACATGGGTCAATGATAATAAAACAAAAGATCTTGTTGGATTTGCCGCGGCCGAGAGCATTATTCTCGGCGATTATACGAAATCAGGGAATCAATGGATTTTTGATCAATATTTATACTCGATGGGAGATGAAGATGTTGGGAATGATGGCATTCCGGGAACCAGTGATTCAGGCGAAAATGATGGGCAATTTAATAGTCAATTCGAAGACCTGGATGGGGATGGAAGTAAAGATAATAATTACAGCTCCAGCACGTTAAACACCCAGACAGCTTTATCTGATTTTAGCAATGTTCCTGCTGGAATGAATACTTATTCTGATCTTGTTAATAATCCAGCTACCGCAGACCCGTCAGGGAATATTACTGTGTCCGGAATTTTTTATACGAATCATGCTGTTACAGGGACATTTGAGGGACCCACTACTGTTAATGGATCTTTAATTTCTAAAGATGAAGCCATTGGCATCAGTAATACACTCGTTTTAAATTATGATTGGAGAGTGAATTCAAGATATACTTCAGGGCAAAATAAAATTATTGATGTTGGACTTCCTTTTTCAAAATCTGTGGAGATTTTACGATGGTGGTAATAATACGAATATTATTAATTATTCTTATTCATTTATGTTTATTGAACCAACCTGTACAAGCCGTCTTTCGCAATCCCGCTCCGGGGGATATGGGTAAAGGAGATAACGTCCTTTATGAAAAATTTTATCGAGTGCAAAAAAAAGAAGTCACGGAAGAAAAAAAAGAGCTTATGCGTAAAGCCCTCAAAACACGAAAAGCAAAAAAGAAAATGCTAAAACCCTTTGTTTACGACGAGTCTGAACTGCATTTCAAGATTAAAAATACACGCAAACCTCAAGCAGTAAGATCTTTGACGGAGAACAAGGTCAAGAAGGTTTCTGCCCCACAATCTTCTTCTCATAACAAACGGCACACGTATTTTCAAAAAATATTTTTTTTCTTTGTCTTAGGCCTTATCGCCTTTTTTTTTATTAGGCGGCAACAAAAATCATAGAAAGCGTCACTGCTTCAAAGCCTTCCAAATTTCTTTTCGATTTTTTTGAAACCATATCTCCCATAGGATAATGAGTTTTTGCCCTGTGGCATGTTTCATCTTATCTCCGGTGGCGTATCCGGCAATACGCAGTTCTAACCCAGGCAAGAGAAGACTTTGGAAGCGATTTCCAAAGTTTTTATAAATTTTATTTAACGCGTCGGCATCGATAAGCCTGGCCTCATTTAATTCTTCTTTTTTAAAGTTAATCATCCCGAGGAAATTTTTTTCCTGAACCATGCGTTTAGCTTTTTGGTTATATTCCATGCGTTTAAAAAAATGGGTGATGGCATTTTTTTGTGCAAGAGATCCGGTGGTGTCTTTCATGAAAATATTAATAAAAGAAAATTTTCGGGTTTTGATGAAAGTTTGGTTTTTAAAAGTCATTTTGTGTTTTGAATTCGCGTTAAAGGAGATGATGGCGCAGGGAAGGAAGTTATTGAAAAATGGTTTTGAATATAGGCTTGAAGAGATGTTTTTAACGTTAATATGTTCAATATAAAAGGGTTTCTCAGCATTTTTTTTTAGAAGAGGCCATAAGGGGTATTCCCAGGAATCCGCGCCGAGAATTAAGCCTATGTTTGTGCATTGCTCAGATTTTATGTAGTTCGCGACGTTTCTATATGGTTTGGTAAAGCTTGGACGGTTAGCGAAATATTGTTGTGTTCTGCTGGCTGTGAAAATATTTTTTTTGCCGATCAGTGGGCGGGATTGGTTGAAAAATACCCAGGGGAGGGATAGGAGTAAAAGAGTAAAATTGATAAATAGAGAGATACTACGATTTGACACTCGAGAGAGGACTGTTCCGATAAAAGGAGCGTAGAGGAGTAAGAGGGGGAAATGGAGGCGATTGCTCCACGGCTGCCACTTTATAAGGAGGCTGAATAAAAGAAAGGCAGCAGTAATCGTTATAAAGTAGGGCAGTAAAATACGTGTCTTTCGTTGATGTTTAGAAAAGATAAAAAGAGTGAATGTTAAGATGATGAGGATGATGTGAACAGGATTGCCTGCATGGTCCTCATGAAAAGGATGTCCTGAAAATTTAAAGCCATTTCCAAGAGTTGTTCGGGAGTCCGTGATGTCTATATTTAGAACATTATGAATGGCATAGATGCCGCGTTTAATAAAAGTATTTATTTTTTTAAAAGGCGTTCCCAGTTCTAATCCGATATTTTGTACAGTGTTTGAGGTGAGGGCAGGGAAACTAATGATCTCATTTTTCGCGGAGGGTGATTCGGGCCCCGGGAGAAGATGCCCTGTTAAAGAAAAATTGCGTGCGTAGTAGCCGGCATTAATAAGAATAGCGAAAGTTAGAATAATAAATAACGGTTTAATGATTTTCCATTGATGTTTTTTAATCCCGGCAAAAAAGAACCACAGGCAAAAGGGCATGGCATAAATGTAAATTGTTCCTTTTGTGAGAAGGGCTAATCCAAGAGCCGTTCCGGCAGAAAAAATATCGGGCAATCTGAGCAGAGAGAGGGCGCGTAGAGAAAAATAAATGAAACAGATCAGCCAAAAAGCGCCGATGGAGTCGTTTTGTGTGCTTGAGCCCTGAAGGATTCCCATGGGAATAGTGGAGGCGGCAACAGAGGATAGAATTTGTCCATAGCGATTGGCGCCAAACTGTTTGGCAATAAGGGATATGCCAAGGATACTTCCGAGCATGCTAAACCATTGAATGAGGTTCGCGAAACGATCGCTGTGGCTTAAAATTTGAAAATGGGTTAGGACAAATTCGGCCCAGGGTGTGTACGTAAGTTGACGAATAATAGATGTTGGATAATGGAAGACACTGCGATTTTGTTGCCAGTGCATGACACGGCTCATATGGTAGGTCATGGAATCCCAATTATTTGGGGGAGCAATGATGGCTGTGATGCCAACGGCAATAATAATAAATCCAATACCTCCCAGTAAAATTTGTTCAGAAAACAAAAGAGGAATTTTTTTTATTGGGGAGGATTGATTTTTTTTTGTTTTAAAAAAAATAAAAAAGGATGTTAATGAAATGCCAATCCAGAATGCTGAAATAAAAGGAAGTGTCAGGCAGTGAAATAAACCCAGAATTTCAGTACTGATGAGAACACTTAGTCCCCATAAAACGCTGGCATACAAAAAAGCATTTCTCCAGCAAGAAATGTTTTTATGAATGATTGAATAGATAAGGATAAAACTAATTACGGGGAGCGTGAACATAAGTTGATACTAACAATAAAAATAAAGAAGGTAAAGAGTTGACATGAAACTTTCTCTTGGGGTTTGCAAATAATACCAATTCCATTAAATAATGACCCAAATTCATTTTGCTTGTCTCGACGTTTCAACGAGACACAGCAACCTTAAAATAGAGCAATTATTTAATGGAATTGGTACAACCAGCATACTTTAAACTATTTGATTGACGGTGCGATTTATTAAATATACACTAAGGATTCAAGCAAGAATAACTTCCCTTTTTGCTTCTTCATCTTCAGGCCAT
>CAZIRV010000135.1:0-5681 GCA_964541845.1 uncultured Planctomycetales bacterium
CTTTGCCGGGCTTGTGTTTGGAATAGCCTTAGTCGTGATTGCGGAATTTTTGGACAAATCGTTCCTTGATGTTGAAGAAGCAACCCAATATTTTGGGACCCCCCTGTTAGGTGCCATTTCTAAAATAAACACAGAAACAAACATCCGACAGGCAAAAGAAAAAGAATATTGGCTTTATGGCCTGGTCATTGTTGCCGGAATCACCATTGTTGTGTTGACAGTGGCCGTGTCCAATTTTTTAAGTTAAACTTTAATTGTATCTCATCATCAAAAAGTCTGATGACCATTATATGAGGATATTATGTACGATCAATTCTATGGATTTACGGAACCGCCATTCAACCTGACGCCAAACTCTCGCTATTTTTTTTCCAGCACAAAACATAATGAGGCGTTAAGCACATTGCTTTATGCCATCAATCAACGCAAAGGTTTTGTGGTCATTACAGGAGACGTTGGATCAGGAAAAACCACTGTTTGCCGTACTTTAATTAACCAGCTGGGAGCTAACACCCAGGTTGCCTTGATTACCAACACTCATCTGGGAGGCAAAGATCTTCTCATGTCTATTTTGGAAGACCTTGGAATTGAATACACCTCAGGGTCAAAATCAAAACTTCATTCTCAACTCAACAACTACTTAATTGAACAAATACACAACAATAACAATGTTGTTCTTATTATTGATGAAGCGCAAAATCTGGCACCCTCTGTTTTAGAAGAAATACGCATGCTTTCAAATCTCGAAACGGAAAACGAAAAACTCATTCAAATTATTTTTTTAGGACAACCGGAATTAAAAAAGAAACTCGCGCTCGCGCGGCTCGAACAATTACGTCAAAGAATCGCCGTTTATTTTCACCTGACCCCGTTAAACAAAGAAGATATGATTAACTATGTTGCCCACCGTCTTAAAATCGCCAGCGGTAATGATAAACAAATCTTTACACCAGCGGCGATGGACTTAATTTATGAATTTTCAAAAGGGATTCCCAGATTAATAAACCAAATCTGTGACAGCGCGCTTTTAACAGGATACATCAATGAGACCCATGAAATAGGAAAAGATATATTACACGAAGTCATTGGAGAATCTCCAATGGAACAAATCGGCTCACAGCTTAATGAAAAACAGTAAGGGATTGCAAATAAATAACCGATACACTTTAAACCCTTCATTTAACGGGGAGCTTTATTACATGTGAACTGGTTATTTCTGTACAAGCCCTAACGCAATAATAAAAAAAGGAATATTATTATGGGAAAAATAACAAGCGCCTTAAAAAAAGCAGCAGAAGAACGCTTAAATCGCATTGATAAAATAGCTCAAGTCAAAGAAAGAGACAAAGTTATTGTTAAAAAAATTGGCGAGTCTAATGTTGACCCCTCGCTCGTGACATTTTTTGATCCAAAAGCCTTAATTAGTGAACAGTATAAAATTCTCAGGACAAATATTTTGTCGATGAACAAGGCCAAACCCCCTAAAACCCTTGTCATCACAAGCTCTATCCATTCCGAAGGGAAAACAATTACTTCCTTAAACTTAGCGGTTTCTCTCGCTCAAGAGGTCCATAAACCTAAAGTTCTGATTGTTGACGCGGATTTACGTAAGGGACGTATTGTCAAATATCTTGGAGTAAACAAAGAAACAGGTTTATCGGAAATCCTTAGCGGGAAAGCCTCCATCAATGACGCGATTTTTCATCTTGACGCGGAAAATTTAACCTTTATTGCTGCTGGTGAAGTTCCTGAAAACCCCGCAGAATTATTGGCCTCAAATAATATGAAAAAATTCTTATCTGAGGCACGCTCTGAGTTTGACTTTATTCTGATTGACACCCCTCCGATTATTTCAGTAACCGACTCAGGAATTCTTGGCAGTCAAGTCGACGGTGTCATCATGGTGGTCCAGGCCGGACGCACCCAACGGGGTGTTGTCCGTCGGGCAGAAGAACTTCTCTATCAATCACGTGCAAAAGTACTTGGACAAATTTTAACCAATATTGAATATCATTTGCCAGAATATATTTATCGATATTTATAAATAATACCAATGCCACTAATTAATTCCTGATATTAGTTTTACTTATCTCGACGTTTTTACGAGTAAGTAAGCTTTTTAAATGAGTACTTATTTAATGGAATTGGTATAATTAGGTATAAAGCAGTTTTCCCTCTCTGATAAAGAGAAAAATGTTAGAAAGGATATCTTCATGAAAGGAATTATTCTCGCTGGTGGTAAAGCTACACGACTTTATCCCCTCACAAAAACGATTAGTAAACAACTTCTGCCGATTTATGATAAACCCATGATCTACTATCCGCTTTCAGTACTCATGCTTGCCGGCATAAAAGACATCCTCGTCATCTCAACCCCTGAAGCCCTCCCGCAATTTCAGAATCTTCTTAATGACGGTTCAAATTTAGGCATGAATATTTCCTATAAAGAACAACCCGAGCCCAAAGGATTAGCCGATGCCTTTCTTATCGGCGAAAAATTTATTGACAATGCCCCTGTTTGTCTTATTTTAGGAGATAACATTTTTTTTGGAGGAGGATTATCTGAAATCTTACAACAGGCCGTTGCGCAAAAAGAAGGGGCCACTGTTTTCGGTTATTACGTCAAAGATCCTGAACGTTATGGGGTCGTTGATTTCGATGAAAATAAAAATGTTGTTTCCATTGAAGAAAAACCCGAGAATCCAAAATCTAATTACGCGGTCACCGGCCTTTACTTTTATGACAATCAAGTCCTCAACATTGCCAAAACCATCAAACCTTCTGCCCGGGGAGAAATTGAAATTACCGATATCAATAAAATCTATCTCAAACAAAAACAACTCCACGTCAAACTTCTGGCGCGCGGTCATGCCTGGCTGGATACCGGAACCTATAATTCTCTTATTGATGCGGCGCTATTTATCAAAACCGTTGAAGACCGCCAAGGACTTAAAATTGGCTGTATTGAAGAAATCGCCTATCGTATGGGCAACATTTCCAAAGAAAAACTTCTTGAACATGCCAAAAATATCAAAACTACTTATGGACAATATCTACAGGAAATCGCAGAGGAGTTTTAAAAATCATGGCCTTTCAATTTAAAAAACTGAAAATTCCAGACGTCATTCTTATTGAACCCCAGGTCTTTGGAGACGCGCGGGGCTACTTCATGGAAACCTATAAATTCTCCGAATTTAAAAATAACGGAGCAAACAAACCTTTTGTGCAAACAAACCATTCCAAATCAAAAAAAGGTGTTTTAAGAGGGCTCCATTATCAACTCAACCCGAAAGCTCAAGGAAAACTCATAAGGGCCATCTCCGGAAAACTCTTTGACGTGGCCGTAGATATCCGCAAAAATTCTCCTACCTACGGAAAATGGGTTGGAGAAACCCTTTCCGCTGAAAACAAAAAAACACTCTATATCCCGGAAGGATTCGCGCATGGATTTTGCGTTCTTTCAGAAACAGCGGACATCCTTTATTCCTGCACCGAAGAATACTCGCCAGAACATGAACACGGAATCATGTGGAACGACCCCAGAATTAATATCCATTGGCCTATAGAGTCGCCGCTCATTTCTGAAAGAGACAAAAACTTAACCTCTCTGGATAACGCTAACAATAATTTTGAATATGCTGATACACAATAAAAAATTCCTCATCCTGGGAGCCAACGGACAACTTGGACGCGAATTTCAGTCCATCTTAGCGAAAAAAAAATTAACCTTTCATGCCCCCAGTAAATCAGATGGAAATATTACCAAATTTACACAGATTGAAGAACTCATCCAAACCCTTCAACCAAACATCATCATTAATTGCGCCGCCTACAATGCTGTCGATGATGCTCAGGACAATCCTGATTTAGCTTATTTAATCAATAGTGATGCCGTTAAAAATCTGGCTAAAATTTGTAAAACACAGAATATTTTTCTTACTCACTACAGCAGCGACTATGTTTTTGATGGCAAAAAGGAAGGCCTCTATACCGAGGAAGATTCCCCCAACCCTCTAAATATTTATGGTCAGAGTAAATTGAAGGGAGAGCAGGGTATTCTTGAGATTCTATCCAAAGCCCTTATTTTTCGTTTAAGCTGGGTGATTGGGCCTGGACAGCAAAACTTCTTATACAAACTTTCGCAATGGGCAGAAAAAAATCCGGAATTAAAAATATCTTCGGATGAAATCTCCGTCCCCACATTTACCAAAGACATTGTAGAAACAACCCTTTTAAGCCTGGGAAAAAATTTAACCGGCCTCTATCATCTAACTAATAGCGGACATGCTTCCCGCTACGCGTTGGCCAAAGAATTCATTCAAAAAATGGGTTTAGACAATACCATTATTCCTGTATCTATGGATACATTTCCAACCAAGGCCAAACGTCCAAAATTTTCGGCTATGAGTAATCAAAAACTATCGAAAGCGTTAAATGTTTCTATACCAACATGGAAGGAAAGAATTATTGAAAGGACAAGCCCATGAAAAAAATTCTCATCACTGGCGGTTCAGGGTTTATTGGTTCTAATTTTATCAAATACATCCTTAGTAAATATCCCGACTATCAACTCATAAACTTTGATGCCCTCACCTATGCGGGCAACCAGGATAACCTCTCAGATATTGAAAACAGCTCTAATTACACCTTTATCAAAGGCAATATTATCTTAGGCAAAGATGTTGAAAAAATAATGAAGGACATTGATTACGTTGTTCACTTTGCTGCTGAATCCCACGTGGATCGTAGCATTGAGGGCCCAGAAATTTTTGTCAAAACTAACGTTCTGGGAACCCAAATTCTATTAGATCATGCCATGGCCAATGCAATTAAAAAATTCATTCATGTTTCTACCGACGAAGTTTATGGCAGTTTAGGAAAAACCGGATATTTTGCGGAAAATACACCCCTGGCCCCTAACAGCCCCTATTCTGCCAGCAAAACCGGAAGCGACCTTTTAGCGCGCGCCTATTATGAAACATTTGGATTCCCAACCATCATTACGCGCTGTTCGAATAATTACGGCCCCTATCAATTTCCAGAGAAACTCATTCCCCTGATGATTAACAACGCCCTGGAAGATAAACCCTTACCGGTTTATGGGGATGGAATGAACGTTCGTGATTGGCTCTATGTCCAGGATCATTGCGCGGCCATTGACACTGTCTTGCATAAAGGAAAAGTGGGAGAGGTTTATAATATTGGTGGTAACAACGAGTGGCATAACATTGACATCGTTAAACTCATCCTCAAAGAACTCAATAAATCCGAATCCCTCATCGAATACGTCCAGGACCGCCTCGGCCACGACCGCCGTTACGCCATTGATGCCGCCAAAATCAAAAATGACCTTGAATGGGAGCCCTCCATTCAATTTGAAGAAGGCATCAAAAAAACCATTCAATGGTATGTCAAGAATAAAGAATGGATGGAAAGGATTAAGAGCGGGGCGTATCGGGGGTGATGTAATACTCTATACATTAATAAACTATTATTGCCGAAAAAAGGGACTTGGCTAAAAAAATATAATGACTAAAAAAATACCAAAACACATCATTCCCCACGAAGCCATCATCAAAAAAGAACACCGACGAAAACTCAACGGTCATAGTTCCGCTATTTTATGGTTCACGGGGCTTTCCGGATCAGGGAAATCAACTCTGGCGCATAAGCTGGAGTCC
>CAZIRV010000136.1:0-5605 GCA_964541845.1 uncultured Planctomycetales bacterium
ACAATTCCCTAACCGGTTGGCAGACATCTTTTGAGTGCCCGACACATAAAAGGAGTTCCGCGATTGCTGTTCCGGCGGCACCGGCTCCATTGATAACAACCTTCAATTCGCTTATTTTTTTTTCAGCCAGTTTGGCCGAATTAATGAGAGCAGCCAACAGAACAATGGCGGTTCCGTGCTGATCATCATGAAAAACAGGAATACCGATATCCTGTAACGCCTCTTCTATCTCAAAGCATCGTGGGGCGGAAATGTCTTCCAAATTAATCCCGGCAAACCCAGGAGAAATATTTTTAACGATATTAACAATTTCAAAAATATTTTGTGTCTGTAAACAGATAGGCACCGCATTAATTCCGGCAAATTCCTTAAAAATCATGGCTTTGCCTTCCATCACAGGAAGCGCGGCTTCAGGGCCAATGTTGCCAAGACCCAAGACAGCGGATCCATCAGTCACAATAGCCACCGTGTCTTTTTTCATCGTCAGATCCCTCACACGCAAAGGGTTTTTATGAATCACTTTGCATACTTCGGCAACACCTGGAGTATAGACAAGAGAAAGATCCTGAATATTTTTTAAAGAAATTTTACCGTTAACACTTAATTTACCCCCTAATTTATCATGCAACTTGATAGATTCTTTATAAATGTCCATTACTAAACTCCTTTATTTAAATTACCGAAAAAAATTTCTCAACTCTGGATGAAGTACTTTTCACTAAAAATTATTCCCGAAAAAAATATAAAGCTGCTGTTAAAACCATTCCGACCAAATATAAAGCGATTGTTCCACGCAAAAAATAGGGATAGCCCATTAAAGCGATCCCTATGAACAGTGGACGGAATTCAGAATTCTTCTTACCATAAATAAAGGCAATAAATCCTATACCCCCAAATAAAATTCCTCCAATCAATCCCCATAATGAGAAACCTCCAATCAAACCGTTGCTTGAAGGATCGTTTCCTGTATAAATTTTTGCAACCTGACCAAGTAACTCCCGGGTTTCCTGACCGTAAACGGAAACGTTTAAAATAAGGATACTCCCTGTAATCAGCAAAATTTTTTTATTCATAGCCTCCATGTCGAGACAACATTCTTTTGTCTATTTCATCAACCAAATTTCTATGCTCTAAAATACCTACAACCCGGTCGGAGTCATCATTTGCCACAACGGGTAAAAATTCTAATGTCCGGTTATTAAAATTTTCAAAAGCCTTACCTAAAGGTTCGTTCGGGAATAAAATAAAATGCGTGGGAACCGCGATGTCTCCGGCTAAAATAAAATTCTCTAAATCGTTTTCAAACAACGCGCCCTTTAATTCTTTCATTGTTATTACTCCGCGTAACTTAAATTCTTTGTCAACAACGGGGTAATTAAAAGAGTCTTCTTTTTTAACTATTTCAATAATGTCATGAAGGTTCGTATTTTGTTGAACCGAAACAAATTTTTTATTCATCACATCCGAAACTTTCATAGATTCAATAATATCTTCTTTCGTGACATTACGCCCAATCTCATCAGCTTTGGTAATCCCATATTTTACAAGGGGAGGTCCAATCAATTGAACAACAAAGGTGGTCGCTGCTACAACATTGATAATCAATATTCCCACCTGCTGCCCTTCAGCGCCGGTTTGGCTTAAATTATGGCTAATGGATAAGGCTAACCCCATGGCAACACCACCTTGTGTAAACAAACAAAATCCTGTATATCTTGTAACCTCTTTTTTAGCCTTCGCCACCACACCGCCTAACATAGCCCCAAAAATCTTGCCAAAGCTACGTGCTGCTAGATATACCACGATAACTCCTAAAAGAGTAATGTTCAGAAACGTATAAATATCCAATTGGGCGCCAATAGCGACAAAAAATAAAATATATAAGGACGTCGTCATTTCTTTAATCGTACCAAAAATTTTTTCACTCACTTTAGGAAGTATATTGGCCATGGTCGCGCCAAAGGCCATACTGGATAAAATCAAATCAAGGTGAAGGTACATAGACAGACCAACCCCCGCGCAAATCACTCCCAGAATAAATGAAATAAGTAAGCTCTCTTCCTTAATATGTTTAGATACCTTAATCACAAATAACGCGCTAATCATTCCTAATGCCAAACATTCAAAAATTTCAAAAATCGGAACTCCCAGCCCTTCCCACCAGGAAAAATCTTGTTTTAAAATCATCGCTTTAGAAAAAACGCTAACCAAGCCATAAATAATTAATGCTAATCCATCATCAAGGGCAATAATTGATGTCAATGTTCGTGTCAGAGGTCCCTTGGCCTTATATTCCCAAAGGACGCTAATGGTTGAGGCGGGATCTGTGGCTGAGGCAATAGATCCGAGAATCAGCCCTAAATATAATTTTTTAGTAACCAATGTGACAAAAATAGTCACAAAAAGAAAGGCAAGGATACCTTCAGCAAAAAGAATTGTATAGATAGAACTACCGTATTTTTTAAAAACTGAACCCTTTAATTCCGAGCCAATGACACAGCCAATAATTCCGAGAGTAAAATTAACCAGGGGCTGCAACGATTGCACAACCTCTCCCTCAAAAATATGCAAAAAAGATTTACCAATCAAAAGTCCTAAAATGATATATCCGACAACCTGCGGAATTTTAAATCGTTGAAAAACTTTTCCGCTGATGGTTCCCAGAAAAATAGTCGCACCAATTAAAAAAAGAACATTCATTATTTTTTCTCCTGAGCATCTATTTGACGACCAATAACTTTCTGCATGTTAACATCGACGTTAGAAAGAATTCCCGATTGGTCAAAAGACATAAAGATTTGCATCACATCCTTTGTTTTTGTTATATTTTTTAACTGTTCAATGACGTTTGGAATGTGGAGCAATTTAGAAATTTTTGCTAAAAGCCTAACATGCACATATTCCGTTGGAGAACATGGCATAAAAAATAAATGCACTTTTTGTTTATCAGGTGCGTCAAAATCAACGCCGAGACTTACACGGGCAAAAATAATACGTGGGTCTTTAAACAATAATTGTGTTGGAATCCGCGCATGTGGAATCGCGACCCCTTGTCCTACAGCTGTACTCAATAATTTTTCTCTATTTTCTAAAGCAAGATATAAGCCTTCATACGATGGCGTAAGTCGTGCTGAATAAGCTAATCTTGCCAGCTGCGAGAGTACCTTCTTTTTGCTAGAGGCTTTCATATCTAGATCCATAAACCTTTCATCAATTAATCTTGATAGAGGAATAGGATGCTCTTTTGTTTTAATGATTAGGTCTAAATCATCATCTGATGATTCTACTAACTGTTTTTGTAGATATTGATCAACTGAAAACAAGTGGTATCGCCATTGACCTCCTACCTTAACCGCGGGTAATTCTCCATACTGGGCCAGCTTTAGCACTGTTTTTTCATTGATTTTAATATAATCAGCAACTTCTTTTGTTGTCATAATTCTGTTTTCGTCCATGGCAAACCTCCCATTAATTTTTTATATTCTTGGAGACAAAAGGCTTGGATAAAAATTTAACAAGCTTTTTTTCTTTCTCCCAGAAAAATTTAAACTGACCAAGCAAGAATCCATAAATAATTAAATTTATTTGATAAATGGGGACAACAAGCGGTATGTATATTACAACCTTTATCCACAAAGATGTTTGAGCTGTAATTCCCAGAGCGTGAAAAATCGGTCTGCGAAAAAACCCGATGGACATGCCTGCCAGAGAAAAAACCAACATAATCGCGATAAAATCCCAATTGCTTTGGATGTTCCATTTCTTTTTTAATTTGTGCATCATGCTCTTCATAAAAAGAGGTCTTTGTTATTTTAATTATAAACAATTAATTTCTGTTGCGGAACTGGAACCTAAAAACCAGGAGGCTGTCCGGGAATAAAATTTTTGTTCAGAATAAGGCCCGAGATGAAAGAAAACCGGAGAGAAATAATATGATCTGTTGTCTTTATGATTATATCTAACTCATTATCCGATAATTTTATGATTCCTGTTTAAATATATTGACCACCAACATATGCCCATAAATTACCTTACATTAACTCAAATTAACCAAATATAACTAAAACATATCATTGTATTCATAAATTGTCAAGACTAACTGATAGGATATCTCAGTTACAGAGAATAATTTACCGATTTTATTAGCATGTTTAAAATTTCTTAAAAAGAATAAAAAGACAGACACATAGGAGGTAAAAGTATACTGCTCCCAGTGATAAAGGCTGAGCCTAACATAAAAAATTTTTACGCTTCACATAGTTTGATTTAACATCACCAAGCCTCAAGTACTGATGGCGGCTCCATCGAATAATTACCAAAACTAATTCCGCTTTTCTCAACCATTCAACGAGAAACAGTAAATTAAAATAGTACCATTATTTACTGTAGTCAATCTCCTCTGAAAAATTACTTTTTAAGTCTATCCAGCTCAAACGGAAGCATTCAACATTCTTACCTTTCTATTTCCTGCAATATTACGGTTGTTCCATATTCCTTTGTCTCCCGCATAAATCTTAAATTGACTCTTTCACCTTCATTTTTTGTTTCCAAACAGGTCACTAAATCTTCATTAGACTCAATGCGCTGCTTGTTCACTGCAATAATCACGTCCCCATAAACAATGTTTCCTAGAATATTACGCCGTGTCGCCCGTAAGCCTGCCTGGTCGGAAGCCCCTCCTCTTTGAATTTCAAGAATCATAGCCCCTTTTATTCCGAAGCGTTTACGAATATTATCAGGAACAAGAACAATCCCTAACCCTGCACGCTTAACTCTTCCGTACTTAATAAGTTGTGGAATAACACGTTTAACAATATCAACAGGAATGGCAAACCCCACGCCGGCATAAGTTCCTGAAGGGCTATAAATTGCTGTGGAGATACCGATAAGATTTCCCGAAGAATCTAATAGTGGTCCCCCTGAATTTCCAGGATTAATTGCTGCATCTGTTTGAATAACACCGTGAATTTTTCTTCCACCGATAGAATTCATAGATCGCCCCAAGGCACTGATAACACCTGTTGTTAAAGAATGATCCAGCCCGAAAGGATTGCCGATCGAGAGTGCCTTCTGTCCTACTTTTAGCCCTTTTGATGACCCGATAGAAATAGGTTTAAGTTGCTGTGCAGGGGCATTAATTTTCAAAACGGCTAAATCATGATCCGGTGAAATACCGATTATTTTAGCCTCATAAGACCTTTGATCATTTAAAATAACCTCAATTTTATCTGCCTGATAAATAACATGAAAATTCGTTATGATATGCCCCTGATCATCCCAAATAAAACCGGAACCGGTTCCCTGCGGAATTTCATAAAGATCTGTCGAAAGCCAATCCCATTGCAAGGCCGCATTTTTGATAAAAACAACTGAAGGGGACTCTTTCTCAAAAACATTGATAACCGTCTCCTCTTCAGGCTGTAAGGCAGCCAGGCTTTCATGATCCACTGTTACTAGTAAACTACAACACAATCCGATTATTATAATACGTAAGCTCGCCCGCATACATTTGTTCCTATCAATATCACTTGAGTTGACCAATTTTTCACCTCTAAAATGGGACGAAAATGCCATTATAGCGTCGAGAAATTTTAATTTTAATAAT
>CAZIRV010000137.1:0-5514 GCA_964541845.1 uncultured Planctomycetales bacterium
GGTAAGGATAGATTTTTATTGTAGGGGCGGGCCTTGCGTCCGCCCGTTTATAGAATGAAATATTTTTTAAAATAAATATTCTAATATCGGGCGGACGCAAGGCCCGCCCCTACGAATCATATCGTTACGTGAACGGTTACAAAAATAAAGAGAAAGGGTATTGTTATGGCGGTTGTTGATTTATCCATTAGTAAAAAAAAGGAAGAAGAAAACAAACTAGAATTTATTAATGATACTCTCAGAGAAGAAGTTCTTGAGTATTCTAAAAATTTTAAGATATCCTGGTTAAATTTAGGACGGCATCTTTACGCGATTTGGCAGGATAAATTGTACCATTCTTGGGGTTATGAGAAGTTTGAGGATTATACGGAAAAAGAAGTGGGGATTAAAAAAAGTTTATGTTTAAAATTGTTAAAGGCTTATTTATTTGTTGAACAGGATGAACCGGCTTATTTAGAAAAAAATTTCAGTCAAATAAGAAAGGCGGTCAATGTTCCCGGATATGATGCCGTCGATGTGCTTCGTTTGGCAAAAAGCAAAAAAGAGCTTTTAGCAGATGATTACGCCAAGCTTCGAGGCGATGTTTTTGAAAGGGGTGTTGAGGCTTCAGAGGCACGTAAAGATTTAACAGCTATGATGAAGGAGCGTAAACCTGTTGATCCGGAAGAGGAACGGGAGCAGCGTAATCAAACCGCAATAAAAAAACTTATTGGGGCTATTGAGGCATTTAAGAAGGATATGGAAGTCTTAAAATTAATTCCAGGGAATATTATTGAGGAAGTTAAAGAGCTTAAAGGAAAGTTAGAGGGACAGATTTAAATGTTAGAGTGGTTTTTTTTAGCGGCATTCCATTTTTTGGGTAATAATTTTGAGATATTATTTCCTATTGTTTTATCTGTATTTATTGTCGTTATCCTTCTTTTCGTAGCACTAAAATTTCAGGAAATTTCGTTCCGAGCGTTTTTTTATTCGACCTTTAAAGGTTTATTGTTTATGCTTGTTGTTGTAGGAGAAGCCCTTTTAATCGCATTGACAGGGTATGTTTATTGGGCTAATTATGAAAAACCGGACATTGAACTTAGAATTCAGGATGACTTACAGCCAACAACGCAATGGGTTAAGCAGGATCTAACGATTTATTTTATTGATGGTAAAGGGTTATTTTCTATTCACATTAATGGAAAAGGCAAGAAAAAAATTTTAACGGCTAACGAGGATATAAAAGAATATTATTTTTCACCGGATGGTCAGGGATTGTTAGCCGTTACACGTCGGGGAATATATTATTGGAATCGAAAAAATCAAAAGAACGTATTTATTGACGGGGTTGATGAAAACGACGAATCGTCAAACGTTAACGCGGCGATAAGCGGAATCCGGTGGGCTCCAAATAGCCGTAAGTTTTGTTATGAGGTCACAAAGTGGTCAAAGTATTCCAGTCAAAATTATTTATACATTTATGATTTAGAAAAGAGAGAAAAAATTTCTATACAAACGCCCTCCCGGCAAATTTCTTTTCTTTACTGGGACAAGAAGGCAGAAAATCTTTATTATATTCAGCATGATGTTAAAAATAATGAAGAATATGCATATCCTTATGAAGTCAAGGTTTTTCGAATTGTATTAAAAGAAGCTCCGGAAACAGTGCAAGTATGTAAACCGGAATTGGTGGCGGTTATTCCTTTTGATAGTAAAGAAGTCCCCGTTGATAATTTGAAAATTCGCAGAATTGACCTTTTTGTAGAAGGAAATAAATTGGTTTTTAATGCTTCCAGTCAGCGAGAGTCTCTTGTATCAGAAGAGGGATCTTATGTAGGGATTGATAAAGATGATTATTTGTATTTTGTAAAGAATAAATGGTTCCATAAGCGGTTATTTAAAATTTTGCGTTTGCCTGTGATTAAGGAAAATGCTTTTCAGCATCAATATAAGGGTGGAGAATTGACAATACAAAGAATGCGTTGGCTTCCCGGAGGGCGATACATTATTATGGAACATCGTTATTTAGGACCACTTATTCTTGAACCATCTACAGGAAAAGTCGGTTCACTTATGGGAGCTACAGGAAACACTGTAGGATGGTATCAGAAAATTGAATTATAAATTTTCAGATTCCTCTCCCCTTGGGAGAGGATTGAGGTGAGGGTATAGGTTGGGTAAGATAACAGACGCATTAAAAAAATCAGATGAAGAGCGACTAGATCAAAGGCAAAGATCCAGGGTATCGGCCGAGGAATATTCTAAAGGAGGGAAGAAGATGAAAAATTCATGGTGGGTGTGGTTGTTTATTATTGGAGTTGTCGTGACCATTTTTGTGTCCTTTAACTCGCAGAAAGGAAAAGATGTTGCTCCGTTAACTGAAATATTTCCAGATGAAAAAGTTGTCCCCGTGGATGTGGAATATGAATTTGTAGAGAGTGATATTCCGGCTGTAGACATCCAGGTCACACAAAAAGGTGAGCATGAAATGGATATTAAAAAAGAGGTGGTTAAAGACATTCCTGTGAAAAAGAAAAAAATTTCAAAAACTATTGAAAATAAATTTACAGCAAAAAATTCTTTTACCATTCAGGTTGCTTCATTTAAAACAGAAGATAGGGCCAAAAAAAAAATGGATGCGCTTAATAAAAAAGGATACTCTCTGGTTTATATTGTTTCGAAAGATTTAGGATCTAAGGGTATTTGGTATCGCGTTTATGTTGGACGCTTTGACACTAAGGCCCAAGCTGAAGAGTTATTGAAAAAAGTTAAACGAGAATATAAAAATAGTTTTATTATTAAAAAATAGGTGCCCATTCACGGCATATACCGTGAATAGTAGATTGTTTGATAAATTTCGTTCTATCTCCATACTATAGTATAGTGAAAATTTATCGTCGGAATATGAGAAAAATATTGCCTTCAAAAATGATATGAAATTTATCAAGCCGACTAATAGTTACAGAAATAATATAAATATGGTTATAGAACAGAAAGATTGGATACGGGTTGTTTTTTTTTTACTGCTGAGTGTCTTTATTTTTTCTCAAGGATTAAACATTCACGGACTGGAATATCGAGATGATGAAATATTTTATTTTCAAAGTACGAAGGAAATGCTCAAAACGGGAAATATCTGGTCACCAACTTACTTTGGCCAAGATCGATTTCAAAAACCAATTTTATATTATTGGCTTGTTTTAGGCTCCTATAAAATTTTTGGGATAAATTGGTTTAGCGCACGATTTGTCGCTGTCGTTTTTGCTGCTTTGACGGTATGTTTGACGTGGTTAATAGCGCGTGAGTTTTTTGATAAAAAAGTAGCAGATTTAAGCGCGCTTATTTTAATGACCATTCCTTTATTTTTTCGTCATGCTAGAAATGTCGTTCCGGATATGCCTTTGAATTTTTTTATTGTTTTGGCCATATACTGTTTTATGAAGTTTTTACGTAATTCGCAATTTTCTATTGCGTTTTTTTTTGTTTGTGCCTCCGGATTTATGATTAAAGGATTTGCCGCCTGGATTGTACCGATCGGAACGGTGATTGTGTATGCATGCGTCATTCAAAAACCAAAAATGCTTTTAGAAATAAGATTTGGACGAGGATTTTTACTTATGTTGCTTATTATCCTGCCCTGGTTTTTGTTTATGATCAAGTTGCATGGAAAGGCCTATTTAAATTATATGCTTATAGATGAAACTAAAAATCGTTTGTTGGGTACTGACCAGGGAGGGAGTAGTATTATTGAGAAAGGAAAAATGTTTTTCCCCCATATGAATTTTTATATAAAAAATATTTTTTCTTATTTTGCCCCATGGAGTGTGTTTATTTTTCCTGCTATCCCATTAGCCATAAAATATCAAAAGATGGAAAATAATAAAGAAAATCCACTTCTATTATTGTTGGTTTGGTTTGGGGTTGTTTTTTTCTTTTTTTCCAGCATGTATTTTGTTATTAATCATTATATGCTTGTTCTAAGCACACCCTTCGCGATTTTAGTTAGTTATTTTTTTCTCAAAGAGATCGAAGGCCCCGCGTTATTGAAAAAGATAGTTGTTTTTTTAAAAAAATATTCAATAATAGTTATTCTTGGGGCAGGATGTTTTGTAATAAGCTTTTTAACGGTTTTTATCGCGACATATTCCTCTTGGTGGTTAACCCTGTTTTTTTGTGGATGTATTTTTTTAGCCTGGATAATTCATAAAAATTCAGAGTTAATGGTGGCTCCGGTTATATTAGGAGTATTCATGCTGACAATACTTTCTCAATCCGCTTTATTAGGTAAAGAGGGTATTACAACGCAGTCCATATTGCAGCGTTTCGCGAAGGTTGTTCATAAAGAAAAAGAAGAGAATTTTGTTATCAGCGTAGGAAGTCAGGATATTCACGAAAAAGAATTTCAGGTTTATTTTGATAAAAAAATTGAAAAAGTGGCTACGAGTGAAGGGCAAGAAACTAAGCAGCGGTTGACAAAATTGTTTAAGGAGGATAAAAAAATCTACTGTTTAATGACAGAGAAGGACTATAAAAAATATTTAAAAGAGCCGCGAATCCCAGGAATTCAAATTGTTCAGGAAGAGTATATGATGCGCAGACGCATGGCGATTGATAGAGCTTTTTTTATCGCCGTATTAAAGCTTGATCAAAGAACTGTTTACAATTATTTAATGGAAAAGATTGTATTAGTGCGAAAAAACAAATTATGATTGATTATAGTATTGTTATTCCTGTTTATAATGAAGAAGGGTCATTAAGGCCGCTTTTGGAGGAAATTATTCAGGCTGTTGGGGGCCTTAATCGTTCATATGAAGTGATTTTTATTAATGATTATTCTTCGGATGCATCAACAGACATATTGGAAGAATTTGTTCAAAAATTTCCTGAAATTGTGAGAGTAATAACCTTAACGCAACGAACAGGACAGACCATCGCGATGCGTAAAGGGTTGGATAAGTCCAGTGGTCAGATAGTAGTTACATTGGATGCGGATTTACAAAATGATCCGGCTGATATCCTAAAACTTTTTGTCAAAATGGAAGAAGGGTATGACTGTGTGTGTGCCTGGCGTAAAGCGCGGCAGGATACTCCCTTTAAAGCTGGAATGTCTAAGTTTGGGAATGGCGTTCAGCGATTGTTTACAGGAATGAAGATTCATGATATTTCTTGTACGTTAAGAGCATATAAAAAACATTGCGTGGATAAAATCCCTTTAATCTGGGAAGGGCAGCATCGTTTTATTCCGTTATGTTTATTTTTACAAGGATTTAAAGTCAGCGAAATTATTTCTAACCATCGTCAGCGTAAATATGGACATAGCAAATATAGTTATAAGCGCGTTTTTCGTGTGGCATTTGATTTTTTTAAAATTCTCGCTGTAAGAGATTGTAAATAATACCAATTACGTTAAATAATGACAAAAATTTATTTTGCTTTTCTCGACGCTTTAACGAGAATAGCAGAGCTAAAAATAGAGCAATTATTTAACGTAATTGGTAATAACCAGTACACATTTAATGGAATTGGTATTTTTTA
>CAZIRV010000138.1:0-5390 GCA_964541845.1 uncultured Planctomycetales bacterium
CATCGCTTAACAGCGATATTGGATGATTGTTTTCCTGAGTTGCGAGGGGTATTCTGGTCGATGAAAGCGAAAGGGTTGTGGTCGGTATTGGAAGCTTGCCCATTTTCTGAAGATGTGTTGAAAAAGCAGGAATTAATTAGTGGATTTGGTATTAGAAGAGATAAAGAAAGCAGAGATTGAATGTTTCATTTTCACCATGTTTCCATCAGTGTTACAAATCTTGAGGCTTCATTGAAGTTTTATGAAGAATTCGGGTTTAAAAAAGTTTTTTTCTGGGAATCAGAAGATTCTCAGCTTAAAATAGCCCATTTAAAATTAGATTCTTTTTTGCTAGAACTGTTTTGTTTTAAAGAGTATGCCCCTCTGCCTGCAGAAGCAAAAGAATTGGAAACAGATTTGATTCATATTGGAGTAAAACATTTCGGCATTAAAGTGAAGTCAATTGAAGAAATAAAAAATTTTGTGATAAAAAAAGGTTTTGCAAAAAATCTTGAAATAAAAAAAGGGAACACGGGGATATATTATTTTTTTATTAAAGATCCTGATGGTATTCTGCTTGAATTTATCCAGGACGATAGGGTTTTCTCTTAAATTTTTTGTTTAAATATTGTATTTTTGAAAGGATGTCATGAAAACTAATATAGATGTAATAATCATAGGTGCCGGCGCTTCCGGATTGATGTGTGCTATTGAGGCGGGTAAGCGGGGGCGATCGGTTGTGGTGCTGGAGCATAACGACGCGGTTGGAAAGAAAATCAGTATTTCAGGTGGTGGACGATGTAATTTTACGAATTTACATACAGATTTTCAGAATTATTTATCAGGAAATCCTCATTTTTTTAAGTCTGCTCTCTCCTGTTTTACACCTCAGGATTTTTGCGCGTTAGTTGAAAAATATAGTATCCCCTATCATGAAAAAAAGTTGGGGCAGTTATTTTGTGATGAGTCCGCACAAAATATTATTGATCTTCTCGTCAATGAATGTGAGAAATATCAAGTTAAAATTATTCTTGAGACGCAGGTTGAAAAGGTTATTAGAAGGCTTTCCGAAAATGGGGATTTTGAGGTCGTGACTAATCAGGGCCATTTTCAATGTGAAAGTCTTGTCCTGGCCACTGGGGGGCTTTCCATTGTCTCTTTAGGCGTTTCTGATTTAGGTTATTGTGTTGCTAAACAATTCGGGTTAAGTATTGTTCCCTGCCGTCCAGGCCTGGTTCCAATTTTATGGAATGCAAAGGATAAGGAGTTATTTGCTCCTCTTTCCGGAATTTCAGTCGATGTAGAGGTCCGTTGTAAGAAAACCAGTTTTCGGGAACACATGCTTTTTACACATAAGGGTTTAAGCGGCCCCGCGATTTTGCAAATATCTTCCTATTGTAAGCCTGGGGACATCATTTCGATTAATCTTTTGCCGGATACGAATATGGAAGAAATTCTTGAGCAGAATAAACGTAATAGAGTTTATCTGAAATCTTTTTTAACACGGCATTTACCAAAACGTCTGGCCGAGACGATTGCGACCCATATTTTGCCCAATAAACGGCTTCCCTCTTATAATCCGAAGGAATTGAAAAATGCTGCAAATTTTCTTCATCAGTGGAAAATTTCATTTAGTGAAACCGAAGGTTATGACAAGGCGGAAGTCACGGTTGGTGGTATAGATACCAAGGAGATTTCTTCTAAAACAATGGAAGCAAATAAAGTCAAAGGGCTGTATTTTATCGGGGAAGTGGTGGATGTTACTGGGCATCTCGGTGGATTTAATTTTCAGTGGGCCTGGGGTTCCGGGTTTGCGGCAGGGCAATATGTTTAAAATAAATCATAATCGTTCACGGCATATCCCTTTCAGGCATAAATTAAAACACACATTTTGACTGTACAGTCAAATTTATGCCTGAAAGGGGTATGCCGTGAATGGTTACCTAAAAAGAAACATAATGTTATTTAATTCACTACAGTTTGCTTATTTTTTTATTGTTGTTTATGGTCTTTATAGGGTGCTGCCGCATAAATGGCAGAATTATATGTTGTTAATTTCCAGTTATGTTTTTTATTGCGCCTGGGATTGGAGGTTTTCTTTTTTATTGGTGTTCTCGACGATTATGGATTATTTTTGTGGTCTTGCAATATCTAAGTCAGAGGATGCACGTAAAAAGAAGATTTTTTTGGTGTTGAGTGTTGTTGGAAATTTAACCATTTTAGCTTTTTTTAAATATTTTAATTTTTTTATTAGTAATTTTCAGGTGTTGTTAGAATTTTTGCATTTATCCGTTCAGCTACAGACCCTTAATCTCATTATGCCTTTGGGAATTTCATTTTATACGTTTCAAACTATGAGCTACACCATTGATATTTCACGTGGAAAAATGAAACCAACCCATCGATTTTTTGATTTTGCTTTGTATGTGTCTTTTTTCCCTCAGTTGATAGCAGGTCCTATTGAAAGAGCCTATAGGCTGTTACCACAAATTACTTCCCCTCGAAAAATAACTTTAAATAAGTTTTATGAAGGGTGTTTTTTAATTTATTGGGGGCTGTTCACAAAAATTTTTATTGCAGATAACCTTGCGAAAATTGTAGATCCTTATTTTGCGGGACATGCAAGCTTTAATGGCGCAGAATTATTGTTGGCGAGCTATATTTTTACTTTTCAGATTTTCTGTGATTTTGCCGGTTATAGTAATATTGCCAGAGGATTGGGGATGGTGATGGGTTTTGATTTGATGGTTAATTTTAAATTACCTTTTCACGCGACAAATATCCAGGATTTTTGGAATCGATGGCATATTAGTTTGAGTGAATGGATCAGGGATTATCTTTATATGCCGCTTTTTGTCGTTTTAAAGAGAAGGATAGGGGGATGGAGTGTGTACGTTACCCTTCTGATTACCATGTCATTGATGGGGCTTTGGCATGGGCCGGCGTGGACTTATACTATTTTTGGTTTATATCATGGGATACTGCTTGCTGTTTATATGATTTTGAGAACAAAATTTCGGCTTAACCGTTGGTATAAACCGAAAGGTTATCTTGCAAAAAAAATCTGGTTTTGTGCACGGATTGTTTTTATGTTTAATTTAATTGCGATAGGTATGATGATTTTTAGGTGCCGATCAATGTCCCAGGCTTTTGAAATTTTTGGAATGATTACTTCTTATTTCTTTATTGATAGTAATATTATGGAACCATTGATCAAATTTCTGGCCATTATTTCACCGCTTATTATTGTGCAGTATGGACAGCATAAAACAAGGGATTTGTTGTTTCTTCATAAACAACATTGGGTTGTCAATACATTAGCCTGTACTATAATGTTATATTTAATTATTGGTTGGGGCGTGATGACTCAGGAAAGTTTTGTTTATTTTATGTTTTAGAGAAAATTATGAAAAGCAATCATTTTAAAGTCATTTTAACGATTAGTTTACGCGTGCTCGTTGTATTTATTCTTCTGGAGGGGTTGCTCAGAGTACAGGGCTTTGCTCTTTTAAAAATACAGGAGATGCGTAATCAAAAAAATTTAATGACGCAGGGGGAGTATCGTATTTTATGTGTGGGAGGGTCATTAACAACATTAGGAGGGGAGGACTCTTATCCTAACCAGTTGCAGAAGCAGTTAAACACATCTTTTCCTGACAAAAATATTACGGTGATTAATAGAGGTGTTCCAGGAGCGGATTCAACAATGATTGTCAATGAAGTTGTTGAAAAGAAATTGTTTGAAAAATATAAGCCGCATATGGTTATTGCGATGATGGGTTTTAATGATCGCAATGAGCTGATAGCGTTAGAGCATAAAAATATTTTCCAAAAAATCAATTCTTTTTTGGAAAAAAAAGTGAATGTATACAGGCTTATTAAGAGGTTAGTTTTAAATCAGAAGCATTCTAAGAGTAAGCCTGACTTTGGGATAAATGTACAGGATGAAGCCGTGGGTGAAGAGGTCTTGTTAGAGACGTATTATCCAAATGCCGGAAAGAAGGTAAAAATTCCTCCAATAAAGGCCTTACAATTGTTTCAAATGGGTAAACAGTATCAATCTCAAAAAAAATACGTTGAAGCAGAAAAAATCTACAAACTTCTTTTAACCGTGGATATCCCTTCTGACAATAAGGATTCTGTTTTAAGAGAATTAATTAAATGTCAGTTTCAGCTAAAAAAATATAGAGAAATGATGCCCTTTGTGGAGTATACCTTAATGACGCAGGCAAGGGAGTTGCAGTCAGTAGATATGATTTTAAATTTATGTCAGAATAAATCCGGGATTGAAGAATCAATTGAAATGCTTTCGCGTTTAGTTGAGAAGAAATCGGAAACAGCACAGTTTTATACACTTTTGGGTGTGTGCAGTTTGGCAAAGGGGGATAGCGAAGGCTCCAGATCATATTTTGAGAAATCTGATCAATTACGGCAACGTAAATTTAATCCTATTTTAAAGCATAATTTTGTGCGTTTAGCGAATTTATTGCATGAGCAGAGTATTAAAAGTATTTTTGTTGCCTATCCTTTAAGGAATTTAGAATCATTTAAACGTATGTTTAAAAGTGCAGAAGACTTTGAGAAAATTACTTTTGTAGATAATGAAGGATCATTTCGGACTGCTATTGAAAAAAATGGGTATGATGCCTATTTTAGTGATCGAGCCTGTGGAGACTTTGGTCATGGGACAGCTTTGGGATATAAACTCCTAGCATCTAATATAGCTAAAGAAATTTCTCAATATATAAAGTAAAATTTTATGAAAAATAAATTTTTAAAATTAGTTAACTGGGACACCTATTTTATTTTAATTACTCTAGTGTATATTATTTGGAGGGCAATATGCCGATGCGTGGGTTTCCTGATGGCTCAAAAGATTATAAATTTCCGATAGAGGTTTTCGCCAAAGTAGTCAAAGAGCAGTTTGATTTGGATTTCACGCCGCACAAAGAGGACTTTTTTGAGAAAATATATTCTCCTAATTGTTTGAAATATCACAACAAATAGACTTTTCTTTTTCATTCATGGCTTTTGGTTCGCTTGGTATAATAAAATACAATAAACCAATAAGGGATTTCAACCACGATCTTTTTTCGAAATACCTTTTATAGCAACGTTGATCAATTCGCATCCAATTAGAATATAAGACATTAAAATTCTTCCTGTTCGTCCATTGCCATCTCTAAAGGGTAGGGGACATTCTATAACATTCATCAAAATCATAACTTAATTGATAAATGTAAAAAAACATATATAAAGCCAAACTTTGGATGGGAAGAGTGATAAGAGTAAGCAGAGTTTGCATGTGGGGGTTAAGTGGGGTTTTTGATTTATGTCATGTGGTGATGTTTTAATTTTTTGTAAATGTTTAGCAGGTATTGAAAGATAGGCAAGGAGCAATCTTGCCCTGA
>CAZIRV010000139.1:0-5216 GCA_964541845.1 uncultured Planctomycetales bacterium
TAAACAGTGTTTGAAATTTTTTCTTAAATACTATTTTTCAGTGCCCCCTAATTAATGGAGATGGTTTAATGAAAACATATTGTGGGAGTTGTCATTGTCAAAAAGTGCAATTTGAAATTCAGACGGATTTGAAGGCTGTGAATCAATGCAATTGTTCGATCTGTCAAAAAAAAGGAGCCTTGCACCATAAGGTTTCTCAAGAGCAATTTAAACTGTTATCCAGAGAAGACGACCTGCGTTTGTATCAGTTTAATACTAAGACAGCAAAGCATTATTTTTGTAAACATTGCGGTATGCACCCCTTTAGTATGCCGCGAACAGCACCGGAGATGTACAGTATTAACATTAATTGCTTGGATGAAATTGATGTTTTATTGTTGGAGGTGAAAATTAATAAATTTGACGGGCAGAATTGGGAAGAGTCTTTCGAAAAGTTAAGAAGCGGGGAAAAATAAAATGGCTAAATTTTATGAAGAATTGAATGAAGGGTTGCAAAGCTTTATTGTTAAACAAAAGATATTTTTTACATCAACGGCAGTGAAAGAAGGGCGAATCAATCTTTCTCCGAAGGGGATGGATACGTTTCGGTGTTTAGATAAGCATACAGTTGCGTATTTAAATTTAACCGGAAGCGGAAATGAAACAGCGGCGCATGTGTTAGTGGATGAACGTATGACCATTATGTTTTGTAGTTTTGATCGAGGACCGTTGATTCTTCGTTTGTATGGTAAAGCAAAAGCAGTTCATCAATACGATGAAGAGTGGGGAAAATATTTTTCGCATTTTACAAATATTTCCGGAAAGCGTCAGATTATTGTGATGAAGATTGAAAGCGTTCAGACCTCATGCGGCTATTCAATTCCTTTTTATGAGTTTAAAGGTGAGAGGAACCAACTCGTTGAGTGGACTGAGAAAAAAGGGGAAGATGGGATTCGGAAATATTGGGAGGAAAATAATCAAGTAAGTATTGATGGGTTGGAGACAAAGATTATTAAAAAATAATAAATTTTGAAAAGAGAGAATCATTGTTCATAAATACACACCGGGTGTCTGCAGACACCCGGTGTGTGTTTGATAGGGAGGAATATTGTGACAACAGAGCGTTATCAAAAAGGGCTTGAGGTTTTAAAGAGTGTGGATCCGGACTCGGAAGAGCGGCTTAAAAAATTGCTTAAGGATATCGCGCCGGATATGCTCAGGTTCATTGTAGAATTTCCTTATGGCGATATTTATTCTCGTCCGGGATTGGGTATGAAAACACGTGAACTCCTCACCATTGCCTCGCTGGTCACCTCAGGCAATTCCCCTCAACAGCTCAAAGTCCACATCAAAAATGCCCTTAATGCTGGCTGTACCAAAGAAGAGATTGTTGAGACGATTATGCAGATGGCCGTTTATGCCGGATTTCCGTCAGCCTTAAATGGCCTCTTTGCGGCAAAAGAAGTTTTAAGTGAAGAATGAAAAGCATAAAATTTATCCTATTCGATCTTGATGGAACATTGGTGGATAGCCTTGCTGATTTGACTTTCTGTGTTGATGCAATGCTTAAATTTTTTGATCTTTCTCCGAGCAGTGAAGAGAAGGTATGTTATTGGATTGGCCATGGCGCGGAATCCTTGATTAACCAGGCATTGACCGAGGCTGTGGGCAAAAATTCCGCGGATACTATGCATAAACAAGCCGTTTCCGTTTTTATGGATGTTTGTAAAGATAATCTTTGCGTCCGTACAAAACTTTATCCCCAAGTTCGCGAAGCACTCACCGATTTTAAATCAAAAAATTACAAATTAGGTTGCGTTACAAATAAACCGGAATCCTTGACGCGATCTTTATTGGACTTAATGGAGATGAATTATTTTTTTGATGTGGTTGTTGGAGGTGATACCATGCCTAAGAAAAAACCAGACCCTTTGCCACTTTTATTTGCGATAGAGAAATTAGGGTTTGATCCGGAGGAAGGAATCATGGTAGGAGACTCCCTTAACGATATTCAAGCCGCTAAAAACGCGAAAATCAAATCAGTGGCCGTGACGTATGGATACAATTATGGGAAAGATATTCGAGAGAGCAATCCGGATTGGGTGATTGAGGGGTTTGGAGAGTTGATGGAAATACTAAAATCTACTAATTTGTACTAAATTAGTAGTCGTTGACACTTCATAAATACTAATGTATGCTTATTTAGTAGGTATGAAGTTTTTTAATGCTAATAAATACTAGAATTTACTAAATTAGTAGGTTTATGGGTAAAAATTATGAAAATTCCGGAAGAATCTCCAGATTTTGAGATATTAGAAGATAAAACCAGTGTCGCAAATTTATTTCAGAAAGCTGTAAATGTTGTGTTAATTGATTTAATGCAAAAGGCTAACAATAAATATTTGTATTGGGATAAATTTAAATATCTTCCTAGGAATGATGGTATTCCGTCAGATTTTGCATGGCTACTTTTAAAACATAGTCGTAGAGTTCAGAAAAAAAATATTTCTGGAAAAGATAATCAAGGAAAGCATTTTGGTTATTGGATTCCGGACGCATTTTTAGCTGATTTGCATTACATTGATCAATATGCCGGAGGTCAAATTTTAGCGGAACATTCCGATATTAAAGAAGAAAAAGAACGGTATTTATTTAATTCCCTTATGGAAGAATCCATTGCCTCCAGTATTTTAGAGGGAGCCGCCACTACGCGGAAAAAAGCGAAGCAGATGCTTCGTTCCTCACAAAAGCCAAAAACACATACGGATCAAATGATTTTTAATAATTATGTGACTGTTAAAAATATTAAGAATTTTATTCAGGAGCCTTTAACGCCGGAGTTGATTAAGAAAATTCAATCTTTGATTACGGAAAAGACATTGGAGGACGCGGAGGCATCGGGACGATTTAAAAAACAGGGGGAAGAAAATCAGGTTATGGATAATGAAGGGCATGTTTTACACACACCTTGTCCTGTCGATGAAATTGAAGACCGGGTTTTAGCTCTTTGTGATTACATTAATAGTGAAGATAAAAATAGATTTGAGCATCCTGTGGTGAAGGCCATTATTCTGCATTATTGGTTGGCCTACATTCATCCTTTTGTCGATGGTAATGGCCGGACGGCGCGGGCATTATTTTATTGGTACATGCTTAAACAGGGATACTGGATGTTTGAGTTTTTATCGATTTCCCGGATTATTTTAAAAGCCCCGTCACAATATTATCGGGCATATCTGTACACACAATTAGATGAAAGTGATTTAACGTATTTTATTCAGTTTCATTTGCGTACACTTCGTTTGGCTATTAAAGATTTAAAAATTTATTTAGAGCGGTATCAAAATAATTTTGTTAAAAAACAAGCAAGCTTGCGACAATATCCGGAGTTAAATAAAAGACAGCAGGTTTTTATTGATCACGCGTTGAAACACCCCGGACAGATTTACACCATTGAATATTACAAAAATTACCACGCAGTTGTGTACCAAACAGCGCGTGTGGATTTGTTGAAGTTGGTTCATTTGGAATTTTTTGAAATGCAAAAAACAGGTAAAGTTTTTTATTTTAATCCCGGCTTTGATTTAGAAGAGAAAATGATGTGGTGATGCTTGTATCATAAATTTTAATAAATTAATGGGTAGGTGAAAATGACAGAGAAACTTAAAATAAAATAAAATGGTCGTCCTGAAAAAATATCCTATGGAGATTGGGATACATTAAATCTTGAGGAAGTTTTAGAGAAGTTCTCCAAAGTATTTGAAATTTTAGAACCACCGATAACAGTTGGTTTGTATGGGAGCTGGGGTTCAGGAAAAACAGAGATGATTAGAGCATTAGATGAAAATTTGCAAAATCAGAAGTATGCTACATTAATATTTGATGCCTGGAAGTATCGGAAGGAAGAGCATATTATTTTTCCTGTAATTAGTGCCCTTGCGGAAGAGTACAAAAAAGAAAAAACAGATGGAATTAAAGCAAGTAGTAAAAGAATAATCAAGACTGCTTCATTTTTTTATTGAATTACGCAATAAAAAAGGGGGTAGGTGTTGATGTAAAGGACGTAAAAAAAGATTTTAAAATATTAAATCCCGGGAAATATTATGAGGATTATGTGAATAAAGTGAAGAAGGTTGAATTTGAGTTTAATAGTATTTTAAAAGAGCATAATAAAAAAAGAGTCGTCATTTTTATCGATAACCTTGATCGTTGTTTGCCTGACCAAGTAGTTGATCTGATTGAAGATATTTCAGCGCATTTTTATTCAAAGAATTGTATTTTTGTTTTAGCCATGGATAAGCAGCACGTTATTAGTGCTATTGAACAGAAATATCCAGGTTTTCAGGGGATTCAGTATCTTGAAAAAATTGTCCAATTTGGACTTTCCATGCCAAAGCCTTATTTACGTCAAAAAGAAGGAGTTTTGTCTTGGGGCGCATATCATTTTATGAGGAGGTATGATGAGGCAAAAGGACATGAACAAGAATTAAAATCATTAGATGGTCGAGATAAATTTCACACTGAATTGACGAGTACAGTTTCACAATTGTTTACGCAAGGTATTCTTAGTAATCCTCGTAGAGCAGAACGGATGATTTTCAAGCTAGTTCTTTTAGAGAAGATGGAAGGTATTACTTTAGAAGAAAATCGAGAGAATAGTGCATGGTATTTGTTAATTTGGGTTTTAAAGGAATATTTTTTTGAAGTATTTGAATCATTAAAAACTGTAAATGATTATGGAGATTTATGGATATTTATTGAAAGCTCAGAATCAGTAGAACACACTCCAGAAATATTAAAAAAAAATATGGATATGACTAAGAGACGTATTAAATTTAAAAATCAAATAATTTATCAATATTATGTATCTAATAGTTTATTTTATGAATTACTACAAATATTTAAAAAAGTAAAAGATGTGAAGTTTAAAAGCAGGGAAGATTTTTGTCCCCGATTTAGGCTTTTTAGCCATGAGATAAAATTGATTGAGTAGTTTTAGAAAGCAATTTAGAATTAAAATTATTATTTCAAAATAAATGCTGCATAGCCTTGATTTTTGAAGTCGTAACGGGCAAGGTGGGTGTGAGGAAGGGGAGTGGTGATGAATAAGCAGGTTTTGTATGTTTTTTTAGATGAAGGGGGTAATTTTGATTTTTCTAATAAAGGAACTGATTTTTTTACGTTAAGGGTCCACGATTTAATAAATATAACAAGTCAGACCTAACGACGGGGTCGAA
>CAZIRV010000140.1:0-5008 GCA_964541845.1 uncultured Planctomycetales bacterium
CTTAGACCTAGAAGGGTTTCCACATCAGGTTTGTTTAGCACCCTTAAAACTTCTTTCTTCGTCATAATATCTCTGGGAAGATTCTTTTTTCTTCTGGGAAGCTCAATATCACTGGCTGGATCATATAATGTTTGATTTGTTTTTGTTAAATACCGGAATAAACTTTTGACCGGAATGATTCGACTGTATTGTGTCTCTAAAGATATGATCGGTTCACAGGATAATAAACTCATCTGATATTTATGAATCGTCTCTCGATCAATTTCATTGAGACTTTCAATCTCTACAGATTCTAAATATCTTTTTAAAAAGCCCAACTGACTTCCATAATCTTTAACCGTTCGATTGGAATAGTTCAGCACTTGCATATATTGCTGGAATTTGGCTATGTAACGGCTTAAAAACATCTTTTTGCAACTCCCTATATACCTTTTTTTCTGAAAATTCGTTGCTTTTTACTCTTTGTCGTCGATAAAACCCCTATTTTGACCACCCTCACAGTACCCTCACAGTGTGGCACACAGTATGCTCACAGTACCCTCGCAGTTACCTTTTTCATGCTCACAGTTAGGTAAATCATGCTCACAGTTAGGCAACTCAACAATTAATCCAGAGTTGCCAATTAAGTCAACTTTTCGCGACGCTTCAACGCGAATAGTTGATTTAATCCAATAAATATTTAATTTACTTTTCTTCATTATTTTATGTACACAACTTTTTTCCATCTTTTGTAATAAAAAAATAATCATGCCTGTTCTTCCTGATTAAATACGGCCTGCCATAAAGCCAATAATCAAAAACTCTCTTTAATAATTCCTTATTTAACCGTTTGATTTTCTTTCCAACATTAATGCTCGACTTATCAAAATCAATATCCTTAATCTTCAACGCACACAATTCCTCATGAGTTACTTTCTCAGAGAACATAAGCCCGACAATCGCTTCATCTCTGATTTTTACTGCCTTGCTTATGATCTTTAATCTTCTCAACGTCTATCAACCCCATTAAAAACTTATGGCCGTCCGTGCCCTGCCCATCCCATAATAATTTGTATGAATACTGCTTTCCTGGACTTCCCTTTACTGGATAAAGGTATTCCAATTCTTCTAATTGCTTAAGGTGACACCGGATTTGATAATCGCTCCATTTAGTAAATTCTCTGATATCCCGACGATTAAATTTTACGTCATAGGGTTCAATGCCCTCACGTTCGGCGATGGTATCGATCATGCGTTTGATCTCAATTAAAAGATTCCGTGCCGGTGGGCATAGTTCATCCAGATTACGCCCTAATATCTCATTAGCGATCTTGTTGGCGGTCTTAATATCTTTTAGATCAACCTCAATGTATTGAATCCCTTCAGAAGTTTTAATGTCTTTCTGGTATTGACGTAATAACGCCACTGTTTTTATTAAGGCTAAATATTTGGGTTGTTCTCGGCGGGCTCTTAAGATTGTATCAATAAAGGTTAACTGGTTTGAATAAGGATTTGCCACTTCTAATGTCTTAAGCAACCTCTGGGCGTTGTAGTGTTTGACTTGAACTTTCTCACGGTTTCGTTTCGCAATAATACCTTCAATCGATTCATTAAGACGCTGTTGTTCTAATATTTTCTTCGTCTGCCCAACCGATTCATCAACGGTAAGAATAATAAATCGATTGTATGTTTCAAAATCGGCTTCTTCTGATGCCGTGGTAGTAATCATAATTGCCGTTGGGCCTTGCACTTTGTAAACATCTGTCTTTAATTTTCCTGTAATGTTGTCTTTGGTTGTCGTGGCAATACTTAAGCCTCCACTGGATTGAAGATTCCGTAATGAATAGGCGCACCCATTAGCCCCCTTCTCTTCTTCGATGGCCAAGAGTTTATGCTTAAGGGAATCTTCCCCTTTGTAAAACAACGCCTGATCCGTCATGCGGGTGTATTTTTCATAATCTTCCGGAGGCGTAAAAGAGAGGATCGCATCTTGTAAGGCTGTTTTTCCTGACGCTGATCGTGAGATAACCAACACCGCCAACGGCGTGGCCAACTTGCGGGAGACTCCTGCCAAGTACCCTAATAATAAATTATTCTCTTCCCCAACATGCCCGCAAGTCTTGAAGTCTGTTAGTATTTGATCAAACAAATTTTTGGATTTTAAGAATGAAAGAGCTTCCGCTTTATCTAATTCAGTTATTTCATATTCAACTTCTGTAGGTGATGAATTTTGGTCTAATTGATTCGATTGAAGACCCTCTAAATGATCGACGATAAAAGTCAAGTCTCTATGAATATGACCATTTTCTAAACTTAATATTTTCTTGGATTGTGTAATAAAATTCTCTCGTGCTCGGGCATTGTAAAGATCGAGTGTATCTAAATGAAAAATATCATCAGCTGACACTTTGATGTTTACACGTAATTGGTCCAAACGATTAATATTAAATCCTCGAAGACGATATTGACGTTCTTTAAAGTTAAAGTGAAGTTGTTCATTGTCTGTGGTGATTTGTGGTTTCTGCTCCAATTGTCGCATCAATGCGACTTTTGGCTTCTCTTCCAATTGCGTCATCGATGACGCTTTTGACTCTAACTCACTAATAACCTGAATATTACTTACTAAACATTCAAAATCTTTCTTATTTCGACTACTCAATAAATAATCATTAACATCTTTTACATCCGGCAATTTAATATTTGTCGTCGCTACACCTACCGCCTCTAATTCCCTGGACAACCGTTCAGATGCCATTTGTCCGGACTCGTCACTGTCTAAACAAAGATGAACTTCCTTTGTTAAATTCTTTTTGAATAATTGAACATGATCCGGCGTTAAACCATTAGTCCCATACAACGGCACTGCATTATTAATGCCCATCTGAATAAGTGATACGCAATCAATAATCGATTCCGTAAGAACTATTGTTTTATTTGTTTTTACGGATTGACCATTAAATACGCCCTGATGCTTGCCGGCTAGATAAAGGTGAGATTGTCTTTCAGTATTACGGCCATAAATAGACACGATGTTTCCATCCTCGTCACTAATCGGGAAGATTACGCAGTTATAGAATATTTCATTACCTTTCTCATTTAAAATTCCGATCTGTTTTAGCTGTTGGGTGATTTCCGGATTAAGCGTATTCTTCATACTGCCATCAACAAAACCTAATTTGTAATCCCTGTAAATATCCGGATTCGTAATGCCTCGCTTCTGTAAATAGTTTGCTCCTCGCTGATTCTCCTTGAAAGTGTTGTGATAATAATCTGTGACTTTCTTCAGTATTTCAGCCTTGTTAATAACGGAAGCCTTCTCAACATGCTTAATCCGATTTTGGGGAAGCTGTGGTTTATGAATCTCCTGACCTATGAGTTTACTTAATTTCCGATAGGCGTTAATAAAAGATATTCCTTCTTTCTTTATTACAAAATTAAGTGTGTCCCCCGACGCATGACAACCAAAACAATGCCATATCCATTTTGTGTTTTTAAAGGATACATGGAAGCTGGGATTCTTATCGTCATGGAACGGGCACAATCCAACATAGTGATTATTGTAGGAATTTTGTTTTAATTCGATTTGGTAAGATTGGATGATTTCCGGAAGGTTGAGTTCTTTGATTGCTTTTAACTGGCCAAAAGGTATTTTCATTTTAATCTCCATTTTCGGGTCGCCATTATTGGCAAAGTTTAGTTGTTGTGCATAACCCTGAACATTTCATCTTTTAAATGCATCAGACTTGATTTCAAAATACGTACACGGCATACAGCCTGACCGGATTGGAATTCCTGTTTTAAATGATTTATATTTTTACCAGTGAGAACAAATATGATTTTTTGTTTTTTTGTAGTGGATTCGCCAATCTCTCCACTATCACTAAGGCGTAGGTCTTGCAGTTGGCTTCCTTTGGACAACATAAATGCGGTTTGCCATAAATCCTTTGTCTTAATTTTCATCATTGTCAAAACCTCCTTCCGTGTTAAAATACAAAATGGGCTTACAAAAAGAGCTTGCCTTTTTTTGTTCTGACGCCTGGTCATCAACACATTCTGCCAAGATTGTCTGTTGATGGCCTTTTTTATACTCTTCGTTTAACTACTAAAATTCCTGTGTGACTACTTTTCTCAAAACCTGTCAATAGTCTTGCTGAAATTTTTATGAAAAATTCAGCCTCTTAAAAAACTTCACTTAATATACAATTCCTGTATATTAATGTCAAGCCAAAATTTGATAAAATACAAATTTACTAAAAAGTGATGCTATAATCCCTGTCGATAAACGAACGATATTAAAATATTTAGCTGAAAGGATTTTGTATTATGAAAATTGATAAAAAAATGAATGTAAAAATAGACTTTGGTAAAAAGCTTGCTGAGATTCGTAAAGCCAAAGGCATAACTCAAAAGGAGTTAGCGGATAAAATCGACACATCTCAGCGTATGATTGCTTATTACGAAGGCCCTTCTAATAGTATTCCTATTCACCTCTTACCTCCAATCGCTAAAGCATTAAAAGTTTCAACTGATGAATTATTGGGCGTTAAAGCGTCTAAAGAACAATTTACACCTAAAAATATCAAACTTTGGCGTAAACTTCGTAATGTCGAAAAATTATCTCCTCAAGATCAAAAAGTTGTTTTAAGGAATATTGAAGTTTTTTTAAAAGCTGGTTGATATTTCCGCCAATTGAGAACAGCGCCATCCTCGACATAGAACCAACCATCGACATAATAAGTTTTTATACGAAGTTGTTTGTTTTTATTTTCAAAGCACAACGTTCCTATAAAAACGAATTATGTCAATTCCCTCAATATTCCAGCAGACTTTTTGCCTCTTTTGGCAAAAGACTGCCTCCATGTTGAGGGAATGGGAAGTGAGGATCCCTGAATCCGACCGAGTCGATAAGTGCATTTTGCTTATCGACAGTAGGTAATGCCATGCTTCTGGGCATTACCGCCATAAACTCAACCCTTGGTGGCTTCCCGCCAATCCAAACGGTTCACCACCCCCTGCGTAATGGTTCCAA
>CAZIRV010000141.1:0-4934 GCA_964541845.1 uncultured Planctomycetales bacterium
TATTTAATGGAATTGGTATTATTAAATATCTATCAGTTGTTTTTGTACAAACCCTTAGGAGGTATTTATGTCAGAAAAGTCAAGCAGGGGGTTAATGAGAACCGTTATTTTTTTTATTTTAGCTGTTCCTGTGATTTGGTATCTTGTTCGTTATTCTGTTTTGCGTAACAGTCAATTTGAAGGTAAGGCCAGGGTTTGTGCGGAGGATTGTTCTGCGCAAGGGTATTTGGGATCGGAATTTAAATGGGCGGCATTTTCAAAGGCCGATTGCACTTGTCTTGAGGAGGAATGATCGATGATGAAAGAATACAGTGAAGATGTTCAAGCGTTAACAGTCATTGACGGACGCTATAAGAAAATTACGGAAGGGTTAAGGGAGATTTTTTCGGAATATGGGCTTATTCATTATCGCATTTTTGTTGAGGTGAAGTGGTTAATATTTTTAGGAAAGGAATTAAAATTCATTTCTTTGGATGATAATCAGATTGTAAAAATTAAGGGAATCAGTAAGAATTTTGATTTTAAAGAAGCCGCTAAAGTTAAGGAAATTGAAAAAACAACGAATCATGATGTAAAAGCTGTTGAATATTATATTAAAGAACAGTTGAGTGTTCAGGGCCTTGATGCAATTAAAGAATGGGTGCATTTCGCATGCACTTCTGAGGATATTAATAATACGGCTTATGCGTTGATGCTAGAGTCAGGGCGTAATTTTATTGTTGGAAATTTGAAAGGCATTTTAAGTAAAATTGAAGAATTAGCTCAACAGCATCAATCCATTTCAATGCTTTCCAGAACTCATGGGCAGCCGGCAAGTCCAACAACCGTTGGAAAAGAGTTTATTAATTTTGCCTGGCGATTAAGGCATGAAATGGGGAATTTAGAGAACGTAAATATTCAGGCTAAAATGAATGGAGCCACTGGAAATTTTAATGCGCATCATTTTGTTTATCCTGATATCGGATGGATTAAGGCCAGTGAGAAATTTATATCCGAATATCTCGGCATAACGCCGCTTATATTTACGGCTCAAACTAATCCTAACCACTATATTGCCGAAATTTTACATACGATGATACGTTTGGCTTCGACGGTCATTGATTTGAACAGGGATATGTGGGGTTATATCTCCCTTGGGTATTTTAAACAAAAAATTAAAGAGACAGAGGTGGGGTCTTCAACCATGCCGCATAAGGTGAATCCAATTGATTTTGAAAATGGGGAAGGTAACATGGGGATGGCTATTTCTATGATGGAACATATGGCTGTCAAGCTTTTGAATTCGCGTTTTCAGCGTGATTTAACAGACAGCACGGTTTTGCGTAATCTTGGCTCCTTGTTTGGTTATTTTTTGATTGGCATGAAAAGTACGCATAAAGGTTTGAATAAGGTTGAATTGAATCCATTGCGTCTGGAAGAAGATTTAAAGGCTAATCCTGAACTTTTAGCCGAACCCATCCAAACAGCGATGCGCGTTTTCGGTGAAGAGAATCCTTATGAAAAACTTAAAGCCTTAACCCGGGGTTCTTCTATTACTCCTGAAGGTTTAAGTCAGTTTATCGATACCCTCATTAAAGTGCCGGATGAATTCAAGCAACGCATGAAAACACTTACTCCAAGGACTTACACTGGCCTGGCAGAAAATTTGGTAAAAGAATATTTTCAGAAATATACTCAGTGAAAGCACGGACCAATATAGCGAAGGCCAATTTAATATCTGTAAAGAATAGTGAGTTCTGAAAATAAAAAATGGAAGTTAAAAGAGTCGTGCCCTGTGTGTGAGCAAGAGGGTTCGCTTATTTTTTTAACATGCCCAAATTGTGGGAAGCTGGTTTTAGCCTGTGAAGAAGAAGGTTCATTGTTTCTGAACCCTAAGAATTTAAAACAGCAGATATCGTGGTCATGTGATATATGGCAATCGACATTTACAAAATGCCCGTACTGTAATACACAAAGAGAATTTGGTTTTTCAACAAATGAAGAAATTCAACAATTGGGATTTGATCAAAAAGAATATGGTTGATTCCAAATTCACATAATTGTCACTTTATTGTCACAATAATCTCACAGATTTATATTAAACTATTATTTGAGGATTAATTTCATATAACAGATTAATGTTTATTAGTGAAAGGAAGGATAATGGGATGTAAAAAAATTTTAATTGTGGAAGATGACGCGAATATTTCCAAGCTTATCAGGTATAATTTGGAAAAAGCAGAATTTCTTTGTGAGACGACGATCACGGGAGAGGAAGCCATGGATATTCTGGATAATGAAAATATTGATTTGATTATTCTTGATATTATGCTTCCGAAAATGGACGGTTTGGAGACATGCAAGCAAATCAAACAGGATAAGAGGTTGTCCTGTATCCCGGTGCTTCTTTTAACGGCTAAGGGAGAAGAGATTGATCGCATTGTGGGTTTTGAATTGGGGGCGGATGATTACATGGTCAAACCCTTTAGCCCTCGGGAACTGGTTTTACGTGTTAAAGCGGTTTTAAAGAGGATTAAGCCCATTGAATCTGTTAAGGAGATTTTTGAAGTCGGATCATTAATTGTAGATACATCCCGACACAGAGTAAAAGTGGATGGCAGAAATGTTACATTGACCTCTATGGAGTTTAATTTATTGGCGATGTTGATTAAGCGTTGTGGCCGTGTGCAGTCACGGGATCAACTCTTAAATGATGTGTGGAATCTTGATGCTGAGGTGACAACGCGTACGATTGACACCCATGTGAAGCGTCTCAGGCAGAAATTAGGTAAGGCGGGAGAGTTGATAGAAACGGTTAGAGGTTTTGGTTATCGACTCAAAGATGAGGAATAGATTGAAGCAACACATTCATTATAAAATTACATTTATTATTAGCTTACTTTTTGCCGCCATCCTTGGTGGCGTTTATTTTTATCTTAATAATGATTTAACCATCCATACTTACCAGCGAATTCACGCGAATCTTCTGAAATCTTCTATTTTCGCGAAAACTTACCTTGAAAAAGCGTATACCAAAGATTTGTCCATAAAAGAAAAGGACACTCTGGCTGACCTTATCGGCAGAGATTTGGGTTTAAGGGCGACTATTATTGATTTGGATGGATCTGTACGGGGGGATTCTGAAGTTGATTCATTAAATCTTAACTTATTGGAAAATCATTTAATACGCCCGGAAATTCAGCAGGCCCTGAAAATGGGAACAGGAGAGAGTCGAAGGTTTAGTAGTACAATAAAATCAGACATGCTTTATATCGCTTCTGTTTTTGGTCAAGGAAAATCCCGGGGTATTATTCGATTGGCTATCCCGCTTTCTGAAATTAAATTTATTTCCGGCAGGATTCAAAAGATGCTTCTTATTGCACTTTCCCTCGCGTTTCTTTTTTCAATTACAGTTAGTTTTATTGTTTTTTATTTAATTTTTAAACCTATTAATGAAATTTCTTCAGTAGCCATGGCAATTGCCGGGGGTGATTTTTCAAGGAGAATAGGCGTGACAAGTCATGATGAAATGGGAGATTTGGCACGGTTAATTAACCACATGTCTTCACAAATTAAATCCAAGATTGATGAAGTAACCGTTAATAAATCCCGTTTAGAAGCGGTTTTTTTAAGTATGTTTGAAGGAGTTATGATTGTTGATCAAGTAGGGAGTATTCTTTTAATGAATCAAAGATTGAAGGATTTATTATGTGTTAATCAGGACCCCGTTGGAAAACGTCCTCTTGAGATTATTAGAAATATTGAAATTCAGGAAATGACTAATCAGGTGTTGAGTTGCCTTACAAAAGAGCATTGTTTGGACTCCCGGGAATTGACGGTATTATTGCAGGATGAAAAAATACTTCTTGTTCACGCGACGCCTGTGATTAGAGGAGGGAAGTCCGATGGAGCCAGTTTAGTTTTTCATGATATTACGGAAGTACGGAAACTTGAAAATATTAGAAAAGATTTTGTGGCCAATGTTTCTCATGAATTAAGAACACCGGTGACTAATATTAAAGGCTACGCGGAGACGCTGTTAGATGGGGCAATAGAAGATAAAGATCACGCGAGAGACTTTTTAAAAATTATTCACGCGGATGCCGGACAGTTGGCTCAACTCGTTGATGATTTGCTGGACTTATCGGCCGTTGAATCAGGGAAGGTGCAGTTGAATGTTGTGCCTTGCCGGATTGAAGAGATTCTTCAAAGAGTAGTAAGCGGATTAGGAAAACAGTTAAAAAATAAAAATATTCAGTTAACGAAGAATATTCCAAAGAATTTTCCTCAGATCAAGGTGGATGAGATGAGTATCGCGCAGGTTTTATTGAATTTGATTGAGAACGCTATTAAGTATAATAAAGAGGGGGGTTCTATTACGATTGGGGCACAAGAAAAGAATGGATTTATTCAAATTGACGTTTCCGATACAGGAATCGGTATTCCGCAGGAAAATCTTCCACGATTATTTGAGCGTTTTTATCGCGTAGATAAGGCTCGATCACGCCAACTGGGTGGAACCGGATTAGGGCTTTCAATAGTTAAACATATCATTCAGTCCCACCGCGGCGAAGTCTCTGTTGAGAGTAAGCTGGGCCAAGGTTCCACGTTTCGATTCACCCTTCCTAAATATTTAGAAAATAATTTTCCAGGTTAATCTCTTTGGGCCTGATTTTCCAGGGCTTTCCTCGTTATAGCACGGAGAAGAAGTTTAGAAACCCTAAATGCCGCGAAATTTTTGCGCAGTGCTATATTCATACCAAATCCATTAAATAAGTACTCATTTAAAAAGCTTACTTACTCGTAAAAACGTCGAGATAAGTAAAATTAAATCAGGAATTAATTAGTGTCCCCTGAAAAATTGCTTTTGCCATTTCAACATGGCATAAGCCTCAGTTTCAGTGAAAAGATTCAACATCCAAACTCCTCACTTCGCTCGTCAGACAGTGGATGTT
>CAZIRV010000142.1:0-4739 GCA_964541845.1 uncultured Planctomycetales bacterium
ACCAGGAGGTCTTTTCTTGCCACTCTTTTTACAGGGGTTTTATCACATTACCCTTAAATTTTAAATTAATCCAGAAGAAAATATTGTTAACCAACCATTGGATGAAATTGTCCGTAAAGGCGCAAAAGAGATGTTGCAGAAATCGCTAGAGATTGAAGTGGATATATTTCTTGAAAGATATCAATATATTCTTGATGATAGTGGAATGTTAATTGTGCAAAAGCCATACAGCGAAATTGATCTTGGCAGGTAAAAGTTTTGCTTTTGTAATTGCCTGAATATCGTTGAACACATTTTTGAAATTCGTACCATGGGATAAAATCCATTAATTGTGAAAAAATTATTTTTCCAGTACTCATAATGAGCTCCTTTATTAAAACGCTCATAATAACTGGAATATCGATTCAAAGCTAGAATCAATTGGAATAGAGTAATGGTTTATTTTATGTAATCAGGTCTTCAATCGTAATTTTTCAATCTTCGATCTTAATTTGGTAATATTTCTCCTGCAATATGACAAGAGTTTGGGAGGTATGAATTTTTCAAAAAATTCTTGACAGGGTTAAAAATAGATTGTATCTTTTTTACAAGTTTAAATTGCTTTTAAAAATTAATGAGTGTTTTAAAAGCAGGACAAAGATGTCCGACCAACACTTTTAAAAAGAGTTGTCGGATTTTTTATTTTTTAAAATAAACAGTATAAAACTAGAGGACATTGGCCCCATCTGTTCAAAGCAGTGATGCTTTGGAAGGGATTTTTTTGTTCAGAGGTTTTTGGTTATGGAAGGTAAGAAATTGAATATCAGTCAGGCTCAGGAAAATGAAATTTTGAGAAAAATTGCCGAGATTACAAACTCCGAACTTGATTTGCAAAAGACGCTAAAAAAGGTTGTTAAAATTGTTACGCAAATGACACATGCTGATTCCGTCTTTATTTATTTACTTGATGATAAAAGACAAAGTCTCGTCCTTCTGGCTTCAAAGATTCCGCATAAAAAAGAATTAGGGAAGATAAATCTTAAGGCTGGGGAAGGGATTACGGGATGGGTTGCCAAAGAAAGTAAATCGGTCGCGATCAAAGAAAACGCTTATCAGGATCCCCGTTTTAAAAATTTTGGTATATTACCGGAAGATAAATATGAGGCGTTCCTTTCTGTTCCAATTATATATAAGAAGAAAGCCATTGGTGTTGTCAATGTTCAGCACAAGCAGCCACATGAATATTCTGAGGGCACGATTAGTCTGATTTCTATTATCGCTCAACAAATCGGTGGGGTTATTGAAAATGCCCGGTTATACGAAGAGACAAAAAAAAAGGCAGTGCAGTTTGATAGTTTGATTAAAGTCAGCCAATCGATTACCTCTGAAAACTATCTTGATGAAATTCTGGAGCTAATCGTCGTTGTTACCGCCAGGATGCTAAATTCCAAAATTTGTTCCATTATGCTTTTAGATAAAAAGGGACACCAATTGGTCATAAAAGCTACCCAGAGTTTAAGTGAAGATTATAGAAAAAAACCGAGTCTCAGCGTTGATGCCAGCATAAGCGGGGAGGTCATCAAGACCAAAAAGCCGACGGCTGTTGCCGACGTAAGAAAGGAAAAAAAATACCGTTTCAGGGATTTGGCAGTTAAAGAAGGCCTCACATCAATGTTATCTGTTCCGATGTTTGTTAAAGATAAAGCCATTGGTATTATCAATGTCTATACGAAGATGCCGCATGTATTTACTCAGGATGAGACCGATGTTTTACAGATGGTCGCCAATCAGGCTGCCGTGGCTGTCGAAAACACAAAACTTATGGAAGAGGCGATTAAGGCCAGAGAGGCTCTAGAGACACGGAAACTTATTGAGCGCGCCAAAGCGGTCTTGATGCGATTGCATAATCTAAGTGAAGATAAGGCTTACCGACTCATTCATAAAAAAAGCATGAATTCCCGTCGGTCTGTAAAAGAAACTGCCGAGTCTATTCTCATGATGGAAGAATTTCAAAAAATTGTGTAAAAATCCTTGACAAAATCGAAGAACAAGTGGTATACTTCTATTTTCGTTGTTGGAAAAAAAAATATTTTTTTGACTCAAGATCTACTGCTTTAAAATCATAGACGCTTTTAAGGCAGGATAAAGAGGTCCGACAATCGTAGCAACGAGTGGTAAAGTCGGATTTTTTATGCAGGATATGCTTGAATAATATTTTCAAAAGGCCATTGAAGTCCTTTTTTAAAACAGAGATGTTTTGGAAGAGGACTTTTTATTTTTAGGGAAGTGTAGTTTTTCTAAAAATAAAGAATGAGCATTGGGGCTCTCAAACAGTTAATGAAGACTGGAGGGGGGCCTTTTTTTTAAAATCAGACAAAGGGTCTGAGATATTAAAGTTAACTTAATATTTTTTGAGGGAGGAGAAAGAAATGTTAAACAAGATTTTTAAGCGAATATTACCGGTGGCAGCACTTGTTGTCACGGCAGTGCTCTGTTCGAGTCTTCAGGTTTTTGCAGAGGATGCCCCGACAGCCGTATCCAACGCGCAGGTTATTACAGAAAAAGGTATCGCCCTGGACACAGTTTGGACACTCGTGGCTGGAATTTTGGTTATGTTCATGCAGGCGGGATTTGCTATGGTTGAAAGCGGCTTTACCCGTGCCAAGAATGCTTGTAATGTGTTGATGAAGAACCTGATGGATTTTTGTATCGGGTCATTGTCGTATTGGGCCATAGGGTTTGGTATTATGTTTGGTGCAGGGACATTATTTTTCGGCACAAGCGGATTTTTCCTTAATGATGGAGGGAACACCTTCGCCTCTTTGGACTGGAGTACGGTTCCGCTTGAGTGCAAATATTTTTTCCAAATGGTATTTGCGGCGACTGCGGCGACGATTGTATCGGGTGCTATGGCAGAGAGAACCAAGTTCAGTGGATACCTTATTTTCAGTGTCATTGTTTCAGCTCTTATTTATCCTATTGTTGGTCATTTGATATGGGGTGGCGGCTGGTTAGCGGAATTAGGGATGTGGGATTTTGCCGGTTCAACAGTTGTTCATTCGACAGGGGCATGGGTTGCCTTGACAGGCGCGATTGTTTTAGGTCCGAGATTAGGGAAATATAATAAAGATGGTTCATCAAACGCAATTCCCGGGCATAATATTCCTTTGGCTTCTTTGGGCGTTTTCATCCTCTGGTTCGGGTGGTATGGATTTAATCCCGGCAGTACGATGGGTGCGGCAGCAGTAGACATTGCCCACATTGCGACAACCACAACATTGGCGGCAGCAGCCGGTTCGATTGCGGCAATGTTCACGGCATGGAAAATGTTTGGTAAACCGGATATTAGTATGACTTTAAACGGCGCCCTGGCTGGGTTGGTCGCGATTACGGCACCTTGTGCTTTTGTATCGGCAGGAAGTGCTGTTATTATCGGTCTTGTCGGAGGCATCCTGGTTGTTCTTTCTGTCGTATTTCTTGATAAGACACTTCGTATTGATGACCCTGTCGGTGCTGTTTCTGTTCATGGTGTTTGCGGGGCATGGGGGACACTGTCACTCGGGATTTTTGCCCAGGATGTCTTTGCTCCGGGAACAACAGGAAACGGTTTGTTATTCGGTGGCGGTGTTAAGCTGCTTTTTGCCCAATTTATTGGAGTAATTTCAGTTTTTGCATGGTGTATCGTTACAGGGTTTACACTGTTTCTAATCATTAAAAATACCATTGGTTTGCGTGTCAGCCCTGAGGAAGAGTTACGAGGACTTGATATTGATGAACATGGAATGGAGGCTTATTCGGGTTTTCAAATTTTTTCAAATCAATAAATTGCAGGGGGGGACCCGCGTGTCTGTCCAACACAAGGACGAATACACAGGTTCGCCCCTACGAATGGTTTTAATATATTGAACAAGAGGAGGATAATCAAATGAGACTGATTGTTGCCATGATACAACCGCATAAACTGCCTGATGTTAAAAAATCACTTTTTGAGGCGAACATACACAAAATGACTGTAACAAATGTCCTCGGTTGCGGACAGCAAAAAGGTTTCAGTGAAACCTACAGAGGCGTTGTCCATGAAGTGAATCTTCTAAAAAAGGTGCGGATTGAGATAGCAGTTAATGAAAAATTCGTAGACCAAACGGTAAAGGCCATTATTAAGGGAGCCAAGACTGGAAAAATCGGAGACGGTAAAATTTTTGTCACGGAATTAGAAAAATGTATTCGTATTCGGACAGAAGAAACAGGCGATCAAGCAATTGGGTAGACATTATACATAGGGGTGGGTTCTAAACCCGCCCTTATACCAATTCCATTAAATAATGTCCTGTTTACATGGTTGCTATTCCCGCAAAAACGTCGAGAAAAGCAAAATAGATTTTGGTAATTATTTAATGGAATTGGTATTAATTGGGTAGGTTTGGAACCTGCTCTTACACAGGGAGGAGAGTTGTTATGAGAAAAATTGCCATTTACGGAAAAGGGGGAATCGGCAAGTCCACCACAACACAGAATACGGTTGCCGGATTAGTGGAAATGGGCAAAGAGGTTCTGGTTGTCGGTTGCGACCCTAAAGCAGATTCAACACGTTTGCTTTTAGGAGGGCTTGCTCAAAAAACAGTTCTTGACACCCTTCGCGAGGAGGATCCACAATTAAGGCATTGGTGCTTTATAAAAGTGAGCGTTATCTTTTTACCAAGAATTTGATTCACGTTTAAAAAATCGTTCTCAAAAATCAAATAATACTGAATAGGTGTTCC
>CAZIRV010000143.1:0-4599 GCA_964541845.1 uncultured Planctomycetales bacterium
TCATGGATTCACAAGCGCAACAAAGAGGCGGTTATGGGAGTTTTCCCGTCAGATCATTTAATTCTTAATCAAAAAATTTTTTTAAAGATGTTGGATGAGGCTATTGCTTTAGCCCAGCATAAATATTTGGTGACATTTGGAATCATTCCCAACCGTCCGGAGACAGGATATGGATACATTAGAACGGAAAAACAAAAAATCAGAAGAAAGTTTATTGATAAAGTGGTTCAGTTTACGGAAAAACCTTCCCCTGTTAAGGCAAAAGAATTTGTTAAAAAAGGATATTTTTGGAATTCCGGTATGTTTGTCTGGAAAAGTGATGTTCTTTTAGGAGCCTTTTCCAAGTATCTTCCAGAAGTCTATAAGTTATTAGGAGAATGGACATCGACAGCATATGTCAACAAGGTTTGGCCCAAATTACAAAATATTTCTATTGATTATGGGATTCTTGAGAAAGCCAAAAATGTGGCGGTCATTCCGGCAAAAGGGCTCCAATGGTCGGATTTGGGGAGTTGGGAGTCATTGGCTGAGGTTTTGGAAAAAGACAAGGAAGGGAATATTTTCAGAGGAGATGTTATTGCGCAGGAGTGTAAGAATTCTTTGATATGGAGTTCAAAACGCCTTGTTGCAACAGTAGGATTGGAGGATATTGTGGTTATTGACACGCCGGAGGCCCTTTTAGTGTGTCGCAAGAATTTGTCGCAGAACGTGAAGAACGTCGTGGATCATTTGAAAAAGAAAAGACGTAAAGAATTATGACCTTCCTTAGTGCTCCGCCTAAAAAAATTCTTATCATCAATATTTTTGGCATTGGTGATGTGCTTTTTACCACACCATTAGTGGCTAATCTTAAACAACACTATCCGGATGTATCTATAGGTTATGTCTGTAATCGACGGACAGAGGATATTTTAAAACGACTGCCGCAGATTGATCGAGTATTTACTTATGAGCGGGATGAGTTTCAGGCTATCTATCAAAAATCAAAATTAGGATTTTTGAAAAAGATAAAATTTTTTATTCAGGAAATCAAAAAAGAGCAATATGATACTGTTATTGATCTTTCTATGAATACATTTGCTGGGTTTTTTGCCTGGATGGCGGGTATTAAGAACCGGATAGGATTTAATTATAAAAACAGAGGTGTTTTTTTAAATAAAAAGGTTCTGTTAGAGGGGTATGAGGGCAGGCATGTTGTTGAGTATTATCTGGATTTTCTCAAAGGTTTAAATATTCCGGTTAAAGAAAAAAAGATGGTATTCCCGTTATCTTTGGAAGATGAGCAATGGGCTCAAGGATTTTTGAGGCAGAAGGGTCTGAAAGAAGACGCTCTGATTATTGGTATGGTTCCGGGGGGTGGGGCCAGCTGGGGAAAGGACGCAGAGTATAAACGCTGGCCTGCTGAAAAATATGCGAAATTAGTCGATAAATTAATTGAAAAGTTTTCAGTAGCAATTATACTGATGGGGAGTTCAAATGAGCAGGATTTATGTCAAAAAGTAGCGAATTTAGCACAAAGTTTTGTTCATTTGGCATGCGGAGAAACAAGTATCACTCAGTTTGCCGCATTAAGCGCACGATGTGCTTTAAATATTGTTAATGATGGTGGTCCGCTCCATGTCGCAGTTGCTGCTGGAGCAAAGACTTTATCCATATTTGGTCCGGTAGATGAACGGGTATATGGCCCATATCCAAAAAGAAATCACATGGTTGTGACGCATAACATTGCGTGTCGTCCATGTTATCATCGGTTTCGGCGCGCGAGTTGTACGCATATAAGTTGTTTACATGAAATTGAAGTAGTAGATGTATTAGGAAAGGTAGCAGAAATAATATAATCCCACATCCGAAGTGGGATTTTAGAAAAATATGAAGAATCCCACTTCGGATGTGGGATTATATGGTTAAAGGATGGATGAAAAGTTATGAAAGTACCGTTTATAGATTTTAAAGAGCAGTATAATATGATTAAGGATGAGATTGATGTTGGATTGAAAGCTGTTTTTGAAAAAGGGAATTTTATTTTAGGTCAGGAAGAAAAGGATTTTGAGACGGATTTCGCGAAATATTGTGACACGCCGTATGCTATTGGGGTTAATTCCGGAACAGACGCACTTTATTTGTCTTTAGGAACACGGGGGATTGGCCCGGGCGATGAGGTTATTTTACCAACATTTACTTTTATTGCTACAGCGCTTTGTGTCTCATATACGGGAGCCAAACCTGTTTTTGTCGATATTGAAGAAGAGACTTATAACATTGATCCTAAAAAATTTAAGGAATCCATTACAGAAAAAACACGGGCGATTATTCTTGTGCATTTGTACGGGCAACCAGCCAATATGAATGAAATTAATGCGATTGCGAAAGAGCATAATATTACTGTGATCGAGGACGCGTGTCAGGCGCATGGTTCAACGTATCAAAATAAAAGAATAGGTTCATTGGGCGATATCGCGTGTTTTAGTTTTTATCCAACCAAAAGTTTAGGGGCTTTTGGAGACGGAGGCATGATCGTTACTAGCAGTAAAGAAGTTTATGATAAAGCTATGATGCTGCGCGATTATGGAAGGGAAACACGTTATGATCATAAAATTAAAGGATTTAATTCTCGCTTAGATACAGTGCAGGCTGTGATTTTAGCGGCTAAGTTAAAGCACTTGGACGCGTGGAACAAGATGCGCAATGAAAACGCGGCATATTACGCGGCATTATTAAAGGACATGGAGGGTGTTTACGCTCCAACAATCCAAGATGATCGAACGCATGTTTTTCAAACGTATGCGATCCGTTTACCTGGATGTCGAGATCAGGTTCTTGAGGCTATGAAGGAAAAAGGCATAGGAGTGCTTATTCATTATCCGATTCCTTTGCATTTACAGACGGCTTACGCGGATGCCGGGCATAAAAAAGGAGACTTCTCTGTGGCAGAGAAGCTTTCAGATGAAGTTTTATCGCTGCCAATGTTTCCTCACATGCAAAAAGAACAAATAGAATATGTGTGTGCATCATTGAAAGAAATTACCATAAACAAACACCGGGAGTTTGTTTGAAAAAAGTATAAACAAACTCCCGGTGTTTGTTTATGGTTGAAAAATAATGGAATTAAATAATGTCTAGAGTCCCTGTTTCTGTTGTTGTGATTACAAAAAATGAAGAAGATAATATTGACATGTGCCTTGGAAGCGCTCATGGATGGGCTGATGAGATTCTTATTGTTGATGATGAAAGTACGGATAAAACAGTGGTCGTCGCGGAGAAATATGCTGATAAAGTCCTTCATCGAAAGATGGAAAATGAAGGGATTCATCGGAATTGGGCTTACGCGCAGGCAAAAAATGACTGGGTGTTAAGTCTTGATGCGGATGAATATGTGACCGAAGAGCTTAAAGAGGAAATCACAAAAGTTTTGGCTGAAGATAAATTTCAGGCCTTTTCCATTCCTTTGCGAAATTTTATTGGGAGTTATCAAGTGCGCTATTCCGGATGGTATCCGGCAGGGAAATTACGATTATTCAGGAGAAGTCTTTTTAAGTATGAAGAAGTTGAGGTTCATCCGAAGGTGTTTTTAGACGGTGAAACAGGGCATTTAACAAAAGATATCGTGCATAAAGGTTATCCTGATTTTGAACATTTTCTTGGAAGCCTGAATAGGCAGACGACGTTGGAAGCGCGCAAATGGATTCAAACAGGAAGGCATATGTCTTTAGGACGGACGATTTGGCGGACAATGGATCGTTTCCCGCGTTCCTTTATTCGAAAAAAAGGGTATAAAGACGGCTTCATTGGTTTTATGATTGGTTTTTTTGCATCGTTATATCAAATTATGAGCTATGCCAAATACTGGCAGATGAAAAAAGAACAAAAGTGGAAGGAGAGTGGCAGTAAACAATGAAGGTTGTTTTTCTTGATCGTGACGGCGTTATTAATGAGTTTCCTGGAAACGGAAAATATGTGACGAAAGTAAAAGATTTTCATTTTGTTCCAGGCGCGCTTGATGGCATACGAATTTTAACACAAGAGGGATATACGATTTTTATTATTTCGAATCAGGCAGGGGTTGGAAAAGGGGTGTATACCAAGGCGAAACTTCAACATATTACGCGTAATATGCTTCGGGATATTAGAAAATATGGTGGGAAAATTAAAAAAGCTTTTTATTGTCTACATCGTTCAGATCAAGGCTGTAAGTGTCGAAAACCAGAAATTGGCTCTATTAAAAAAGGGTTGGAGCTTATGAATAAGTCTATTCGTTCAGCGCAAAAAGCCTTTTTTGTTGGGGATACGGAGTCGGATATTCGTGCCGGACATAACGCGGGATGCACGACTATTTTTGTACTTTCCGGGCGGGAAGACCGTCGCTATATGCGTAAATGGGAAGTGAAGCCGGACCATATTGCGCAGGATTTATTAGATGCGGTTGATATTATTAATCATCGCAATCTGATTCGCTCTCGCCTTCGTAGAAGAAGAGAGCTGAAATAATATCGGGATCGCACGGCACTGTCAGCTAAATTTTTAATTAAGAGATTGGCCGAAAAAATTATTCTGCCAATCTTTAAACTGGGTTTAATTCCCCGAGGCTTGCCTCGTTTGTAA
>CAZIRV010000144.1:0-4578 GCA_964541845.1 uncultured Planctomycetales bacterium
TGTGGAGGTCTTTGCTTGTGCTTAAGCTTTTACAGGAGTTTTTTCACTTGACCATTTTTCTCGTTCCACAACATATTGAAATGAAATAAGTTATATCTTTGTTACTAGTTGTACCCATTCCATTAAATAATGTCCTATTTATGGGGATGTTATTCCCGCAAAAATGTCGAGAAAAGAAAAATGGATTTTGATCATTATTTAGTTACTCCTGAAAAATGATTTTTCGCGGCGACTTTGAGGCTTGGCCTGACTTTAATAAATAAAGATGTTTTCAATAGCCATGTCTGACGAGCAAAGCGAGGAGTTTGGCTATTGGATCTTTATTAAAACCAGGCTCTGTTTAAGCCGAATGGAGTCGCAAAAAATCATTTTTCAGAGGTAACTATTTAATGGAATGGGTATTATACATAATAAAATCTATTTATTCTTACAAAAAATTCCCACAAAAGATTTACCAAATAATTCCTCCATGTTATACTTTTACTATGTATAAAGAATTTTACTCTTTAAAGGAAAATCCGTTTAATATTACTGCAGATCCGGAATATTTTTTTTCTAGTTCCAGACATGGCGAGGCTTTTTCTCATCTTACTTACGGGATTAGAGAACGCAAAGGCATTTTGACTGTTACCGGAGAAATCGGAACAGGGAAAACGACTTTATGCCGAACCCTGCTTAGCCGATTAGACCTCAGCACAAAAACCGCCCTTATTTTAAATCCCAATTTTTCTGACTTACAGCTCCTTCAACTTATTCTGGCGGACCTCGGAATTACATCTGCCGCCAAAAATAAATTTGCACTGATCAATGCCCTGAATGAATTTCTCCTAAAAGAAACCAGCCAAGGTAACAATGTTGTCTTGATTATTGATGAGGCTCAAAATTTACGTGTTAAACAACTCGAACAAATTCGGTTATTATCCAATCTTGAAACGGAAAAAGAAAAACTTCTGCAAATTATTCTAGTAGGCCAACCGGAATTAAATGAAAAACTGAAACTTTCTGACCTTCGTCAACTTAATCAACGCGTCAGCATCCGCTTTCATATGACTCCATTAAACCGAGAAGAATTAAGTGGCTACATTAACCATCGTCTGAAAGTGGCTGGTTCCAATGCCCCTACCCCCCAATTTACTCCCGAGGCGATTGATATTATTTATGAACATTCCCATGGAACACCCCGAATGGTCAATATTTTGTGCGACCGCGCTTTACTAGCCGGCTACACAGCAGAAACATTTACTATTAATCATAATATTGTTACCAAATGCATTAAAGAGGTTGTCCTACAATGAGTATTATTGATGATGCCCTTAGAAAAGCACAGTCAAACCTTTCGAAAGCAAAAGGCAAAGAGACTCCTGCCCCGATAAATACCCCTCAGTCAGCCAAAAACTCTTCTACGCCAACACAAAACAATGCCGTCCCAAAAACAAGGACTCCAACAACAAAAATTATTCCCCTTCTCGTAATTCCTATCTGCCTGGGAGCCATTTTCTTTTTCTTTGTATTCAATAAAAAATCTCCTAAAACATGGGTTATCACAAAAGGACTTCCTTTTCCTAAATCTGACACGATAAAAAAACAATTCCCCAGTATCAAACCCCGCACAAAACCTCTTCCAAAAATAAACTATGCTCAAGGCACTTTAATTTTAAATGGAACGTCTATAATCGATAATAATCGCGTAGCACTTATTAACAATAATATTTATAGTGTCGGAGAAATCGTTAATGGCAAAAAAATTCTTAACATCAGCAATAAAAATGTTGAACTAGAGAATGAAACCGGTGAAATTATCTACCTTAAGGTAGGAGAATGACCTTTAACCAAAACAACATTTGACGTTGTTTTATAGTAATAAATTAGGTACTAAATTAGTTTACATATATGTCTGGATGGCTTTTTTAATGACAGGTAAGGGAATATTTTCGAGGACTTTGACTTTTCCGATTTGAGTAGCTAAAACAAAACGATTTTTGCCGGTGATAAATTTTTTATCATGTTTCATAATAGTTAAAATGTTTTCCATCCGGATTTTTTGAATTTTTTCCGGCAATCCAATGTCAGATAATACCTGATTAATTTGTGCCACTTCAACAGAACCTAATAAACCCGATTGATGTGAAATATCCGCGGCGACGCGCATTCCTAGTGCCACGGCCTCACCGTGTTGATAATAATCATATTTTCCGGCTGCCTCAATGGCGTGTCCGATGGTATGACCAAAATTGAGAATCACGCGAACACCTCTGGTTTCTTTCTCATCCGCGGCAACGATCTCCGCTTTAATCTGACTGCAACGTGTAACAACATGGTGGAGTCCTTTGGAGTTCCCTTCTAAAAGTTCCTGATAATTTTGCGCTATATAATGAAAAAGTTTTTTATCATAAATGATCCCATACTTTACAGCCTCGGATAAACCGTTGCGGATCTGACGTTCATCTAATGTAGATAATGTCCCTGTATCACTCCAGACAACTTTTGGTTGATAAAACGCCCCCACTAAATTTTTCCCAACAGGCAAATCAACAGCCACCTTCCCTCCGATGGAAGAATCAATCTGGGCTAAAAAAGTTGTTGGAACCTGTACATAGGGAATGCCGCGTTTATAAGCAGCAGCAACGTAACCGGCCAAATCTCCGATAACACCCCCACCAAGGGCAATAATAAATACTTTTTTTAGACAGTCGTATTTAGCAATCATTTCCATTAATTGAAAAGCGACTTTGGCTGATTTTGATTTTTCTCCGTCCGGGACTTCTAGCACTTTAGTAGTAAAGCCTTTTTCCTTTAACCCTTCAATGACGGCCTTGCCATGGAGACGTTTAATAAATGGATTCGTAATAATCACCGCGTCCTGACCAATTTTAAGGCTCTTTAATTGGACGCCTAATTTCAATAAACTATTATTTCCAATAACAATTTTGTACGCATTTTCTTTTAATGGCACCGGAATAGTTTTCATTAAGTAATCAATCCTCTCAATTGAACCCCCAATAAATCTCCGCAAAATTCAACAACAGGGCCAATAACCCTTTCAAAAATATCCGTCTTGGATACAAGTAAAATAACAATCAGAATTCCAAAAGGCTCTATACGCGCGTAGACTGAAGCCAATTGCCGAGGCAGCAACCCCATCACCAAACGAGATCCGTCCAAAGGAGGGATTGGTAACATATTAAAAGTAGCTAATAATAAATTAATAAAAACCGCGATTAAAAGTGCTTCCGCTACTTGTGCTGAAATAAACCGACTCATCAATAATTTCGCGCACAAGAACGCTAACATAACGTTCATTGCAGGACCCGCTAAACCAACCAACATCATATCACGTTTAGGATTACGGAGATTAAAAAAATTGACTGGAACCGGTTTCGCAAAGCCAACAGGTAATATGGGACTTCCGAAAAAACGTAAAAAGATTAATACGCCAGGTAAAATAATCGTACCAAAGAGGTCAATGTGTTTTAACGGATTCAAAGTAAGTCGTCCCGCCTGCTTGGCTGTGGCATCTCCTAATTTATAGGCCACCCATCCATGCGCGTATTCGTGCAAAACTATAGAAGGGAACAATATAAAAACAAATATCAAGATAAGATATGAAATTTCTGTAAACATAAAATAAGGCCTCTACAAAACCAGTTCAATTTTGGATATCTTCACCGTTGGATGAGTTGTTTGTGCCTGCGCCTCAACGTCCATAACGCCTGCGATGCTTACTTTATAATTCATAAATTCATCAAAAATCTGTCGATCCCCTTTTAAATAATAGGTCGTTTGTCCATTCACCTTAAGGAGATATATCGGTTTTCCTAAACTATCTTTTTGTGATTTCAAAAGTCCGGCAACGGCAATAACTGCCTCTTTTTTTTCAACAGAAGGTTTTTCCTGAAAAACAGTATCTTCAATCGGGGCAATCACAACCTTGGATTCTTGGGCTTGCTCCGGGGCCTGTTTAGTCTCATTAATAACTTGAGAATGATGATATGTTGAAATATCGTTTGATTTAAACGCGATAAAATCATCTTTAATCCAACCGTAAGTTCCGTCAATAGGAACAACTTTGTACCAATCCTTTATTTTTTCTAAAACAACAACTTTCTCGCCTGTATTCAACTGTCCTAAAATGGAATAATTAATGCCCGCACCCGCGCGCACATTAACATGATTTCCGAAAACTATGCCCTGGTCTGATTCTGATAGTGTTACATATTTTTTATGGATAAAACTTCGCGCGGTAGAAGGTAATTGAACCTTATACCAACTATAAACTTTTTCTAAAACAATGACTTCCTCTCCTTGCTTCATTTTGCATAGACTTTCAAAATTAAAACTCTGTCCTGAACGGACGTGGACATTTTTAGAAGTAATTTCTGCTAAAAAAGGAAAAAACTCCTGCTGCCCGTAGAGAGGCACACAAAAAAAAGAAAAAATTAAAAATAGGGATGGGATACGAAAAGGCATGGATAATTATATATTTCGTAAGGGCGGGTCTTGCGTCCGCCCATTATTAGAACATTTATTTGAAAAAATATTTTATCCCATAAACAGGCGGACGCAAGGCCCGCCCCTACG
>CAZIRV010000145.1:0-4491 GCA_964541845.1 uncultured Planctomycetales bacterium
AATCTATACATGTTTAATTCGGCAGCCGTTACGATCAGAATTAAACGCGTAACATCTATGAGAAAGTATATCTAATCTCAAAAAAACAAAAAATGCCCCATCCACTAGTTGAAAAAATTCTGGAAGAATTTCGAGTAAAAAATTTTATAAATGAGGCTCCCCACCCCAAGGGAGATGGGGAATTGTCGAATTATACCAATTACAATAAATAATTACCAAAATCCATTTTGCTTTTCTCGACGAATCAACGAGAACAGCAACCTTAAAATAGAGCAATTATTTAATGAATTTGGTATTAAAGCTCCAGGATTTCTTTCACCGTATACAACGGACGCGATTTCACGTCATCTCCAATACGCGCAATATATTCCCCAATGACTCCGATAGCTAAAAGCTGAATGCCTCCCAAAAAAAGAATAACCGCCATAAGTGAAGACCATCCAACAATAGTGGTATTTGTAAAAAGCTTTTGATAAATAACGATTAAAATATAGAAAAATGCCCCCATGGCAAAAAAACCTCCTAACCAGGAAACACATCTCAAAGGCGCGAAAGAAAAAGAGGTCATGGCATCAATGGAAAATTTAATCATCTTCCACAAAGAATATTTCGTTGTTCCCGATAATCTGGGTTTCCGTACGTAATCCACCCCCACCCGCCTAAATCCGGTCCACGCAATGAGCCCTCTAATAAAACGATGCCTCTCTTTAAAGGAATTCAAAATATCAACAACCTTTCGGTCAATCAAATAAAAATCCCCCACATTAGCTGGAATATCAATCGCCGTTACTGAACGAATCAACTTATAAAACAAATTCGCGGTAACCTTCTTAAAAAGCGTCTCTCCTTCTCTCCACGTACGGACACCATAAACGATATCATTCCCTTCTTCCCACTTTGCGATAAATTCTCTAATTAAATTGGGCGGGTCTTGCAAATCCGCGTCTATCACAACAGCGGCCTTGCCATGACAATAATTTAATCCGGCACTTAAAGCTAATTGGTGCCCGAAGTTGCGTGTAAAATTAATCACTCTTACAATCTCCGGATACTCCTGATGCAATTTCATCAAACATAAAAATGACTGATCCGTACTCCCATCGTCCACAAAAATCATTTCAAAAATTTTTCCTGTTTTTTTCAAAACAGCATTCAACTGTGTAAACAACTCCGGAATATTATCTTCTTCATTAAAGATCGGAATAATTATGGAAACATCGATATTTTTATTTTTTTCGGCGTTTTTGGAACGCATAAATAATGGCCCTTTTCTGTTCAATAGCAAAGCCCCCCATAAAAAGGGTTACTCGATTTTCACCGACAGCAAGTTCTTTGATAACCCTATCCTTTTCATGAACAGGATACTGAAAAACTCCTCTTTTCTCAAACTGCGCGGCCACCCCAACCCATAGAGTCTCCAATATATCTTCTTTTTTTAATCCTTCAAAATTTTTAATCCCTCCATATTTTATAGGCATGCCATAGGCCATCACCCTAAGAGGCTCTTTAACATAACCAAGCTGTGGAATAGCCAATATTTGTGCTATAAGAAATGGGGCTCCAATCGTCATTGTTGAATATTCATCTTCAATCATTTTAACTAACCGTCTATTTAATTTTAAATCATTACGATACTCTAAACTCCGTTCGGAGAAAATATGATAATTAGGGATAACGGGATGATGATAAAATCCATAAGACCCTAATGCCGTCATGGAAACCCCTGCCATCAAAATAAAAGGCATAATTCTCTTTAACCGGGGAATACTTAAAACCGCGAAAACCAAACATAATATTAAATAGGGTGCTAATGCCAGCTTATATCGAGGAGAAACTTCCGTATAATTTAAAAATAAAATAAACCACATCCCCGCACAAACAAAAACAACACACTGGGGATAATATTTCTCAACCAAAATTGATACTAATGCCCCGCGCGTCCCTTTTGGGTAAAAATTTTTTGTACAATCAAAATTTTTGTTTAAATTTATGCCCCAAAAGGACGCGCAGGGCATTGGTATCAATTTTCTTCTTCCCATTCCCTCTTCCCATAAAACCAAACAAAAAAATAATACAAAACTCATCCCATACAGACGCGGTAAATACATAATTTTCAATGAAGGGAGTCCATTTAAAAACCCCATCATCCCTCCTGTCGCGTGCTGATCCTTAAGCAAAAATTTACTTCCCGCCATCAAAACAATACTCATAACAGCCAAAAAAGAATACATGAGGAGCCGCTTACTTCCCTTCAATGACAATGGTTCTTCCTTACACGAATCAAATAAAAACAAAATAATACTCACACAAGCCACTGTGCCACACGGAATAATCCCATGCCCTTTAACCAATAAAGACCACACGGCCATAACCAATGCCAAACCTATTCTTTTTTGAACTAAATAATAAATAGACAAAATCGAGAAAAGCAAGCATGGAATTTCCATATTAATCGCCTCCGTCTGACTTTGAAAAAGCGGCAAGGCCAAAAGGATTACAGATGATAATATTGCTATACATTGATTAAACTTCATTGCGACAATATTTTTAATCAATGTTATGATGAGTGCTGCCATTCCGTAAACAAAAAGATGATTTACAACAAAAAATATTTTGGTGGAAGGAATAAGTTTTAAAAGAATAGCTAAATAAGTTGGGTAAATAGAAAAAAAATAAACGCGAGGCCCCCCAAGGTTATACGGAGGCTGGTGCAATAATCCGGCATAATCAAAATGATGCTCCGCAAGCCACAGCGCCTCAGCAAATGGCCCCCCAATGGCATCCCCATAAGGAGGGTAAAATAAAACATTAAATTTTGTCAGAATTAAAAATAAAAAAACAGCGCAACAAAAAACTCCGGGAGAACTCTTCTTTAAATAGAGGAGGCAAAACAGAGCAAACAACGTGTACGTAATAACGCTGGTTACCGGTCCCACATAAATATTATCAACCTGTCCTACATAATAGCCTAAAGTCTCATTAATATCATGATCAACGAATTGATTAAGTAACACAAAATTTTTTTTCTGATAAATTTTTTCAACAAAAGATGGAAATTGAAAATTCAAAAAAAGGAGAAAAATACTTAGAAAAGATGTCACTACCCAAAATACATAACGTTTTATTTGAGCATTCATCTAATACCAATCCCACTAAATAATGACCAAAACCAATTTCGCTTTTCTCGACGTTTTTACGAATAGCAACCACATAAATGGGACTATTTAATGGAATTGGTACAATTATAATTATCGCAGCGGTGGATTTGAAACCCGCCCCTACATCAATTTCCGCGCAGCCTCTTTCATTAAATCTTCTGAAGCAAACGGTTTAGACTCAACCACTTTAATCACATGCGGCTTTAAATATGTTGAAAACTGATCAAAATCCATATCTCCTTCAAATGGAGCCAGATGATCCCGTCGTCCCTTCATCCCATGAATATGAACTCCAATCAAACGGTCTTTATACGTATCTAAAAACTCTTTATGCGCTCTAATACCTAATCGCCCATTCATTTCCGCGTGACCGAAATCATGCCAATAGCCCATCACGGTCTCATCAAACATATTTAAAAAATAACCGATCTCCTCAAAATCCGGAATCTCAATAGGATAATAGCGCGTCTCCAAACCAATCTTCACCTGCCGCGTTCTCGCGTGATCCGTCAGTTCCTTAAAACTTCGCTCCAAAGCCTCTATATGAGGGCCCTTTTTCTCTGCCCTTAATGTTAAAATACGCGCCTTTTCCTCTTTAAATACCTCGGTATCCTTTTTGCCATTCACATACAATTCAAATAAATATGGTGATCGCTCATCTTCAAAATCCATTGTTCCCGCATGAATAACCGCCACATTTGCCTTATTACGCTTGGCCGTATCCACCGTAATTTTCGTCCACTCAACCGCCTGCTGCCGCTCACGTTCATCTATGGAGGACAACCGATAGTAATTAGAAAGATGTCGGGGTGAAGGTTCATCATCGGGTTGCGGACAAAAATTATGAACGCTAGACACCTTAATATCCATCTTACTCAACAACTCCTCCATTTCCTCTAACTGCGCCTGCGTAATTTTATAACTCAACTCAACGGCATCAAAACCTAAATCCTTAATCCGCGTAAGCCAATGCTCTATCCCTTTCTCAGCACCACCCATCCACGCTGTTGAAATAGCTAACATACTCCCCCCTTTTATTCTGTGCCCAATTCTTCCACAACTTTCTTCACTTCCAATTCTGCCTTCTCAATTTTATTCTTACAGACCTTCACTAACGCGACAGCCTCCTTCACCTTACTCGACAACTCATCCACATCAATATCCTCTCCTTCAATCTTCGCAACAATTTCCTCTAATTTACCCATTGCCTTACTATATTTAACTTCTACCATAAATCCCCCTCCTTCTATGTAGTGTCCCCTGAAAAATTGCTTTTGCCACTTCAACATGGCATAAGCATCAGTTTCAGCGAAAAGACTCAACATCCAAACTC
>CAZIRV010000146.1:0-4275 GCA_964541845.1 uncultured Planctomycetales bacterium
AACGATCCTGAAGGGCCATTTGGGGCCAAGGGAATGGGAGAAGCAGCACTTTTACCAACATCGGCGGCTATTGCTAATGCTATTTATGATGCCGTTGGTATTCGATTAAAAGAGCTCCCGTTTACACCGGATAAAATTATTCAGGCACTCAAGGAAAAAGATAAGATTCAGGAGGAATGACCCATGAAAAAATTAACACTTCTAGTCTTTCTTACTTTCATAACTTCTGCCTGCAGTATTTATCATATTGACTCACAAGGTGTCGGAACAAAGTACTATCCCCCTAAAAAATCTCCAACGGAAATAGTTTATTTAGAAAGGATTGATCGACCCCACGAAACAATAGGACAAGTAGTTGTTAACACAGAACGTCGTCAACAAATGAATGATGTCCTTGAAAAAATGAAAAGGGAGGCCGCGATTTTAGGAGCGGACGCGCTCACCAATCTTCAAACAGACGCGACTGGATCATGGAAAAACCTTCCCGCTCAGGAACTTATTGGAAATGCCTATGTTCGCGCCAATTTCTCAGCTACAGTTGTTGTGTTTAAATAAAAACTTTAATTCTTCTTTTGTATTAAAACTTTTTATAACCCCCGCATCATCAACAGGAAGGAGAGTGACATCTTTTTGATGGTCACGCGCGATACTGTTAAGTCCTTCCGCGTTATTCAAATCTAAAAACTCATTTTTTAATTTTGTATGAAAAACAGGAGGATGTCCTTTTTTATTATGGAAAGAAGGAATGAGGATGAGAGGAGTATTTTTTAAAAAAAAAGAAACAAGGTCATCAATGGTCTCCAGACTAACTACCGGATAGTCGATAGGGAAGAGCATAATGCCCGTAGACTCCGATGAAATATTTTGCAGACCAACTTTAAACGAAGCTGTTTGTCCAAAATTATGATCTTTATTGTAGACAATCTTAATAGCTTTATGCTTTAATATACCCAAGCTAAACGGATTTGTGATTTTAAGATTTTGCTCTACATTTTGTAGACTTGGCGCGCTTGGGTATATGTAAGGTTTGATTTCGTTTAGATGCGCGCCAAGGACAACAATGATTTCATTGACCTTGCTCAAAAGAAGTTGTTGTTGAATGCGTTCAATAACTGTTTTTTCATCAGGTAATCGCGCAAGAGCCTTTGGAGATTTAAAACGACTACTTAAACCTGCAGATAAAAGAATACAAGAAACCATACATTTATTATATGAATAATTATATTACTGTCAAAGGGAGTCGTGGTTAATGATAATTTTTGTGATAATCGCAAGTATTTCATTGCTTGGAATTGGTGCTGTTATTTGGATTCTAAATAGTGAGAAAAAACTTACTGAAGAGTTTGTTGAAAAAATAACCCCGGAAGAGTTATTAAAAAATACTCAACCTGAACCGTCACAAACTCCTATTAATATATCTAAAAAATTAAAATCTAAAAAAAATAACCAAGGTCCCCCTGCATCGACACCATTAAAATCAATTTTAAATATTATTGATAAAATTCGTGAAAAATTTCCTGTTTGCAAAAAAAAACTCGGACTGGATAATGCTTCGGAAGAAAAACCCCTTGCACACCTTCATGATTCTTTAATCGTGCAAGAGAATTTGGCAAATAAAAAAAACGTAACGGAAGACTCCCTCCCTGTAACGCCATTAAGTGAATCTATTGAAACGGAAGAGATAGATGAACAGGCATTAGAAATACAACAGGAAGAAAGTGTTGAAAAAGAGTTGGAATCTTCCCTGCAACTTGCTGAGCTTAAAGAAAAATATGGGCGACTTGATAATCTTTTTAAAGAAAAAAGTTCTAAATTAGAAAAAGCCCAAGCTGCTCTGGATAATGAGTTAAAAAATGGAAAAGATTTTAATAAAGTTAAAGATATTATTGAAAAAGAGGTAAAGGAAGTAAAAAATAGAGTCAAGGATGCTCAAAATGAACTCCATAGTGTAAAAGAAGAAAAAAAAAGCAGTGAACAAAAGATCGTTCAGCTGGAGAATAAAATTAAAGAATTGGAGGATAGTTTAGCGAAAGCCCAAGAGGAAGAAAATATTAAGCCTATTGCCAAACCTTCTAATTTCGTAAGTACAGAAATACAATCCGAATCAGTGCAAGAAAAAGTTCGACCAGAACCAAAAGAAGGGCTGCAATCTTCCACCCCGATGCCCCCTTTAGTAGAGAAAAAGGACCCCATCCCTATTATTGATGATAAGCAATCTCAGGAATTCCAACCTGAAAAAAAGGATATTGTCGAAGAATAATACACTAATAATCATAAAAAGGAGTATGCATATGTTAAAAAAAGTAATGAGTGTTATTTTTTTATTAGGAATTTACACTATTTATCAACCCAATTTTAATCAGGAGGTTAACGCGCAAATGGCTTCAGATACAACGATTGTTTTTGAAACAACCCAAGGTAATATTGAAATTTTACTTTTCCCGGATATTGCACCAAAGACATGTGAGAATATCGTAGGTTTAATTGATAAAGGTTATTATAATGGGCTTATTTTTCATCGTGTGATTAAAAATTTTATGATTCAAGGGGGAGATCCAACCGGAACCGGACGGGGAGGGGAAAGTCTTTGGGGTGGTAAATTTGAGGATGAATTAAATTCGGACATTCAATTTGACAAAAAGGGTCTCTTGGCTATGGCCAACTCCGGCCCTAATACTAATGGCAGTCAATTCTTCATCACAACAATTCCAACACCATGGCTCAATATGAAACATACAATTTTTGGTGAAGTCATCAGTGGGTATGAAACTGTTGAAGCCATTGAAAATACCCCTGTTGGGCCAGGAGACCGTCCGATTGAAGAACAAAAAATTCTTAAAGCGTATATTAAACTACCAACGAGGCAAGCCTCGGGGAATTAAACCCGGTTTAAAGATTGGCAGAATAATTTTTTTGGCCAATCTCTTAATTAAATAATGGATTACAATTTATTAGTCAAAGCACGAGAAGCTTTTGAAAAAGGGCAAGGGTATGCCTTTGCCACTATTATCGAAGCAACAGTAAAAGGAACTCCCCGGAAATCAGGGGCTAAAATGATTGTTTTAGAAGATGCCTCTTTATTTGGATCGATAGGAGGAGGGCGGAACGAATTAGCGATAAAAAAAGAATGTCTGGAGGCTATTAAAACAGGTCAACCAAAACTAATAATTTATAATTATTTTGGCCAAAAAGGTCAGTCAGTTTGCGGAGGACAAATTAAGGTTTTTATTGAGCCTTTTTGTGCGCCTAAACACCTTGTTATTTGTGGCGCAGGACATATTGCCTCGCCATTATCAATTATTGGTAAAATGCTAAACTATAGAGTAACTATTATTGATAACCGTAGAGCCTTTGCCAATAAAAAACGTTTCAAACATGCTGATAAAATTCTTGTTGGGCCTCACGCAAAAAAATTAGCAAACTTGGTTGTTAACGCAAATACATATATCATGATTGTTACTCAAGGTCATGAATATGATTTTGAATGCCTGAAAACTATTATAAATTTAGACGTCGGCTATATCGGGGTTATTTCAAGTCAGGCCAAAAAAAAGAGGTTTTTTGATCGTTTAAAGGCAATGAATATCCAGGCAAAAAATCTCAAAAAAATTAATATTCCAGCTGGGGTTGATATTGGGGCACAGACACCGGAAGAAATCGCTATTTCAATAGCTTCAGAATTAGTCAAATATAGCAACAAAAATTTTCTTAAAACAAATAAATTTCGATAAAAATTATTTTAAAACATCCAAGGAGAAAAGCATGACCAAAGAAGAAGTTTTAGATTTAATCAAAGATGCAGGATTTGGCTATTTAGCAACCATTGAGGGTGATCAACCAAGAGTTCGACCCATGATGCCGCATTTAACAGATGACGGAAAGCTACTCATCGCGCTATTAAGCCGTTCACGAACTATTCAGCAAGTTAAAGATAATCCACAGGTTGAAGTGTGCTTTGTTGATCGAAAAATGTGGTATTGCCGCGTAACAGGAAAAGGAACAATAACCGAAAATTTGGAAAATAAAACAATACTTTGGAACAATATTCCTATGCTAAAACAATATTTTGCCGGCCCTGAAGATGAAAATTTTATGTTGTTAGAGATTGAAATTCAGGAATTAGAAGCAATGACACCACACCAAAAAAAACCGGAAATAGTAGAAGTGTAAAAATACTTATTAAAAATCCCCTTAAAAAGGTAAAAAAACTATTGGGGGGGCAGGAGTAAATCCTTATAGAAAAGTCCGCATTTTGAGTCTGTGAATATGGTTTAG
>CAZIRV010000147.1:0-4230 GCA_964541845.1 uncultured Planctomycetales bacterium
CTCCATCGTACTTTTAATCTCCTTCTTATTTGTATTTTTCAATGTTTTCCAACCAACCTCACTGGCGACTCCTTATGTCCAACACTATCCAAACACTCTTTATGGGCATTCTGCAGACTGTGTGGCTCAAAAATTAGGAATCAAATTTCATTGCAACCCAAATTGGAAAAAAGAACACAGTAAAAATACTCTTACTGTTACTCTATCAACATACCCTGAAGTGATCTTCACTGTTGAAAAAATGAATTCACGTATTGGATTTCTTAGCCAAATGAACAAATTAAGCCTCCAAAGCATGAAACGTTATGCCAAAGGGTTTGGCACTGAGCACAACACCATTGCCAATCGCGAAACACTTAAAGTAAAAGCTTTTTCTAAAAATAATTTCAGAGTAAGGCTCTCAGAATATTATTTAATTCATAATCTCAATTTGTATCGAATCACTTTCTCTGTTAATCCAAAAAATGAATGGAATAATTACAAATTTTTGATTAAGACAATTATTGATAGTTTTAATTTTATTTAAGGCTTAAAGCCTAATAAAAAAACTCATTTCGCTCACAGCAATACCAAAAAAATTCCTGTTCCCGAAATGAACATTTTTCTGAACAGAAACGGAAAGATTTATTTCCATCGCTTTAAATTTTTTAAAACTACTGTCGCCGCTTTTTTCTGTAAATAATTTGCTTTAGAACTGCCTAATCTAGCGGTGTAATAACTTCCTTCGGGGCTTGATTCATAAATTACACTGTAAAGCACACAAGCCGCTAAATAAGACCCCGATAAACTAGGATGACTGCCATCTCCTTGCCACAAATTAATAACCGCCCCTGACTTAACCACACTTTTCCAGGCCATGCCAACAGGTGCAACTATTGCATTTATTGTGTTTGCAATCCCCATGTACCCTTGATACAAAGCGGATTGCATTTCAGAATAGTTTTTAAAACCAGAACTTTTCAGTCCGTCACGCCTCCCCCACGTCATCATAAGAATCGTCTTGCCTCCAACAGATTTAATTTTCTTATCCAACTTCTTCACTGCAGGATAAAATATTTGAAAACGTGCTTTTGAGAAGGCAGGGACAACACTTTGTTCCTGAAGAATAACGTAATCCCAATTATGTTTATTAATTTTAGCTAAAGTGTATTTAGATTTAAGATGCTGTGCCAGCTTCCATCCAGGATTGGCAGCTGTCGACACCTTAACCCTGCCGCCCTGCGCCCTCACAAGTTTAGAAAAAATTTCTGGTAAGTCATTTGCATAAGTGTAGCTATTGCCAATGAATAAAATATTCAAACTCTTATGATGACTTATTTCTTGGCTCTCTCCTTTTACAGCTAACATACGGCGAGGAACAGTCATCAAACCATTGGCTGTTTCCAACTGAATTTCTTTGTCATTCTGAAAAATAACTTTTCCGCTAAAAACTTTACCTGATTTTAACTCAAAATCTTCAGCAAACCCCTGCACTGCCCATAAAACCAAACACAAACTAAACAACACGCAGAAATATTTTTTTTGCAATACAAAACAATTAATACCCTGAATCCATTTTAGTTTCATAACTAATTATTCCCCATAATGTTACCTAAAGCGTCTTTGAATTTTGTTTGAATTTTTGAATTTTAACGCCTTCGCCTTCTTTTATGGGCTTTACTTAAAGTGCTTTTATTATGCACACTTTTAAGATCTTCTAGTTCGTCTAATTGCTTACGCAAAGGGAATTCATATTTCCCTTCTAACACACAGAGTTTTCCCCCGGGAAAACACGGTGTTTTCCTCAAACGACAATGATCCTTTCCAATTTTATGTTTACAGTCCCACATTAGAGTAATTATCCTATGTTCTGTTTTTTGATTTTTGAATAGTTAAAAAAATTATGCCCATTAATCCAACTAAAAGCAATGAATTTGTAATCCAGATTTCATTTATTCCCATTTTAATTGCTCTAAAAATAGGAAAGAATCCCACACTCATGTAATCTCCCAATACGAAAACGACGAGTGCTGGAAGTTTCAAGAGCCCCTTCTTCTTTAAAAATTGATAAAAAAATACTAAAATACCGAGCGCATAGATTAACAAAACAAATAAGGGGGCCTTAATCGATCCCAATATACTTAATCCCAAAAGGCACATAGTCTGAAAAACAAAACCTCCCAAAGCTGGAAACCATGTCACTGGTTGAGGCAAAAACTCAATCTGGGGGCCTTGTGGAATACAGCGGGCAAGAAAAATAATGGAAACAATCGCCACAAAGAAAATGGGAATGTAAATTGGTGAAGCATTGACTTTAGGCGTTGTAAAAAATGACAGTAATCCTAATAGTGAAAATAGGGCCATAACTGTATTTTTCTGCCAATTGCGCAACCATTTCTCTTTTCTCACCTTTGGAAAAAAATAGCTCACAATCACAATAGGATACAATATCGAGTGCAGCGCGTGCCACACCAAGATCAAAGTAGCCCAGGCCCAATTAAAAGTGAAACGGACATATCCATCGAAAGATGGGATCGGAACATTTTCATTCATTAAAAGAGTTTTGGCACAAATCCCTTCATTGTAAAGGCCATAGGCAAGCCCCATAACAATAATTCCAAATATTCCTAAATTCCACCGGACAGACATTTCCCGAATAACCAAAACAGGAAACCCATAAGCAATCACAACCAATAAAAAAATGTGTGGCTGAAAAAAAATACTGGCCGGTATATTGCTGCATAACAACTCAGTTAAGGTAGGGGAAATCAATGCTAATGTTATGATAGGAAGTGTGAACGATTTCATAATAAACAACTCTATTCACCCATCATCTGAACAACCAATTTTCGATCACGCGGACGGTTATCAAAATCAATAAAAATAATCTGCTGCCAAGTGCCGACAATAAGTTTTTTCTTATTAAATGGCAAAGTGACGGATGGGCCAACGAGAGACGAACGCAAGTGCGAATGCCCATTGCCATCCCCCCATGTCCGGTCATGATGATAGTCTCCGGCAGGGATTAATTTATCAAATATCTCCGGGATATCCTGAACCAGGCCAGGCTCGAATTCACAGGTTGTTAAAGCCCCTGTGGAGCCAATAACACTGACCGTTACAATCCCGTCTTTAAGACTCCCCTTCTCTAAAATTCGACTTACTTCAGGGGTAACATCATGAACATCCGCGTTTCCTTCAGAGGTTAAATGAATGTATTCTGTTACAACAGACATAATATTCCCTCCAGATTTCTTTCAAATTCCCCTTACCAATCCTGAATTCAAAAGCTCTTGATTTAAAAATTTCTCTGCCCTTCCCTTTCCATCTGCAGAATAAAATACATCCGCGACGTATCGACCATAGATATCTACCTTTTTAGTTGTTTTAACAATAAAAACCACCTGTTTTTTCAAACGCCGTTCAACAAAACGCGTAGCCTTTTGTCCTTGGGGTGTTTTAATCTCCGGGGCATCTAATCCACGCAAACGCAGACGCTGTTCAAGAAACTCGCCAAAACCAATATCCAAATGCGCGACGACCGTATCTCCATCGGTCACCCTCTTCAAATAAGCCTTGTAAGTAAAAAGTTGTTTCTTCGGCACACTCACCTTTTCTAAATGCCTTTGCTTATTCTTTTCCGTCACACGCACAACATCCCCTGCTTTAAAATTCTTTGCCTGTGACACGGACAACGTGTGACGCACTTTAAACCCGTAATCAATAACCAACTGCTGTCCAGGAGGCAAAGTATCATCCTCAATCAAAGGATAAACATCCACTTCTCCCTGCGTTACCACTAAAACCGGAATGTCTTTTGGGTTTGCGTCAACAGATGACGAATATGAAACCTTCTTAATCTCACTTTGCAATTGCCGAACACTCCACTGCTGTTTTAAAGCTTTTTTCTCTAAAGAGAGTCGATCCTTTGGATCCTTAACAGTTATTAATTGAACAAAATGTGTCCAAGTCAATTGCGTCATCGATGACGCAATTGAATATTGCCGGTAAAATTGCACAGTCCGTTCCAATGAGCGCTTGCTTAACAGGCTCTTTTCAGCCAATTGTTCCAATAAATAATTTCCATATCCTGCCCGTTCTTTATTCTTCAAAACATCCTGCGCAACCCACTTCCCAATCCGCCAATACGTCTGCACTGTCTGCCGTTTAACATTTAGTTCCAAATTCCTGAGTTCCGTGTTGATTTTATTGACGAGGGGAGTAATATTAGGGGTGGCGACAACTTTTTTA
>CAZIRV010000148.1:0-4211 GCA_964541845.1 uncultured Planctomycetales bacterium
ACATAAAATAAGCCCTGAGTTCATCCCAATTAGGCATGCGTTCAATGGTATAAATGGCTTTCTTCATTTTATTTCTATACTTTTCATAGGCCACTATGCCTGCATAATGGTCTGCCAACGGAATATAGATGGCATGAATTTTTGTTCTTCCATCGGGCCCTGGAACTTCTGTTTCATTTTTTTGAGCTGTAACAGGGGGTACCCCCGTAAATATTCCGATCCATAAAATTAAAACGGTTATTAATAAATTAAGCCTCAGACCATTCGGTAACTTCATATTTTTCATTGCAAAGCTCCTTTTTTTGTAACAAATGACCCATATTTATTAATTTGATTATACCGTTCTAACTTTTTTATTGCCCCTCCGAGACTATATCCTTCTATATCAACAAGTGTTTTAATAAAAGCAATTTTTTGAATATCATTTTGAGAATATCGCTTAAATTTTTTTGTCCCACACTGAATGCATTTAGGCTTGGCCACACCTGCTCTGTCCGAATAATACCAATTCTATTAGATAAGTACTCATTTAAAAAGCTTACTTACGTAAAAACATCGAGATAAGTAAAACTAATATCAGGAATTAATTAGTGGAATTGGTATTACATAATTTTTATAAAAAAATATTATTAAATATTTTTTGAAATATTTCAATGTGTTGACAGGGTTTTAAGCGGGCTTTTATCTCCTTGTGTTATCCCAACTATAGATTTTATTGTTCTTTCAAAGAAAACTTTGAATCGTGGAAAAGTTGCCGAGTGGCTTTTACGAGGCTTAATTTAGAGAGGTAATCCAATGTTGTGGTTTGGAGGTCGAGTAAAAAATAAAAATGAGTATATTTATACCAACTCCATTAAATAATTACCAAAATTTATTTTGTTTTTCTCGACATTTTTGCGAGAATAGTAACCCTATAAATAGGACATTATTTAATGGAATTGGTATTAAACCGTCCTTGAAAATCGTTTATGGGAATTTTTTTGTCTTAAATAATAATCAAACCCCATGCACACGTTCCGAATAAAAATCTTTCCCAATTCCGTTACTTTAATTGCGTCTCGCTCAACCGTAATTAATTTATCCGCAACACATTGCTGTAAATGCTCTTGCTCTAATGAAAAATAGGTATCAAATCTCAAGTTAAACCTTTTTTGGAATTCGATTTTATTTACCATAAATTGACATATCAATGTATTAATAGTCCACTGCCGAATTTGATCATCTGCAGTTAAAACTTTACCCCGCTCTACCGGCAATTCATTTTTATTCAGCGCGCCATAATAATCTTTTAAAATTTTGTGATTCTGAACAAAACTATTTTCTAAAAATCCAATCGAGGTCGATCCTAATCCAATGTATTCATCCGCAGGCTTAATGGTGTAACCCATAAAATTACGATAAAGCCTTCCATCGTTAAAAGCTGTAGCTAGCTCATCACCCTTAAGGGCAAAATGATCCATGGCAATCGCCTGATAACCAAAATTCATTAGTTGCTCACGAGAATTAAGAAAAATATCAATTTTTTGATCCGGTGTAGGCAATGAACCTCTATCCATTTTATTTTGATGCTTCTTCATCCATGGAATATATGCAAAGCTATAAAGAGCGATACGATCCGGTTTTAATTGGATAACCTTCGCAATTGTATCTTGAAAACTCGTTGGAGTCTGATGGGGAAGTCCATAAATTAAGTCAAAATTCACGGAATTAAACTTGAATTCCCGACACCAGTCATTAAATTCTTTAACAATCTCAAAAAATTGAATACGGTTAACTGCTTTTTGAACGTTTTGGTTGAAATCCTGAACGCCCATAGAAATACGGTTAAATCCCAGATTTCGTAATTTTTTAACCTTACTTTTATCAATCGTTCGTGGATCAATTTCAATCGCGACCTCTCCTTCAGAATCAATTATAAAATTCTGTTGGACTTTTTCAAAAAGGCGTTCAATTTGTTCTTCATTAAAATAAGTAGGCGTTCCTCCTCCCCAATGAAACTGTTTAATAATTTTTTTTTCACCAATATGTTTTGTTACTAAATCAATCTCTTTAAAAAGATACTTTAAGTATTCATCACCATATTTATTTTTTTGTTCTCGAATCACTACATTACAGCCACAGTAAGAACACAGAGTTTGACAAAAAGGAATGTGGATATAAAGAGAAAGTGTTTTATTTGTTTTTCCGAATTGGTCTAATTTTTCAATATAATCAGAATTTTTGATATCTTCTGTCCATACCGGAGCTGTTGGATAACTTGTATACCGGGGACCCGGTATATCATATTTCAGGAGGGTTTCTTTTGTGATAGGCACGGACATGGCCTATCCCGCCATTTGTGATAATCGATATTCTTTATTCATCCGTGCAATATGTGTTACGCTAATATTTTTAGGGCAGACGACTTCACATTCATATTCGTTAGAGCATCCTCCAAATCCTTCTTTATCCATTTGCGCCACCATTTTTAAAACACGTTTTTTCGCTTCGACTTTTCCCTGCGGCAATAGACTCAATTGACTTACCTTTGCGCTCACAAATAACATGGCTGACGCGTTCGGACAGGCGGCTACACAGGCCCCACACCCAATGCATGCGGCCGCATCCATCGCTAAATCCGCGTTTTCTTTAGAAACAGGAATAGCATGTGCTTCCGGAGCAGACCCTGTTTTTAAAGAAACAAAACCTCCAGCCTGCATAATACGGTCAAAGGCAGATCGATCAACGACTAAATCTTTAACAACTTTAAAAGCCTTTGAACGCCACGGTTCAATCACAATCACATCACCATTTTTAAAATTTCGCATATGCAACTGGCAGAGCGTGGTGCCTTCCATTGGACCATGAGGTCTTCCATTGACAACAGCCCCACATGTTCCACAAATTCCTTCTCTGCAATCATGATCAAAGGCAATGGGTTCTTCACCTTTTTTAGTTAAACGTTCATTAACGACATCTAACATTTCTAAAAAAGACATTTCCGTATCAATTCCATCAGCCTTATAGTTCTTCAGATTGCCTACATCTTCAGAATTTTTCTGTCGCCAAATTTTTAAAGTTAAGTTGATTTTTTCAGACATTTATACAAATTCCATTAAATGAACTTAGTGTTATTTATAACTACGTTGTGTTAATTTTACTTCTTCAAATTCCAGTTTTTCTTTATGCAATGTTGGTTCCTGACCAACTCCTTTAAATTCCCAGGCCGCGACATATGTAAAATTATCATCGTCTCTTTTCGCCTCACCTTCATTTGTTTTTGACTCTGATCTAAAATGGCCGCCGCAAGACTCTTTGCGATTCAGAGCATCCGTAACCAGGGTTTCAGCAAACTCTATAAAATCAGCCACTCGGCCGGCATTTTCTAATGATTGATTTAAATCCTTCCCATTCCCTGGAACCTTGACATTTTTCCAAAATTCTTCCCGGATTTCAGGTATTTTTTTTAATGCTTCTTTTAATCCCTGTGCATTTCTTTCCATCCCGCAATTATTCCAGAGTAATTTACCCAACTCCCGATGGAACTCATCGACTGTTTTTGACCCGTTAATGGATAATAATTTGTCTGTTTTCTCTTTAGCTTCCTTTTCTACCTCAGCAAATTCGGAAAAATTTGTTTTTATTTTACCGAATGACCCTTCTGCTAAATAATTTCCAATTGTATAAGGAAGAACAAAATATCCATCCGCTAATCCCTGCATAAGCGCGCTGGCCCCTAAACGATTTGCCCCATGGTCAGAAAAATTGGCCTCCCCGATAACAAAAAGACCAGGCAGATTGCTCATCAAATTATAATCTACCCATAATCCCCCCATGGCGTAATGAAGCGCGGGAAAAATCATCATAGGTGTTTCATACGGATTATCATCGGTAATCCGTTGGTACATTTCAAATAAATTGCTATAACGAGCTTCAATGACGTCTTTTCCTAACCGTTCAATAGACTCCGCAAAATCCAGATAAACAGCCTGTCCTGTCGGGCCAACCCCTTTACCCGCGTCACATTGTTCTTTCGCGTTACGGGAAGCTAGATCTCTCGGCACAAGATTCCCAAAACTCGGATACTTTCGCTCTAAATAATAATCACGATCCTCTTCCGGAATATCCTTAGCCGGGCGGGTGTCACCTTCTTTTTTAGGAACCCAAACACGACCATCATTCCGTAAACTCTCACTCATTAATGTCAACTTTGATTGATAATCTCCGTGAAC
>CAZIRV010000149.1:0-4178 GCA_964541845.1 uncultured Planctomycetales bacterium
AAGGCCCTCCCCTACGATTACAACAAGGAGTCATGCCCATGCGTTTAGAAGTATTTTCATTGTGCGATGCCGCCACAGCGGATGGTGGCAAATTAAATATGTTAGGTGTTTTTGATAGTATTTGGACAACACAAATTCCTGTTGTTCATCCTCAATGCACTATTGCCTTAAGAATCAGGTTTGAGCGAATTGAGAAGGGAACTCATAAGGTTCTTGTCAATTTTGTAGATGTTGATGGAAAACATATTATCCCGACAGCAAATGGAACTGTTAATATTAATTTTTCCGATGGACAAAGATCAGGAACCGCTAATTTAATTCTTAATATTCAGGGATTAAAAATTGAAAAATATGGAGAATATTCTATTGATTTATCCATTGATGACAAAAATATTTCATCGATACCACTTTTTGTAAAAGAAAGAAAATAAGAGTTATAAAATTTAAAAATAATTAGAAAAAAATTTAGTTGACAAAAGTAAAAAAATAGTGCTTACTAGCATTGTAGTAAATAAGGAAAAGATCGTAAGCCGTAAGGTAAAGATTTATCGCCTTGCGGTTTTTGTTTTTGTGCAGAAAAGTTTTCAAGAAGCTCATACCTTTATGAGTGGTACTATTAACAGCACTCCGACACCATCATGCATGGCCGTCAAGGATTCAAAATTATTTACTAAAAAATTGGAAAAGGAGGTAATGCATAATGGCAACAGGAACTGTTAAATGGTTTAACAACCAAAAAGGATTCGGTTTTATTTCCCCAGAATCTGGAGATGATGTATTCGTTCACCACACAGCTATTCAAGGTGACGGTTATAAATCTTTGGAAGAAGGGCAAAAAGTAGAGTTTGATATCACTGAAGGAGCTAAAGGTCAACAAGCTACTAATGTTGTAAAATTATAATTAAATTATTCTTTAGGAATTAAGTAAAATTAATTTCTTAGTTTGTTTATTTCGGCCGCTTTTTTTTAAAAGCGGCCGCTTTTTTTAAAAGGATTATGAATGCTTAATCTTATTGATGGCGGGATACAAAATTCAAATTTGTTTCTGCACATGCCTTTATTTGATGAAATTTATTACGAAGGATATCTAAGAGGTAAGGTGCGAAAATATAAAGCTATTCGGGAAGATCAGCCTTGTCAAATTTTAGTCCTCAATGTCATTCGCAAAGATGAAGATGTTGTCTGGCATTCCATGCAAGACCTTGTTAAGCGCAGCATTACAGAAGCTAAATTTAGTGTTCACGGGATCTATGTTGTGGATTTGCTCACAATGGATATTCACAAAGAAATCAAAACATTTAAACCTGCTGAACTTACAGAATTGCTTATCAATCACACACGTAAATCCACTCCAGGATCAACGCGGTTAATTAAATATTCAACCATTTATTGTTTATTACAAAAAACACTGCATGAAGAGTGGGGGAAAATAGTATTTAAAACAGCGGTTGAAGTTTTTAAAGATAAACCCCATTTTTTAGATTTATTGATTAAACAACTTATTAAAAGTTTCGAGTTTTCTCATGAACCCAGTATTTTACTTTTAAATGACCTCAGCCTAAATCCCATTTTTGACCCCCACGATGATCAGCAGCAAGAACGCATTAATAAACTCCTAGAAAAACAAATTCCAAAATCCATTGAATTTCCTCCTGAAGTCTATATTCAAGATAAAAATGGGGTGAGAGAGCTACTTTCCGGCTCTATAATTTAGCCGCTCCAGCTCTTGACATATCCGAGCATATCCGTATACTTTTTCGCATGAATACTTATCTTATAATCATTTTAGCCATTTTAATTTTTCACTATTTACTCGATCTGATTGTTGACATTTTGAACGTGCGGAATGTTTCGCCTGAACTGCCAAAAGAGTTTGAAGGGTATTATGATGAAGAAAAGTATCGAAAATCTCAAAATTATTTGAAAGAAACCACAACATTTGACATAAAAAAAGAAACTTTTATGTTAGCGATCACAATACTTTTCATTTGCCTCGGAGGGTTTAATTATGTGGATCAGTGGGCCCGTCAATTTGGACAAGGAGAAATTATCACAGGATTAATTTTTGCCGGAGTTCTGATGTTAGCTTCTTTTATATTATCGCTTCCATATTCAATTTACAGTACTTTTGTTATTGAAGAAAAATTCGGGTTTAATAAAACAACCGCTAAAACTTTCATTATTGATTTATTTAAGGGGATTTTGTTAGGAACAATTCTCGGTGGCATAATGTTTTCGGCCGTCCTTTGGTTTTTTGAAAAATTTGAAGGAAATGCCTGGATTTATTGCTGGATTGCCATAACACTATTTCAGTTATTCCTTACCTTTATCGCGCCCATAACTATTTTACCGCTTTTCAATAAATTTACGCCCCTTGAAGACGGAGAATTAAAAACAGCGATTGAAAAATATGCCCGGCAACAAAAATTTCGACTTAGCGGTGTTTTTAAAATTGATGGTTCCAGGCGTTCCACAAAAGCCAATGCTTATTTTACAGGATTCGGAAAATATCGCCGTATCGCCTTATTTGATACGCTTATTGAAAATCATACAGTGGGCGAGTTAGTTTCCATCCTCGCTCATGAAATTGGACATTGTCAAAGAAAACATATTGCAAAAATGACAATAGGGTCCATCTTTAATACAGGAATTATGTTTTTTCTTTTAAATTTTTTTGTTAACAATAAGGGGGTATTTGCGGCATTTCAAATGCAGGAACAGTCCACTTATGCAGGATTAATTTTCTTTGGTTTTCTTTATACCCCGGTAAGCATGTTGCTTTCCATTGTTTCTAATATTATGTCGCGCAAGTACGAATATGAGGCTGATAATTTTGCGGTAACGACGTATAAAAACCCGGAAGAAATGATTTCTGCTTTAAAAAAATTGAGTGTGAATAATTTATCTAACCTAACACCTCATCCATTAGCTGTATTTTTAACATATAGCCATCCGCCAGTGTCTCAAAGAATTGGGGCTATTCGAAAGGGTTAAGAGTATGAATAAAAGCCTAACAACAAATTTAGTTACCGTGCTCATTATTATTGCCGGTTATTTTACGCCGGTTTACCGGGAGCAAATCCTTTCCATTGGTTTTTTTGCTTTGTCAGGGGCGATTACAAACTGGTTAGCCATTTATATGTTATTTGAAAAAATTCCTTTTTTATATGGTTCCGGAGTAATCCCTAACAATTTTGAAGAATTCAAGAGGGGAATCAAAGAATTAATTATGCAAGAATTTTTTACGGATGAAAGTATTGACCGCTTTTTTAGAGGAGAAAAAAATTCTGTTGTAGCTAATATTGATTTTGATAAAATTTTAAGTGTGATTAGTTATGATAAAATTTTTAATGATTTTCTCAATGTTATTCAAGAATCTCCCCTGGGTGGAATGCTGAGTATGGTAGGAGGGATGAAGGCATTGGAACCCCTGCGTCAACCTTTTACTGAGCGTATGCGTGTGGCCATTCATGAAGTAACACAATCTGAAGATTTTTTAGCCGCGCTTGAAGATGCGGTTCTTCCTTCACACATGGGAGGAGAAATGGTTAAAAAAATTGAAAATATTGTAGATCAGCGTTTAGAAGAGCTTACCCCCACCATGGTTAAGGAAATCATTCAACGTATGATTCAAAAACATCTAGGCTGGCTTGTTGTATGGGGCGGCGTCTTCGGTGGGCTTATCGGACTTGTGATGAGTTTTGTAAAGTAAGGGTTCAAGCCTGTTTTAACCGCACTAAGGGTCTGTACAACAATAAATTACCGATAATTATAAAACTTATCCTCAAAGAACATAATATTATTCGGCAGTTAATTTGTACGCAAACCCTAAATGCCCATGATTCATACTTTTATATTTTATGTCTTAAATAATCTTTTATTTAGATATAGTATGTAACATAACTTGGTTTAACCCTGAAGTAATACCAAATCCACTAATTAATTCTCCTGATATTAGTTTTACTTATCTCGACGTTTTTGCGAGTAAGTAAGCTTTTTAAATGAGTACTTATTTAATGGAATTGGGATAAAGTCTCGAGAAGAGTACCTGCGAAATTTAAACTATCCCTGGCTACGTACTATATGTATGATACACATAACAAATTATGAATGAAACAGAACGGATGGTAACGCCGGTTTAATTCTGTACCAGAATAGCCGGTCAGCCGGCATACCAT
>CAZIRV010000150.1:0-4172 GCA_964541845.1 uncultured Planctomycetales bacterium
TAAAGAAGGTATTGAGCTTAACGCGTTGTGTTATTAAGGAGATATCAGGATTATCGGATGAGAAGATATCAGAGAGACTTTCCGGGATATTAACAGGGTCTAAAATATCCCTGGATCATAGCATTTCTATCATTCCTCGACGTTTATCTACCCTTTTGCAGTTTCAGTTTCCAACACATGAAGAAAAAGAGATGCGACAAATGTTGGATCTTCAAATTATTAACAGGGTTCCATATGTTAAAGAAGATATTATATTTGACTATCTCACCGTAGAAAAAGGGGAATCAGGACATTGTAGGGTTTTAGTAAGCGTAGTTCAAAAAGAGGTGATTAGCCGCTATTTAAAAATTTTGAATGAGGCTGGAGTGAATCCTCAGGAGTTGACATTAAGTTCGGTGGGTTTGCGGCAGTGGTATGTTCAGAAGAAAGGAGATGTAAAAGATGATTCTGCGGAGGTTTTGATTAATGTGGATACGGATTATTCCGAGATATGTTTTTTTCAAAAGAAACAGTTGCTGTTTTCCAGAGAGGTTAAGTTTGGAATAAGAGATTTTAATGAGGGCGTGTTTGATGATTTTGTTCATCAGATTGGCTTAACGATAGGAACGTATCAAAAGGAAAAAATGGGAGGTGTCGTTGCGGGTATTTTATTAGTTTCTGTTGGCTGTGAGATGAGGGGTTTAGCCGATCAAATACAGAAGGAGTACTCTTTTCCCGTTAAGATTATTAATCCGATGGATAATATTTTGTACAGTCAGGATGTTGCTTTGGCAAGGGTTTGGGAGAGTGAAAAGGTTTCAGTGGGAGGGGCGTTAGGGATTGTATTCTCGCCATCTGAGGGGTTCAGTAATTTTTTACCACAAGATGTGACGGAAAATCGTAAGACAAAACAGGTGAGGAAAGAATGGATTAGATCAGGGGTTTTATTGGGACTGGTTATTTTATTTGGAGGGTTAGCTGTTGGAGTGGGGGGTTATCAGAGGGGAAAATATTTTCGAAAAATTCAAGCAGAGATAAAGCGGTTAAATCCTCTGGTTAAAGATGTTCGGGAAAAAACGCGGCGAATAAGGGTAGTAAAAGCTTCTTTTAAAAATCGTATTTTTATTGTAAAAATAGTAGAAGAGCTTTATGCCTTAATTCCAAAGGATATCGCGTTTAATGTGTTGGATTTAGATATGAAAAAAGGATTAGTCATAGAAGGACTGGCCAAAAACGGGGCCAATGTGAATTTTTTGCAGTCTAAAATGGTTTCATCAAAGATTTTTTCTAATGTTAATCTTCAATACACTAAAAAGCGCAGAACAGTTCAGGGGGAAAGAATTTATTTTAAATTAAGTTGTAAGGTTGAGGGGGAGTTATGAGAAAGATGACCAGGAGAGAACAGAAGATTTTGATTGTCTGCGGGAGTTTGTTATTTGTGTATATTTTTCATAATTTAGTGTGGAAACCCTTTAAAGCGGAATCAAAGATTTCAAGTCAAAAGATACGAAAAGGGGAAAAACGATTAAGAAAGAGTTTAGAAATTATGCGTCGTCAGAAAGCGGTCTTGAAGGAATATACAGAATACTTAAATATTTTTAAGCAGGAGATGACGGACGAAGAACAGATGTCCTCTATTATTGCTCAATTGGAAGATATGACCCAAAGGCAAAAATTACAGTTTTCGGAAATGAAGCCACAGAAAATGAATACATTTGATTTTTATAAAGTTTTTCCTGTTAGTCTTAAAATGGATGGGAGTTTAGATCAGGTTAACCAATTTCTTTACGATTTACAAAAGGAGCCTTATTTTTTTCATGTGGACAAACTCCGTTTAGAGAAAAAGTCCCGGCAAAAGTCAGTTCTTAAAATTTCATTAGTTCTAAGTAAATTATTAATATTTTGATATTTTAGAGCTATGCTTATATTGAAAATAGGTAGGCGTTCACGGCATATCCGGTGAACGTTTACGAAAATAGTAAAAGCGGGATGTAGAGATGATAAGATATTTTTCTATTTTAAATAAATTTTTGATAGTTTTTATTTTTTGTAGTTTTGTTTATTTTTGTTTTAAGCTATTTTTTTCTGTGCAAAGAACAGGGGTCAGTTTTGTCCATAATGATCAGGCGGGGAGAATCGAACCGTTGAAGGGTACTTTATCTGTTCCGGAGAAGGCCTATGATTATTACAGAAAACAAGTACAAAAAAGAGATATTTTTCAATTTCCAGAGGAAAAAGCGCGTGTAATGCCTAAAAAGGTTCAGGCAAGAAGAGTGATTAAAGCGTCGATTAAAATACAACCTAAAAAACAGCCATTCGTCAAGAGTTTGAAGTTAGTCGGAGTCGTTCTTGATGAGGATCCCGAGGCTATTGTGGAAAATCCTAAAAAGAAAAAGACCTTATTTTTACGTAAGGGGGATGAAGTGCAAGGAGCTATTGTTGAGAAGATTCTAGAGGGGAAAATAATATTTTTGTATGAGGGCCGTAAGGTGGAATTAGTACAATGAAAAAAAGAATAAGTAAAAACTGGGTAGTTTTAGGGTTTTGTATTTTTTTTGGAATAAGCCTCGTAAGAGATGTTTGGGCAACAGAGGAAAAGCGGGATTATGGAGTCATTATTAATGAGGCATTGGATCAATTTGAGGGGCAAAGGATTCGGCGATTTAAAAAAGGAATTTTTGAAGGGATAGGAAAAGAACAGGGTAAAGAAAATAGCAAAGAGAAGAAATTAAAAGAAGTACCAAAGATTATGATTGACGTTTTGGATTTTAAAAATGTAGATATTATGGATGTCTTAAAGGTCATCGCGAAAAAAAGTAACTTGAATATTGTGGCAGGCCGAGGGGTTAGTGGGAAGGTAAATATTTATTTAAAAAGAGTGGAAGTCCGTGAAGCGTTACGGATTATACTGGATTCACAGAATTTGGCCTTCGCGGAAGAGGGAAATATAGTGCGTGTAATGACAGCAAAGGATTTTCAGTTAAAATATGGACATAAATTCGGAGAGAATCTGGAAACGAGTGTGGTGCAGTTAGTGTATGCCGATGCCGTTGCGGTCAATAGTATTTTGGCCCAGATGAAAAGTGTTATTGGAAAGGTGATAGTGGATAAAAATTCAAATTCAATTATTCTAATTGATACAAAAGATAAAGTAAAAATGCTGGAGCAGTTGATTTTGGGAATTGATATTCCTCGTGTGACGCAGGTCTTTGAACTTTATTACGCGAAAGCGGAAGATTTGTCAGCCAAAGTTTCAGGATTTTTGACGAAGAATGTCGGAAAAATTGAAATAGACACGCGTTCCAATAAAATTATTGTGACGGATGTCCCGGAGAAAATTGTTCAGATTGAAAAATTCATTCAGACATTAGATGACAAAGAGAAAGAGGTATTTATTGAAGCCAGAATTTTACAGGTTGTCTTGAGTGATGCGTATAAAATGGGTATTGATTGGGAGGCGATGGTGTCGGACTATCACGCTTTGAATCTTAAGAATGATTTTGATGTCCTGGAATCGTCGGATAAGCGAGGAACAGTGAGTGTCGGGACATTGTCCGATGATAATTACACAGCGCTTTTAGAGGGTCTGGAATCCATCGGAACAACCAAGATACTGTCCAATCCACGGATTAGCATTGTTAACAATATGTCTGCGAAAATTCTAGTGGGCTCCACAGAGCCCTATATTACCTCGACAACCATTACCCCTTCATCAGGGCCTACAACAACCTCTGAGAGCGTTAATTTTATTGAGGTAGGGGTTAAGCTTTATGTGACCCCTACCATTCATCGCGGAGGGTTTATTACGATGAATATTAAACCCGAAGTCAGTTCAGTGGTTCGAAAGGTGACGACAAGTAATAATAATACGATTCCAGTGGTTGAAACCTCAGAGGCGGAAACAACAGTTATGGTTAAAGACGGGGTTACGATTGTTATTGGGGGTTTAATTAAAGATGAGACCATTAGGACTGAAAAGAAGGTTCCTTTGTTAGGGAGCATTCCTCTTTTAGGAAAAGCCTTTCAAAGTGTCAATGATTTTAAACGAAAAACAGAGTTAGTCATTTTTCTTACGCCCCGCATTATTACAGGAGATATTGAAAATCATCAGGATCCTTCCACATATATCCCTTTTCCGCAACAGTAAATAAAAGAGTAAAGTAAAGATTTGCCCGCTCTTTTTATAAAAGTTT
>CAZIRV010000151.1:0-4140 GCA_964541845.1 uncultured Planctomycetales bacterium
AAGAGCCCTCCTAAGGAAACAAGGATTTTGTTTGGCTTAATGGGTTTAAAAGGAATGCGTGGAGGGTCTAAAACAGTATATTTTGTCCCTTCTTTTGATTCTTGCAGGCTTTGGGTGATTTTGGCTGTTTCAAGTCTCTGAAGAAGCATGTTATAAATGTTTGTATTAACTCCTACATCCCGTGCCATGACACTTTCAAGTAACATAACTTTATACAGATCGTCTCCTAAAGATTTTTCAGTGGCGGGTGTTGTCTGAGCAGAAGATTTTGTCCTCTCGAGTTTTGTTAGGGCACTTTTAATTTTTTTGATAAGAGGGTTACTGGATTGATCTTTAAGAGTGTTATTTTCTGTATAGGTTAAATTGTCATCTCGAAGTTGTTTTTCTAAAAGCGCGATTTGTTCACGCAGTTGTTTAACTTTTGGATGCAATTCTGTAGAGTCTGTTAATAAAACATCGAGTTCATCTTTAAGTTTGGCAATTTCAGAAGATTTGATTTTTCCTTTATAGACTTTTAATTGTTGTTCAATGAAAATAATGGCATCGGAAGTATTTTGATTCTGAATTTCAACGTTGCGCTCAATAAAAATATCAGCAATCGTTTTAACAACGGTTTTGGTCAGTTCAGGGTCAGGGTTTAGATACGAAAGTCTAATAATGTTATGCCCTCTTAATCGGATTGTGATTTTTTTTCGAATATCAAGAATAAGCTTTTCAAATTCTTCCGGGGTTTTGATATCTCGATCCATTTTTAGACGTTTAACAAGTTTAACCAGACTGGTCCATCCCAGCATGGATTCCCGGAGGGTAGACATGCGTTGACCAATGTTTGTTGAAACAGCTAAATTATTAAAAAGAGGATTATCACTTTTTCCTTCTTCAACTAAAATAACCGTAGAAGAACTATATTCTTTAGGAAGAATTAAACCCGCGCATATTCCGAATATGAGACCGATAAAGACAGGGAGAAGGACCAATTCTTTCCTGCGGAAAAATATTTTCAGATAATTCATGGGGTTCATTATATTTTCGCTCGTTTCATTCATATGTTTTCCTTTTTTTGTGAAGACGTGTACCAATTCCATGGATTTGGTATTATTTTATTTTTTAAAAAGGCGACTCTATTAAAATCCGGTTGTTAGTATTCTCCCTGTCCTGGACGCGGCACCAACAGGTGCTGAAACCGGCTGAATGACGCGCATGGCTTTCGTTAAAGCTGTTGGTGGAATATAAAGTGTGTCTCCAGGTTTCATGACAAGATTTTCTCTTAAATCTCCTTTATACAGAAGCTTATATACATTCACATTAATCACTTTCGCCTTGCCGTTATCCGCGGGGGTGATGAGTTTACTTTTTGAAGATTTAGAGTTTATTAATGGCAGTCCTGATTGGACCAAAGCTTCCCTTATCGTAATAGTGTCTCCACGCATAAATATTTTTCCGGGACTCCCAACTTCTCCAATAACATAAACCACTTTACTATTGTAGCCAAGAATTTGTACAGTGACTTCGGGAGAAATAATGTATTTGCTTAAGATTTTTACTAATACTTCTGTAACTTTTTTCTTAGTTTTTCCGGCGACTTCCACATCGCCAATAAATTCATACTGGATTTTTCCTTCATTGTTGATCACAAATTTTCCGCTGACTTCCGGATGGCGTAGAACACTGATTTCAATAACATCATCGTTTCCCAAAGTGTACTTACTTTCTGTTCCAGAGTTGGCTCCAATGTTGACAATGTTTTGATTCGGGGTTAAAGGAATACCCTCATCCATTAAAATTTTTCCAATCTCTTCATCGGATAAAAAATTTTGGTCTTGTTTTGTTTCAACAGGAGCAAAATTAGAAAAATTTTGAGCGTAAGATGCCTGTATAAACATACTCAAGACAAAAATTATACCAATTAAAATAGACATTTTATGTGTGATTTTAGTAGTCATCGGCATTATCTGTTTCCGGAGCAACCTCAGTTGATAAATGTTCAACAAATTATTTTTCATAATGTTACCTCTTTTGGATTGGTGTGTTTTTTACCAAGGAGCCTGTTTTGAGTAGTCACTGGAAATACCGACCTCTGTTGGGGTTAAATAAACTTTAAACTTCAACCACAGTTTCATAAAATTTTTTAATATGGTCAAGGTCGACGGAATCATAAATTCTCCAACCTCTCCAGTTACGCTTGGCTTTTTGGATTTTTCCGATTCTTTCCCACCGAACAATAGTTTTCGGGCAAATTCCAACAATTTCAGCCACTTTTGTAATTGTCATACGTTTATCCACATTTGCCTCCTTTATTCTTTTTCAGATTCTAAGCGTTTTACGCAGATTTTCTTGTAATGTAATGTTACCGTTTAAAGAAGCAATTAGCGTGCCATTTGAGGAATTTTTAATTTTTAATTTTTAAAATCATTCTAACTCTTTTATTTTAAATATGTTATGAAAATATTGGCCAGATCGTCTATACTAGTTACCTCCAAAGCAGGTTTGGGTGGATGTTTAAAAGAATGAACGTTATTGTCCAGGACACTCACGGACAATAACGGAACCCTTATTATAACAGTAAGTTAAGAAAATGTCGAATTTTTTGAACAGGAGGATGGAATCGGTATAAAAAATTGCCACTTTGCCAAAATATGGTATACTTTTTGCATATGAAAATTTCTATTGAAACAAAACAGATTCAAAAACAAACACTATCTCCTGTTATGCAACAGTCGATTGAAGTTTTGCTCCTTCCTTTAGCAGAACTAAACACGGCGATTGATCAGGAGTTGCAGGAAAACCCACTTCTTGAAGTGGATGAGCAACGGACTCTTCAAGAGAGGAACTCATTTGAGGAGATTGTTAATCAAAATATTAAACGTTTGTCAGGGGGTTCCGAGATATCTTCTTCTAATTATAATGCCAATATTGTTGATTCCAATGTCGATGATGAAGACATGGAAGAAAAATTAATTGAGCATCTGCCTACACTTGAAGATTATCTATTTGACCAGCTTCGGCTTGAGGTCACAGATCCTCAAGAGTTTAAGATTGGTGAATTAATTATCGGAAACCTAAATGAAGACGGATATCTAACCTTAAGTTGTGAAGAAATTACTCAGGCTCTTCAGCTTGAGAATATGGAAACGGTAGAGCATATTTTGAAAATTATACAAAATTTTGATCCTTTAGGAATAGCATCCCGTTCTTTAAAAGAATGCCTGCTGGCTCAAGTCTCGGATCGATGTAATACTCAAAGCGATATAATAAGGAAGATCATTGAGAGGCATTTAGAGGAATTGGGCAGCAGTAAGAAATTTCCTAAAATAGCCAAAACTTTAAAAGTATCTGTAGAAGCTGTTAGAGAAATGGTACAGAAAATAGGAACGTTAGAGCCTAAACCATCCAGAAAATACAGCGCCACCGTTTCTAATTTATACATCAAACCGGATATTTTTATTACGAAGGATGGAGATAGTAAATATAAGCTTCGGATTAATAAGAGCGAAGTTCCCTTTCTTCGCGTGAGTCAGGTTTATCAAAATATGCTCAAACAATCGAATCGTACCTCCGAAGAAATAGAGTTTATTCGTGAAAAAATAAAAAATGCGTTATTTTTTATTAAAAGTATTGAGCAACGCCATCAGACTATCGAACGTATTGCCCTGCACATTTTACAGCATCAAAAAAATTTTTTCGATCAAGGCCATATGGCCCTTAAACCAATGACCTTAAAAGATGTAGGGGCTTCCATTGACCGCAATGAGTCTACTGTAAGCCGGGCTATTAGCAATAAGTATATGGATACGCCTCAGGGGCTTTTACCTTTGAAATTTTTTTTTTCTCAGGCTATTTCAAATGGGAAGCAAAATATTTTTTCGAACAGAAGCATTAAGGAAGAAATGAGAGTCTTGGTGGAAGAAGAAGACAGACATAAACCTCTTACAGATCAGGAAATTCAGGGTTATTTTGAAGAAAAAGGTATGAAGATCGCTCGTCGAACTATTAGTAAATATCGTCAAGCCCTCAAAATTCTTCCTTCACATTTACGCAAATTTTAATTAAGAGATTGGCCAAAAAAATTATTCTGCCAATCTTTAAACTGGGTTTAATTCTCCGAGGCTTGCCTCGTTTGTAAATGCTTAGGTCAATACC
>CAZIRV010000152.1:0-4109 GCA_964541845.1 uncultured Planctomycetales bacterium
CGTTTGTAAATGCTTAGGTCAATACCTCGTGGGCTTGCTCCGAGGTAGTTTATTTTTTGGAAAAAATCTTAACGCATCGTTTAAAAACTCTTCTCCATGACTGAGTCTTTATTTTTTTAAAAATTTAGCAGACAGTGCCGTACTAATCATGAAAATTCTCATCATTCACGCTTCTGCCGGTGCCGGACACCTTAAAGCGGCCGAAGCTCTTCATCAGGCTGTTCAAAAATATACCTCTCATGAATCTGTCCTGATCGATGCGTTAGATTATACTTTTCCGCTATTTAAAAAGTTCTATCGAGAGACCTACGTTTTTCTTATATCAAAAGTCCCTTTTGTCTGGAAAATGGCTTTTTGTTTTTTAGATTTGGTTTGGATTCAATCTTTGGTTAGGGTACTTCGACGGGGATATAATTGGGTTAACGCGGGGCGTTTGCATCGTTTTCTTAAAGAGGAACAGTTTGATTATATTTTTTCAACGCAATTCCTTTCAACAGAAGTTGTCGCGGCTATGAAACGTTCTCAGCAGATTACAGCAAAATTAATTACTGTTGTCACAGATTTCGATGTGCATCGTATTTGGCTAGCCGATGGGGTGGATCATTACGCGGTTGCCAGTGATTGGACCGCGGAAAAAATTAAAAAATTGGGAGTACCCCAAGAGAAAGTGGTTGTCACCGGAATTCCGACAAGTGAAAAATTTTCTGCTTCAGGGGACATTTTTATTTTAAAAAAGAAGCTGGAGTTAAAGGAAAAGATGTTTACGGTTTTGATCGCCACAGGTTCTTTTGGAATTGGCCCCATCGAGGAGATTCTAAATGTTTTAGAAGGATTTCAAGTCATTGTTGTTTGCGGGCACAATAAAAATCTTTTTCAGCGGTTAAGTCGACATCAAAATGCATTTGTAAAAATTTTAGGTTTAGTGGATAATATGCATGAATTGATGGCGGTGTCAGATGTCATGGTGACCAAACCGGGAGGATTGTCTATTTCTGAGGCATTAGTAAGTCAATTGCCCATGATTTTCTTTAATGCGATTCCGGGACAGGAAATGAATAATATTAAGGTATTGAAAAAATATGGGGTGGGTATTAGTGAATGCACGATTGAAGAAATTGCTCGAGAATTAAAGACGTTTCGGGATTCCCCGGATGTTTATTTAACAGCGCTCAAAAAAACACAGTCCCTGGCCAGCCCGTTATCCGCGAAAAATATCATTTCATTAATTAAATAAAAAGTAGTATAAATTTGTATGTCCCTAAAAATTGCTAAAATTGTGGTTGGCCTTCCGGTGGAAGGGCCTTTTGATTACTTGATTCCAGAGGAGTCGCGCGCAAGCGCGGCCGTTGGTCAGAGAGTCTCTGTTTTATTTAATCGACGGAAAATGACGGGTTTTATTGTTGATCTTCGGCAGACAAGTCATTTTAAGAAGTTGAATTCTATTTTATCCTTTCTTGATACAACGCCCTCTTTAGATGAAAAGGCGCTTCAGTTAACTAAACAGATCAGTGAACATTATGGATGTTCGTGGGGTGAAGCGATTACCACATATTTGCCTCCAGTATTACGTCGTAGCGGAAAAACACAGTTATCAGTACCAGAGAAGCACATGGATTCATCAAGCGGGGCAGAGCATACCTTTGTCCATGACCAAAGTAGGGATGAAAAATGGGAATTCCTTCGTGAAAAAATTGAGAAGGTTATTGCCACTAATCAAAGTGTGATTATTCTTGTTCCGGAACTTGTTATTGGAAAGGAAATTGCTACGAAGTTAGATAGGAAAGATATTTTTATTTTAGAAAAAAAATTACCAGTAAAGCAGGAAATGGAGCAATGGGTAAAGATGAAAAAAGGTGAAACTTCAATTGTTATTGGAACCCGTTCCGCTATTTTTGCGCCAATACCAGATTTAGGCTTAATCATTATTTATGATGAGGAACATGATTTTTATAAAGAAGAACAGTCCCCCTATTATGATGCCCGACACGTCGCCCAAACGCGTGCAAAATTAGAAAACTGTCCAGTAATGTTTATGAGCGCGGCACCATCCGCAGAAACATGGAAGGAGACGCAAAAAAAGGGTTGGGAAACAATCATTTTGCAAGGCAGTCAGCTTTCCATCGTGCAGGTCGTGGATATGAGTAATTATAATCCGCAAAAGACCTCCATTTTGTCCTTTCCGTTACAGAATAATATGCGTACATTTCTCGAAGAAAAAAAGAAGATTGTTTTGTTTATGAATCGAAGAGGATTTGCAGGAATAACGCGTTGTAATCAGTGTGGATTTACAATTAAATGTACACGATGTGATGTGAATTTAACTTATTTACAATCGAAGAATCATATGATTTGCCGGCATTGTGATTTTACGCAAGACTTACCTAAAATTTGTCCAAGTTGTCATGGAAATTATTTGCGCTCTATGGGAAAGGGAATTGAAAAGTTAAGAGAAGAGGCTTCCAGGATTTTTCCTGGGGCTATCGTTGCAAATTATGATAAAGATAATCCAAACTTTCCAACATATGCAAATATTATTATCGCAACACAAACGATTTTAAAGGTGAAGGAAAAAAAGACTTTTGATTTTATCGCGGTGCTAAATTTAGATTCTGAATTGTATCACATGGATTACCGTTGTGCTCAAAAGACGTTTACTCTTTTGATTCATTTAAAAAATATGGCTAAAGAGAAATTGATGGTGCAGACGTATATGACGGATAATTATGTTTTAAAGGCAGTTCGAAAAATGAGTTTTGGAGGGTTTTATCGAGAAGAATTGCAGCATCGTAAGGATTTAGGTTTTCCTCCATACAAACATTTAGTCATCATTCGATTGCGTGGCGATAAAGAGGAGGATGTTTTCACTCAGAGTTCTCTTGTATTTGAAGAGTTGAATAAAATAAGAACAGAAGACATTCAGGTCACTGACCCTCATCCAGATATGACACCGAAGTTGCGGGATAAGTATCGTTTTAGTATATTGTTAACAGGAAAAGCCGTGAAGCCGATTTTGGCATTAACGAAAAAAATCTTGAAAGAAGTTAAGAAAAAGAAAAATATTATTGTGACAACTGAGGTGGAATATTAATGAAGATTGTGTTTTTTGGCAGTGATGATTTTGCACAAACACATTTGGATGCCCTTGTGGATTCTCCCTATGAAGTGGTTGCCTGCGTGACACAGCCGGATCGTCCACGGAATCGAGGGATGAAGATGGTGGTGTCCCCTATTAAGGAATGCGCGCAAAAGCAGGATATTCCCGTCCTTCAACCAGAAAATATTAAAGATGCTGGATTGATTGAGGCATTGAAGAATTTTGAAGCAGATTTATTTGTAGTGATTTCTTACGGGCGTATTTTGCCGGCAGATATTCTGAATATCCCTAAATTATATGCCATTAATGTGCACGGTTCGTTTCTTCCAAAATATCGGGGAGCCGCACCGATTAATTGGGTTATTATCAATGGCGAGATCGAGACAGGACTTTCCATTATTAAAATGAATACGGCCATGGATGCCGGAGATATTTTAGCACAGAAAACAACCGTGATTTTTCCAGAAGATACTTCAATAACTTTGCGAGCAAGGATGATGCAAGAAGGGGCACGGTTTTTATTAGAGACCATGGAAAATATTGCAACCATTACCCCGTTAAAGCAAGACGAGAAGCAAGTGACCATTGCTCCGAAATTAATCAAAGAATTGGGTCATATTGATTGGAATAAAAGTGCTGTTGAGATTCATAATTTGGCTCGAGGGCTTCTGCCATGGCCGGGTGCATATACTTTTTATGAAGGTAAGCCATTGAAAATATTGGATACAGAAGTTTTAAAACAACACAATCAGAACTTCTTGCAGCCAGGAAAAGTCATCGAAATCAACAAACAAGGCCTTATCATTGCCACTGGAAATCTTAAACAAACACCCGGTGTTTGTTTGGTTAAAGAGGTGCAGTTGGCAGGAAGCAAGCGGATGGATGCGGCAAGTTTTGTGCGCGGGCATCATATGCAAGTTGGATTTCAATTTGATTCTAATTTCAATTCCAAAAAATAGGAAATTATTTTTTGTATTTGATGTAATTTTCACCTTGACAATTAGAAGGTCTGGAT
>CAZIRV010000153.1:0-4045 GCA_964541845.1 uncultured Planctomycetales bacterium
TGATGTTTATGCCATGTTGAAGTGGCAAAAGCAATTTTTCAGGGGACACTAATTAAAATTTGTGCCTGAAAGGGATATGCCGTGAACGCTTACAAGTTTTTTTAGAAAGGATTTTTCATGAAACAGTATCAGGATTTAGTTAAAAATATTTTAGAGAATGGAGAAGAGAAGGGCGATCGGACGGGAACGGGAACGATTTCTATATTCGGGTGTCAGACGAAATATGATTTACGTGACGGGTTTCCTTTATTAACAACGAAAAAAGTTTTATTTTCAGCTGTTGTTTATGAGCTTCTATGGTTTTTGAAAGGTTCGACAAATATAAATGAGGGGCTTAAAGAGCATACCCCAATTTGGAATGCGTGGGCGGATGATGATGGGGAGTTGGGGCCTATTTATGGTTACCAGTGGCGGAAGTGGGAAAAGTTTGTGCAGAATGAAGATGGGCAGACGTATCAAAGACAGCATATTGACCAAATTCAGAATGCGATTGATCTAATTAAAAATAATCCCGATTCACGTCGTATTATTGTCAGCGCCTGGAATGTAGCCGATATTGAACGAATGGCCCTGCCCCCATGCCATGTTTTTTTTCAGTTTTACGTTGTTAATGGGCGTCTTGATTGTCAGCTTTATCAGCGTTCGGCAGATACCGCGTTAGGTGTTCCATTTAATATTGCCGGTTATGCTCTTTTATTGATTATGATGGCTCAGGAATGTAGTTTGACGCCAGGTATTTTTGTGCATACTTTAGGGGACGCCCATATTTATTTGAATCATGTCGAGGGGATGAAGGAGCAACTAAAACGTACACCAAAAGGACTCCCTCAGGTAAAAATAGCTCAAAAGAAAGTGTTTGATATTACCTTTGATGATATTGAGCTTCTTAATTATCAACATGATCCGTTTATTAAATTTCCTATTGCCATATGATGAATTTTAGCCTTATCGTTGCTATTGACTTAGAACACGGAATTGGAAAGGATGACCGACTTCCCTGGCATTTGTCCGGAGAGTTGAGGCATTTTAAAAAAATTACTTGTGCCTCGGACTCTCCAGAGAAAAAAAATGTTGTTATTATGGGGCGTAAGACATGGGAGTCCATTCCTGAAAAATTTCGCCCCTTATCAGACCGCATTAACATTATTTTGACACGCAGCAAAACTTACGTATGGCCACCCGGGCATTTTCGGGCCAATTCATTAGAGAAGGCGTTGAGTCTTTTGGAAACGGATGATTTAAAAGGTAAAGTCGGAGCTGTTTTTATTATTGGGGGGCAGCAGATTTTTCAAAAAGCTTTTAAATCTCCTTATTGCCGGAAGTTGTACGTGACACACATCAATCAATCTTTTCAGTGCGACACCTTTTTCCCTGTTTTTGAAGAAAATTTTGAGAGAACAGGTTATTCTTCCTGCCACAACGAGAATAATATTACTTACTATTTTGCGGAATATTCACGAAAATAGTTGAATTAATTGTTTAGGCGTATGAACAAGATAGTCCGGTTTTTTGGCTTTGAGGGCTTTGGCGGAATTATAACCCCATGTGACTGCAATCGATTTAATGCCAATTTTTTTTGCGGCTTCGATATCACGTGTTTCATCTCCAACATAGAGAATTTTTTTAAAAGGAAGGCGATTGCGTTTAATAATACGTGTTAAACTATGATTTTTCCCCCAAAGTTTTGATGAAGAGTTGATAAAGTCAAATAGATCGAGATTATGATTTTTTAGAAATTTTTTGATGTTTTTCGTTGAGTTAGAGGAGAGGATACCCATTTTTATGTCAAGGTTTTTTATTTGAAGAAGAACGTCTGCCAGGCCTTTAATCGGTTCAATTTGAGTAATATTTTTGTGAATTTCTTTTCGGGTGCGGGCAAGGATCAAAGGAATTTTAAGAATAGGGATATTGAGATGTTGAATGGTTTGTGTGAGAGTATTATTTTTTAGTTGATCAATTTCTTGAGGTTTAATTTTTTTAAAGTGAAAATCTTTCGCGAGTTGCTCACTTAAATCAAGAATAAATTGAAACGTATCAGCAATCGTCCCGTCAAAGTCAAAAATAAGGACATGATTTTTCATAAATGAGAGTATACATGGATTTGTGGGAAAGTCAAAAAAATAAGTCAAATTTATACTTATTTTATTATTGACATCTTTTTAAAAAAATATATGATGTGAATGGATTTAGGAATTTAGTGCTATTATTGATTTATTAACAGAATTACAAGGAGGAATAATATGGTTCTTGTAGGAAAATCAGCACCGGATTTTACGGCTAAAACAGTAATTAATGGTGGAGAAGTTAAGGAGGATTTTAAGCTTTCGGATTTTAAGGGAAAATATATTGTTTTATTTTTTTATCCATTGGACTTTACTTTTGTTTGTCCGACAGAGCTTCATGCGTTTCAGGCAAAGTTAGCAGAATTTGAAAAACGCGACACTCAGGTGATAGGGGTTTCTACAGACTCCTGGTTTTCTCATGTAGCATGGTTAAACACACCAAAGGCGCAAGGAGGAATTCAGGGGGTGACTTATCCCATTGTTTCAGATTTTAATAAAACGATTGCCAAAGATTATGATGTTTTAATTGATGACCTTGGCGCTGCTTTACGTGGATTGTTTTTAATTGATAAAGAAGGGGTCGTTCAGCATCAATTAGTGAATAATTTGCCATTAGGACGTAATGTAGATGAAGCGCTTCGTTTGGTGGAAGCCTTACAATTTACAGAAGAGCATGGGGAAGTTTGCCCTGCTAATTGGCGCGAAGGCGAAAAATCCATGAAGCCGAATGAAGAGGGGTTAAAGACATATTTTTCTGAAGAGGCCTAACCGGGTATATACCAATTTCATTAAATAATTGTACTATTGTTAGCTCTGTTATTCCCGTTAAAGCGTCGAGAAAAGTAAAATCGGATTTGGTATTAGTTGATAGCATAAAAAGGTCATTCATTTGCGGATGGCCTTTTTTTTTGTATTTTGGAATGTTTCATGGTAGAATAGTAACCTTATGTTTATTATTTTATTTTTTTTATTAGTCTTGTTATTTCCTCAGCCATCATTTGCAGAAACGAAGCCTCCTGCAATAAAGGTTAATCGGCATTTTTGTGAAAATGAAGAATTAGGGATTCGTTATTTTTGTTCTCCCCAATGGAAACGCCGTGATATTGATAATGCCGTCCTTATGATTATTTCTTCCGAACCTGCTGTGACGTTAACTATTACAAAAATCGATTCAAATATTATTTTTTTAGAACAGTTAACAAAATCGTTGTTGGACGAAAAAGGGCTTTATGCTGATGGTTTTGAAACCGGATGGAAGACCTTTGGAGATAAAAAAGCCATTCAGGTTAAGGCTTTTTCAAAACAATATTCAGGGCGGAGATTATTAGATTATTATTTTATGCATAATTCGGAATTATATGCGGTATTATTTTCTGTTCATCCGAAAGAACAATGGGATAAGTATAAATTTTTAATTAAACAAATAAGAGAAAGTTTTCAGTTTACGGATAAATTATTAACCAAAGGGTAAAGCAATGGTCGGCTTATTTACTAAAATTGTCAAAGGGGAAGTTTTCTGCCACAAGATTATGGAAGATAAAAAATATTTAGCTTTTCTTGATGTGCGACCAATTAAGCCAGGGCACACATTGGTTATTCCCAAGCAAGAAATTGATTATATTTTTGATTTGAGTGATGAGTTATTGAGTGGTTTAATGGTGTTCGCGAAAAAAGTAGCGTTATTACTTAGAAAAGAAATTGAATGTAAACGGATAGGTATTATGGTGGCAGGTCTTGAAGTCCCCCATGCCCATATTCATTTAATCCCCATGGAAGCAATCCAGGATTTAAATTTTGCTAATGCTAAATCGGCTGAAAATGAAGAATTGTCCCGGATTGCCGAAAGAATTCGAAAGCATCTTTAATTAAGAGATTGGCCAAAAAAATTATTCTGCCAATCTTTAAACTGGGTTTAATTTCCCGAGGTTTGCCTCGTTTGTAAATATTTAGGTCAATACCTCGTGGGCTTGCTCCGAGGTAGT
>CAZIRV010000154.1:0-3862 GCA_964541845.1 uncultured Planctomycetales bacterium
AAAGTGTTTTTCAGATTTTGGATATATAATGAGTATAGATTTAAGAGGTAGTGGTAAAATATAAGGTGTGGTGGCCAAGTGGTAAGGCGGAGGTCTGCAAAACCTTTATTCAGCGGTTCGATCCCGCTCCACGCCTCCAAAAAAAATGATTTGGGCAAGTGGTGGAATGGCATACACGTTGGACTTAAAATCCAATGGCCGTAAGGCCGTGTGGGTTCGACTCCCACCTTGCCCATTTTGATATTGATAACTAGTGTCCCCTGAAAAATTGCTTTTAGAACGGCTGCATGGCGTATCAGTTTCAGGGCAAAGACGCTTTAAACATCCATTGTCTGACGAGCGAAGTGAGGAGTTTGGATGTTGAGTCTTTTCACTGATGCTTATGCCTTGTTGAAGTGGCAAAAGCCATTTTTCAGGGGACACTAATTAACGGTATGGGCGGTTAGCTCAGTTGGTTAGAGTGCTACCTTGACATGGTAGAGGTCACAAGTTCGAATCTTGTATCGCCCACCAGGATAAAAAAGATCATCCGTGCATGATAGTTCCCTTTCCATCCGGGAGAGGGTTAGGGTGAGGGAAAATTGGCGAATACATCAATAGCCCTCACCTATTTGCCTTCGGCAAAGTCCTCTCCCAAAGGGAGAGGAGAGATGAACAGTTACAAAAAATAAAATGGACTATAAAACAGATTTAGATAGATTGCGGCATAGCTGTTCTCATGTAATGGCTCAGGCAGTAAAAGAGCTTTGGCCTGAAGTAAAAGTGACTATAGGTCCGGCTATTGAAAATGGGTTTTATTATGATTTTGATAAACCAGAGCCCTTTATAGATATTGATTTAAAAAAAATTGAGAAACGGATGCGCCGTATTATTGAGCAAAAACCGGTTTTTACGCAAAGTTTTATGTCAAAGCAGGAGGCGGTCAATTTTTTTAAAAAACAGGATGAAAAATATAAGGTGGAGTTAATTAAAGGGATTGAAGATGAGAAAATTTCTATTTATAAAACAGGAGAAAATTTTCTGGATTTATGCAAAGGACCTCATGTAGAAAATGCGAGTGAAATAAAGGCCTTTAAATTGTTATCTGTTGCGGGGTCCTATTGGCGAGGTAATGAAAATAACGCACGATTACAGCGAATTTATGGGACGTGTTTTTTTACTCAGGAAGAATTGAAAGAACACCTTCATCTTTTAGAAGAAGCTCAAAAGAGAGACCATCGTAAATTAGGAGTTCAATTAGATCTTTTTAATTTTTATCCTGAGTCGGCAGGGGCAGGTTTAGTGTTTTATCATCCGGCAGGAGCGATGTTACGCAAAATTATTGAAAATTATATAGAGGAACAAAATATTAAACATGGTTATGATCTGGTTATGACACCGCATATTTTGAAGGGAAAGCTTTGGGATCAAAGTGGGCATTCTGAACACTACAGAGAAAATATGTATTTTTTTGAAGTGGACGGTGAAGAATATGCGGTTAAGCCGATGAATTGCCCTGGGCATAGTTTGATTTACAAATCCCGAATACGTTCTTATAGAGATTTACCAGTACGTTTTTTTGAATTGGGCACGGTTTATCGTCAGGAGAAAACAGGTGTTCTTCATGGGCTTTTAAGAGTTAGGGGGTTTACACAAGATGATGCTCATATTTTTTGCCGGGAAGATCAGGTTAAAACAGAAGTCGTGAGTGTTATTGATTTTATGTTTAATGTTATGCATGATTTTGGTTTTAAGGATATGACCATTGAGTTAAGCACCAGACCGGAAGATTTTATTGGATCGTTAGAAAACTGGGATGCAGCGACAAAATCTTTGGAAGATGCTCTAAAAGAAAAAAAGCTGGAGTATCAGGTTAATGAAGGGGATGGCGCTTTTTATGGACCCAAGATTGATATTAAATTAAGAGATGCACTTAAACGGGAATGGCAATGCGCAACGATACAATGTGATTTTTCTTTACCCGAACGGTTTGGCTTAACGTATGTGAATGAAGAGGGGGAAGATGCGCGGCCCATTATGATTCATCGGGCTATTTTGGGTAGCGTTGAGAGATTTATTGGGACATTGATTGAGCATTATGGAGGAGCGTTTCCTTTGTGGTTGGCCCCGACGCAGGTTATAATAATACCAATAAAAGACATGCATAACGCGTACGCCAATACTGTAAAAGAAGATTTACAAAACCAGGGGTTACGGGTTATAATTGACCAGCGTAATGAGAGTTTGAATAAACGCATTAGAGAAGGGACAATAAAAAAGATTCCTTATCTGTTAATTGTTGGAGATAAAGAGATTCAGGATAAAAAAGTTTCTGTGCGTCAATATGGTAAAGGTGATCAAGGCGTATTAACAGTTAGTGATTTTATTCAACGGGTAAACAGTGAGGGGTTGTAAATAAATAACGAAGAGACTTTAAATTATTTTTCAGTGGTAAGACCAAATCCATTAAATAATGACCCAAAACCATTTTGCTTTTCTCGACGCATCAACGAGAATAGCCACCTTAAAATAGAGAAATTATTTAATGGAATTAGTATTAAATAGGAATTTTTCGTACAAACCTTAATCAGGAGGTGCATTATTCAAAAGTACATTCGCATTAACGACCGGATCAGAGCAGCAGAGGTTCGTGTTATAGGGCCGGCGGCAGAGCAGTTGGGAGTTGTTGTTATAAAAAGAGCATTAGACCTTGCTAAGGAACACGAGTTAGATTTGGTTGAAATTGCGCCGACAGCCAAACCACCGGTTTGTCGGATTATGGATTATAGTAAATTTAAATATGACCAGGAAAAGAAAGAACGCAAGGTAAAGAAAAAACATCATGTTACACATTTGAAAGAAATTCGATTAAGGCCGCGTATAGGAGTGGGTGACTATCAAATCAAGATGAAAAAAGCAGCAGAGTTTTTAGAAAAAAAAGATAAGGTTAAATTTAGAATGATGTTTCGAGGGAGAGAAATAACCCATAGGGAATTAGGGCGGGAAATTTTAGAAAGAGCAATTAAAGATCTTGCTGCTTGTGGCCAGCCGGATAGTGGTCCTTCAATGGAAGGGCGGAGCATGTTTGTTCTTATGAATCCCCTCGCATCTAAAGTATAGGAGGCTGTTCGAGAAGGAGATTTTTGTTCAGAACAAGGCGCAAGACGAAAGAAATACTGGAGGCGTACATTGTTGTACGTTGAGGCTTTTCTTGAGTCTTGCAACGCAGGTTTGGACAAAAATCTCCTTCTCGGACAGCCTCATGAAACAGGAGAAAAAATGCCGAAATTAAAAACTAATAAATCAGCCGCGAAGCGGTTTAAAATAACAAAAAGCGGAAAATTAAAGAAACGTAGTGCTCGGCGAGGACATATTTTAGGAAAAATGACTCGTAAGGCTAAACGAAATTTGCGAAAAAGTTCGTATGTTTCCAGCTGCGATGCTAAAAAAATAAGGAGGTTGTTGCCTTATGGTTAGAATTAAAAGTTGTGTGACCGCACATAAAAGAAAAAAAGCGGTTTTAAAGGCCGCTAAAGGGCAATTTGGTAAACGAAGTACTAATTATAGACAAGCTAAAAAGTCTGTTGTCAAAGGCCTGGCGTATCAATTTCGTGATCGTAAAGTTCGTAAACGGGAATTTCGACGTCTTTGGATTATTCGAATTAGCGCGGCTTGTCAGGGAGAAGGCGTTACGTACAGTCGGTTTATTAAAGGGTTAATTGATGCGAAAGTGGATATTAACCGGAAGACCATTGCGGAGTTAGCGATTAGCTCTCCGGAAGCCTTTAAGCGACTTGTGGAAATTGCAAAAAATTAAATAATAGGAGGGGACGTTCATCAAAACCATAAGTTAGTTAGCGGTAATCCGCTAACTAACTTATGG
>CAZIRV010000155.1:0-3758 GCA_964541845.1 uncultured Planctomycetales bacterium
GGGCTCTTCCCCTATGGAGACTCTGCTTCTGGCGGAGTCGGTTACCCCTTGAAAAGGGTACCTGCACCCCCTTCAAACTTCCACCAGATGTCCAGGAATGACTAACTTTGAAATTCCTGTACATTAAAAAATAAAAAAAGCTTATTCCCCAAGAATTGGAAATAAGCCTATCCAGACAGTGCTCAGGCACTATCTATAAAGTTATCATATATCGGTAACCCGGCTATCCTTTTTTCTTAGGATCCGTGGCTTTGCGTCCCTGCCTTACGACAGGTTTGCCTTTATCGGAACTAAAATTTTTTACTACTTGAAGTATAAAACACTTTGAAGAGATTGCAAATTTTTTTATTTTAAACTACTCTTCACTTTTAACGCCATACTGTTCAATAGCACCTTTAATCACATCAAGGCTAACCGGTTTTTGAATATAATCCTGCATACCGATATCTTTACATTTTTCCTTATCCGCGTGCATACAAGAGGCTGTCAAAGCAATGATGGGAAGCTTGGAATCTACTTTTTCATGAATAATCTGTGTCGCCTCAACACCCCCCATTTTCGGCATGAATAAATCCATAAAACACACATCAAAACTATACCTCTTCACAAATTTTATTGCGTCAACCCCATTGGACGCGTAGGCTCCAACACATCCGATTTTTTCAAAAAACTTCGCGAGCATCTTTTGAATCATTCTATCATCATCAACAACCAAAACTTTTATTAATCTCCAATCAATTGATTCCATAAACACCACCTTTATAAAAATTGAACTCTACTAAAAATAGTATTAAATTTACAAAGGCCTGTCAAATGATTATCTTACAAAAAAAATTGTAACCGTCACGGTTACAAAAAATCATATTTTCCTAAGAGAAGCACCACACTTCTGGAATTGACGGGATAACGGTCGGAAGGTTCAAGAAATTTTTCTTTTCCATCTTTACAAAAATCCTCTCCCTGCCCAAAACTGGTATCGATAACCCTATACCATTTTGCCCCAACATAACAAGGTAGCTGAATCACATGCGCCTGGGAATCCGCGTTAAAAATAAAAAATAAATGGTAATCATTTTTGTCCGAAAAACTCCTGGCCCCGATGAGCTGATAACATAATATTTTTTGCAGAGGATCATCCCAGTCAGGTTTATCAAGATTTTTTCCAAACCACAAAACGTCAGGAACAGGTTCAAAACAAGTTTCTTCATCAGATAAAAACTCTGTCTTTTTTAAAATAGAATATCTCTTTCGGAATAAAATAAGTTCTTTACAAAACTCAAAAATATCCGCGTTTTTTGCAAGACCGCTCCAGTCAAACCAACTGATCGCGTTATCCTGACAATACGCGTTATTATTCCCCTGCTGCGTTCTTAAAAATTCATCTCCCCCTAATATCATTGGTGTACCTAAAGCAAAAAATAAACAACAGAGCGAATTTTTAATCATTTGTTTCCTGAATTCAATAATTTCCTCATCTTGTGTTTCCCCTTCAACCCCACAATTCCATGAATCATTATTATCAGAACCATCACGATTATCCTCTTGGTTCGCTTCATTATGTTTTTCATTGTAAGAAAACAAATCTTTTAATGTAAAACCATCATGACAAGTAATAAAATTCACACTACTGTAAGGATGTTTGCCGGCCACCGTATACATTTCCTGCGACCCCGTCAATACCTGAGCCAAATCATTAATCTCCTGAGAGTCCCCTTTCATAAATTTACGTGCCGTATTTCGAAACCGATCGTTCCACTCCAACCATTCCGATGGAAAACTTCCGTACTGATATGTTGACAAATCCCAGGGCTCTGCAATCATTTTGATATTTTTTAAAACAGGGTCACTAGAAATAGTCTTTAAAAATTGAGAATCTTTTCTGAATCGCCCTTTTCCCCAGGCCAAGACAGGCGCTAAATCAAAACGGAAACCATCCACATGCATTTCTTTCACCCAATAGCGCAATGAATCAAGAATTCCATGACGCACTGCCGCGCGCTCTACATTCAATGTATTTCCACAGCCGGTCGCGTGTTGCTTGTAATAACGGTAAGGCTCTTCTCTGGATCCGTGCAATGCGTAAAATGTACTGTTATCCAACCCCTTAAAACAAAGTGTTGGTCCTAATTCGTTCCCTTCTCCTGTATGATTAAACACAACATCTAGAATTACCTCAATTCCTGCCTTATGAAGTTCACGAACAAGCGTTTTAAATTCCTCTACCTGACATCCGGGAAAACGCCCTGTACCATAAGAGGATTCCGGCGCAAAATATCCAATCGTATTATATCCCCAATACTCTTTTAAATTATTCTTCTGCAAATGATCTGAGATATAGAATTCATGAATGGGCAATAACTCAACAGCATTAATTCCAAGTTCCAGGAGATAAGGAATTTTTTCAATAAAACCCAGGTATGTTCCCGGGTACTCGACATTTGATGAGGCGTGTGCTGTAAATCCTTTAAGATGAACTTCATAAATAATCAAATCTTCAAACGCAATAGCAGGAGACTTGTCTCCCTGCCAATCGAAGGCGTCATTAATCACAATGGACTTTGGAACAATAGATGTGTTATCCCGAAGGTCTTTCACCAGATCTTTTCCTTCGGCATTACAATCATAGGCCTGCAATAAACTATCAATATTTTGATGTTTTCCAGTCAAAGCCTTCGCGTAAGGGTCAATAAGGAGTTTATACTCATTAAATCGCATTGCCTGCGCCGGAGCGTAAGGACCTTTTACTTTATATCCATATAACTGCCCTGCTGTAACACCCCGCACATAAACATGCCATAAGTTTCCTGAACGGTTCAGTTTAATAATATCTACGGGATCGGATTCCGAAGGGGCAAATAAAAGAAGATAAATTTCCTGAGCATACCTTGAAAATAACGAAAAATTCACTCCGTCTTTTTTAAGCGTCGCCCCCCGAGGATTTATAGCTCCGGAGGAGAGCCTTTTATGTGTTTGATGTTGCAATAAGTATTCCATAGGACTTAGGACCTGCGCGTAAATAAGTGCTTGATTTACGCGCAGGTCTCTTAACATATAATGGAGGTGCCGGGATACGGATGTACTATGGGCACTATTTGGGCGCTATATTTGCATACAATTCAGTATGAGTTTTTATTCCAGGATCAACTTTTAGCACATACATTTTCTTGTTTTCATCCTCCCCTAAAACATATAAACCGCCTGGCAACCTTGCATAAAGACATGATGAAGCTGGAAAATCAGAAGACAATGGCTTTTCCGCATCAATAATTACTTCACCGAGCTTTCTTCTATTAGACGGGAACAATTCTGGCAATGATATTTCAACCATCCAATAAGTACCTGTCATAGTCTTTTTTAATTTCTCTACTAATTCAGGAACTATTACTTCTCCCTCCCATCCTTTTAATTCCTTCAAATGTTCAATATACTGATCCCCGGAAAGATAAATCGCCCTCAATACAACCCAGCCCTTTTCAATATAAATGGCATCTTTTAAACGTTTAAGCCATCTCGCTTCTGGGTTTGCTGGAAAATTATAAGCAATTTTATACAAATAATCTATTGCTATAGTCTCTGCTGATATTCCATCAAACTTTGCACTATTTGGTTGAAATGCAATAACCAATATATTATTGTCACTCGACAAATACCTTCTCGGCAAACAAAAATGTGATCCAAAATTATCATCATGACATATAAATGTACTAACCCATGATTCGCTTGGAACATACCTTATATGCTCACCAATCTTTACCATA
>CAZIRV010000156.1:0-3753 GCA_964541845.1 uncultured Planctomycetales bacterium
ATGTCTCAAATTTAATTATGAAGGGCATAACTATTTTGGATTTGCCCCAAGAGATTTAGATTGTCCTCAAGACGGTTATATTGATTGGACCCCACCGGCACCCGATCAATATTCTAATGAAGAATGGTGGGGTCTAATGGCTATTGCGCCAAACGCTGTCAATTCTATGGGTCCGGATGAGTTGACCCCACGGCAGGCCTATTTTACCCTTCAGAAAAAATTTACTCCTGAAAATAAAGCGGCCCAAATGATTTCGCCCACAGTGGAAACGACGCTAGAGTCCTCTGAAATAACATTCACCTGGGATCAGGGAATCGGGGCTAGCCAATATTGGTTGGCAATCGGATCAACACAAGGGACAGGCGATATTTATGATGCTAATCAGACAACACATTTAAACCAAACGATTAGCGATCTTCCATTAGACGGCCTTCCTCTATATGTGCGCTTATATTCCCGTTTCTCAACAGGATGGATCTACGAAGATTATGTTTATCAACGTATCAATGCCGCCCCTGCTCCGGTTGAAATATCTGCTAAAATACAAACTCCGACAGTAGGCACAACTCTCATAACCGAAGAGGTGACGTTTACTTGGGATAAAGGAACAGGAGTCCTTCAATATTGGCTGACGATTGGATCGAGACAAGGGACAGGCAATATCTATGATGCTAATCAATCCACGCATTTGGATCAAACGATTAACGGTCTTTCGCTAGACGGCTTTCCTCTGTATGTGCGTCTGTATTCGCGTTTTCCGTCCGGATGGGCTTATAAAGATTATGTTTATCAACGTGCCGATAACATAACCCCTCCTGTTGAAACGCCTGCTACCATGCAAACTCCAGTAGCAGGCACAACCCTTACATCCGAAGAGGTGACGTTCACCTGGGACACGGGAACAGGTGTGAGTCAATATTGGTTAACGATTGGGACTACGCAAGGATCCGGAAACATTTACGATGCTAATCAAGGGAGCGGTTTATCCAAAACAATCTCCGGAATACAACTCAATGGCAGCCCTGTTTATGTGCGATTATATTCAAAATTCCTTGCAGGGTGGTTTTATGAAGAATATGTCTATCAACGCCTGGATACCATCCCGGCACCTCTACAAGTCCCCGCTCAAATCCAAAACCCTGCCCCTAATACAACCCTCACCACCGAGAACATAACTTTTACATGGGATGCAGGAATAGGTGCCCGTCAGTATTGGCTCACGTTAGGATCAACCCCCTGGTCAGGGAATGTTTATGATGCCAATCAAGGCCGTTCTCTATTACACACGATTAATGGAATTGTCTTAAATGGAACCCCTCTTTACGGACATCTCTACTCAAAATTTCCCAGTGGATGGGCTCGTAAAGATTTTATGTATTTTAGGTAAAAACGGCCATCAATAATTTTTGTTAGAAAAAAATGGGGTCACCTATAATTTTCTACTTATACCAATTCCATTAATGACCAAGATTCATTTTGCTTGTCCCGACGCTTCAACGAGACACAGCAAAATAGGTTTTGGTCATTATTTAACGTAATTAGTATTATTTAATAGATTTGATATTAAACTCTACTTTTAGTTCTAATGTTATCGCGTTCAATCTCTTGTCCAGGGACCAAAGGGCCGCGTTTGAAAGAAAGGCTGCCGCGAGAAGATGCACATCAATATAGCCTAGACCCTTTCCCATCAATTTCTTAATTTCAATAAATCTTAAGATTTCCTGATGTCCGCCCATAATAGCCGTTGGAAGCGCGGACAATAAAGAGAGTATTTCTTTTCTATTCTTAATATTTCCACAGGCAAGTTCACCAATAATAAAATGATGACAAAGGACATCGCCATCATTCAATAATTTCTCCAGTTTAGAATTACCAGATCGAAAATGATCTATCCACACCGATGTATCTACTAAAACCATTTATTATCCTTTTATCGCCTTCTCGAAATAGATTGCAACGCTTTCTCTGACCCTCCTAATCGTGCTAACCGATGACTACTTTCCAATGAAATTAAAACTTCGAGACCGCGCCTCACAAGAGAGGTTTTTTCCTTAATTCCCGTTAACCGGGAAGCCTTTTTCAATAACGCATCCTCAATATTGAGTGTAGTCCTCATGTCTCCCTCCTATATTCTTTTTTTATATGCAATATTATACATATAAGTATGTACTAAATATATGCACTTATCAAGAATTTTTTGCGAAACTTTTAAAGCTGTTTTGATGCGTTTGCCCTGCAAAAAAAACATAGTTTACACAATTCATATTATATATATAATAAAAGCGGTTAAAATTATTATTTAATATGAAAGTAAATTTCAGCACAGTCCTAACCTGTTTTATCACAATAAGTTTACTTTGTGGAATGGGCTCTGATGTTTCGGCGGCAGTGACGATGAATGTGATTCCGGAGGATGGCATTAACCGCATTCGGTTTGGCCGTGTGGATGATCGATTCGCCGTTCAGGATAAAGAAGTGCGTTTTCGTATTATCTCAACGGAACCCAAACAGTATCAGGTAACACAAAGATTACTGGAACCTTTAGAAAATGAAAAAGGAGAGATACTGGATGGTCAGGTGATTTTCTTTACGACCCAGTCAGGATCCAATAGTTCCGGAACACTTTACTTTGAAAATAAGCAACCTCTAGGATTCGCGGAACAACTATTTTACACATCAGACCCTTTAGGCAGTAGTGACGCTTTTACGGTATATTATAAAATAGTACCCGACCAATTAACACGATTTGGAAATTTTCAGGGAAAAATCCTCTACACGGTCCGTTCCATCGGTTCCGGCACTCAGAATGAAACTGTTTTAAACGTATCCTTAGAATCTTCCGGAGAGTTGAAGATAACCACTAGAGGGTCTTCCGGAGAAAACTTGGTCCGCTTAAACTCTAACCGTTCAGAACAAACATCCGGATTTTTTAAAATTACGTTTAATGATCAATTTGCCCATGACGTCCAAATATATCAAGAAGTACTCGAACCCCTCAAAGACGAATTGTTTCAGGAATTAGGTCCCCAAAGTGTTCAATTTTATGTAGATTCCCCTAAAGAAGGGGAAAGCCGCTATCAAACACTTTCTGATATAGATCCACAAAAAAAACTTATTTATTCCGGCAAGGTCCAAACAAATACGATCACGATACATTACGCGCTTAATATGGAAGAAATCGAGAATCTAAAAGCCGCCCGGTATCAAGGAACATTGCGTTACCTTGTCATTTCAGATAACATAAAAAAGAATTTTAATATCAGCATTCATGTTTCTATTCAACCTATTTTTAAAATGACTGTAAATTTCCCTGATGAGGGGGTTAGTTTTAAAAACTTACTTCCCAACGGCCCTCCACAAACCCGTGAAGTGGTGGTTGATGTAAAATCTAACTTAGGAAAACCCTACCTCGTTAATCAGGATGTTGATTTTAGTCTTGCTAATGAAAAAGGAAAAGAATTTGTTCAGGATTATTTTACAATGAAAGAAATTTTTATTAAAGGAACTGCCGGAAATGTTAAGTTTCATGATTTTGTTCCTGTTTCTGAAAAAAGTACACCCATTTATTCATCGGACAAACAAGGGTCTTCAGCGCGGTTTAAGGTGATTTATCAATTACGACCCTATCCCAAAATGGTACCTGGAAATTATGCTACATCTATTCGATATTCTTTGTTAGAAATTTAAATGGAAAAGGTTTTACAAATAAAAAATGAAAGGGGGTAAATAAAAAAGTAGTAACGATAAAGATTG
>CAZIRV010000157.1:0-3703 GCA_964541845.1 uncultured Planctomycetales bacterium
CGCAAGGCCCGCCCCTACGAACTATATTGTTACGTGAACAGTTACATTAATTTTTAGAGGAGATTTTTATGGACACACAGTTAATGATACAGAGCACACCGAATCCAAACGCGCTGAAATTTGTTTTAGATAAACCAGTGAAAACAGAGGGGAATATTACCTATAAAGGGATTGAGGCTGCGGAAGATAATCCTCTGGCGAGAGCGATTTTTGAATCTGATACGTATGTCAGAGAGGTCTATTTTTTTGATAATTATATTACGGTGACCCAGGATGGGAACGCGGATTGGGGTAATTTAGAATCAAAAATTCGAACTGTGATATTAGAAAATTTTAAAAATCATAATCCGGATTTTTCAGTGACTCCATCTAAACCAGAATCTATTTTTATAGCAGGAGATCAGAATGATTTGGAGAGGATTAATACAATTTTAGAGCAAACCATACGTCCGGCATTACAGATGGACGGGGGGGATGTAAATGTGGTTGGTTATAAAGATAATGTTGTTAAAATATTTTATCAGGGGGCTTGTGGATCATGCCCGAGCGCGTCAATGGGAACCTTGTATGCTATCGAAAATATTTTAAAAGAACAGTTTCATCCCCAAGTCAGTGTTGTATTGGCTGATTAAGGCTCAATAGCACATTGTCAGGTAAATTTTTAATTTTTTGGAAAAGATAAGGACTCAGCCAAAGAGAAGAATCTTTAGACCGTGCGTTAAGATCTTTTCCAAAAAACTAAAAATTTACCTGACAATGTGCCGGCACAATATGTTTAAAGTTAATCGAAAAATTGAATATGCTTTAATGGCATTGAAGTATATGGGAACAAAGGGTTCAGGAGACCTGACCTCAGCAAAAGAAATTTGCTCTGTCTATCAAACACCATTTGATCCGACTTCAAGGGTCCTGCAGGTTATGACTCAGAATGGTGTTTTGCAGGCGGAACAAGGGGCTTATGGGGGTTATCAAATTATTAAGGATTTAACTAAAATTTCTTTAAGAGAGCTTTCAGATATGATTATTGGTCCCATTGAAATTACGAATTGTGTTCAAGGAGACGATTCGCAGTGTATTATTTCCGAGACATGTCAAATTAGTGAGCCTATGGGAACATTGAATGACAAAGTGATTGGTTTTTTTAATGGGATCAAAATTAGTGATTTAATTGGGGTTTGTAAATAAATACCCGATACACTTTAACCTATTTGTTGACAGTGCATTTTATTAAATATGCACTGGTTATTGTCATACAAACCTTTGATTCAAAATGAAAAAAATTATGGATGACAAGCTGTTAAATGAACACACTGTTGAAGAAAACGCTCTTTCCAGTCGAGAATATAAGTATGGATTTGTTACGGATATTGAAACGGATAGTATTCCTAAGGGACTGAATGAAGAAATTGTTGGTTTGATCTCTGAGAAGAAAAATGAGCCTGATTGGATGAGAGTATACAGATTAAAAGCCTTCCGTCATTGGCAGACATTGAAAGAGCCTCATTGGCCTAATTTTAAATATGGTCCTATTAAATATCAGGATATTAGTTATTATAGTGCCCCTAAAATTCAAAAGAAAGAGTTAGAAAGTCTGGATGAAGTAGATCCGGAGCTTCTAAAAACATTTAGCAAATTAGGAATCCCTTTGACGGAACAAAAACGTTTATCAGGTGTGGCCGTGGATGCCGTTTTTGATAGTGTTTCCGTTGGGACAACGCACAAAGAAGAATTGGCCAAAGTCGGAATTATTTTTTGTTCCATATCCGAGGCTATTAAAAATCATCCTGATTTAGTTAAGAAGTATTTGGGCTCGGTAGTTCCCCATACAGATAATTATTTTGCGGCACTTAACGCGGCGGTTTTTACAGATGGATCTTTTTGTTTTATTCCTAAAGGTGTGCGCAGTCCGTTGGAACTTTCAACGTATTTTCGTATTAACGCGGCAGAATCCGGTCAATTTGAGCGTACTCTTATTGTGGCAGAAGATGACAGTTATGTGAGTTATTTAGAGGGGTGTACAGCCCCTATGCGTGATGAAAATCAGCTTCATGCGGCTGTCGTGGAACTGATCGCGATGAATAACGCGGAGATTAAATATTCAACGGTTCAAAATTGGTATTCCGGAAATAAAGAAGGCATAGGTGGAATTTATAACTTTGTTACCAAGCGAGGTAAATGTGCCGGACGAAACTCTAAAATTTCCTGGACACAAGTAGAAGCAGGTTCCGCTATTACATGGAAATATCCAGGCTGCATTCTTCAAGGGGATAATTCTGTAGGTGAGTTTTATTCTGTTGCGTTGACAAATAATAAAATGCAGGCAGATACGGGAACAAAAATGATTCATATTGGAAAAAATACAAGGAGCACGATTATATCTAAAGGAATTTCGACCGATGAATCAAATAATAACTATCGGGGGTTAGTGAAAATTTTACCGTCTGCTGATGGCGCGCGTAATTTTTCGCAATGTGATTCGATGTTAGTAGGAAATAAATGCAGTGCTAATACGTTTCCATATATAGAGGTGAAAAATAATACAGCAGTCATTGAACATGAAGCTTCTACTTCTAAAATTAATGCCGATCAAATTTTTTATTTGATGTCACGAGGATTAGATATGGAAGGAGCCATTGCATTAATTATTAATGGATTTTGTAAAGAAGTATTTAAAGAGCTTCCTATGGAATTTGCCGTGGAAGCGGTAAAACTTTTGGAAATGAAGTTAGAGGGAAGTGTAGGATAAAAGTAGGGGCGGGGTTGCCCCGCCCAGTATAGGGGAATTATAAATGATTGAAATCAAGAATTTACATGCAGAAGTCGCGGGGACTGAGATATTAAAAGGGCTTAACCTTAGTGTGAAGGCTGGAGAAGTGCATGCGATTATGGGGCCTAATGGATCAGGAAAAAGCACTTTATCCAAGGTCATCGCGGGGCATCCTGATTATCATGTGACGGAAGGAGAAATCCTTTATGATATTAATTTAAAAAAAGTAAACATTTTAGAAATGGAACCGGAAGAGAGGGCAAGAGAAGGTGTTTTTTTGGCATTCCAATATCCGGTTGAAATTCCAGGGGTTAATACAGCCGTTTTTTTACAGGCAGCTTTTAATGAAATCTGTAAACATCAGGGTGCTGAAGAAATGGATCCTTTGGATTTTGATGAGTATGTGCGTGGCAAAATGAAGTTTTTAGAAATGGATGATAAATTTCTTAACCGTCCAGTGAACGTTGATTTTTCCGGTGGAGAAAAAAAACGTAATGAGATTTTACAAATGGCGGTTTTAAATCCTCGTTTAGCCGTTTTGGATGAAACAGATTCAGGATTGGATGTTGATTCCATGCGTATTGTGGCTGATGGGGTGAATAAATTAAGAAATAAAAATAACGCGATGTTGGTTATTACGCATTATCAACGCTTATTAAATTATATAGTTCCGGATTTTGTGCATATTCTATATGACGGTAAAATTATTGAATCTAAAGGAAAAGAGTTGGCTTTGGAAGTTGAAGAAAAAGGATATGATTGGTTGATTAAAAAATAAAATTTATATATGAGAGCAGAAATTAATCATTCCACTCTACATCAATTTTGCTATTGTACTTATATTTAGCTAAAATTGACTAGCCGTTACATGATCAATTTCTGCTCTCATCAGTACATTACTAGATAGATTTATATGTTAGTTAAGTTTTTAATTTT
>CAZIRV010000158.1:0-3604 GCA_964541845.1 uncultured Planctomycetales bacterium
GACAAAAACCGAAGAAAAATAGAATTGCGTAAGAATATTTTTTTGGTATACTATTGCTTGATATGCTTCTGAATCCATTTATACTTCATACACCTAAAAATTTATCCGAGGCAGTACAATTATACGCGAATCTGGATAATGTGAAAATCAACGCAGGAGGAACTTTCCTTCTCGGGCGTTTAAAACTATTAAAGAAAAAAGGCACAAAAACACCGAAAAATATTATTAGTCTTCGAAAAGTTAAAGAATTACAGGGAATATTCATAAATAATGAAACCTTTACTATTAAATCAATGGTAACCCTATCTGATTTATTTAATTCTGACCTTTTAACAGATAATTGTTCAATTTTAAGAAAAATAACAAAAGATATTGCGACAACCCCTATTCGAAACATGGCCACTGTTGGGGGAAATCTAACATGCCGCTATACCTGGACAGAACTGCCGGCCATCATGACCGGTCTTGAGGCTGAAATGCATTTTGTGAACTCTAAAAAAGAGGAAGAAACCTTCTCAGCAGAAGAGTTCTTTCAAAAGGAAGCTAAAACAGATAAAATTTTTACCGGCATCACGATTAAACGTGATAAAAGAATTTCCGTTTCCTATCAACGCGTCAAAAAATCTCCTAACGTGGATATTCCGTTAATAACCCTTTTTATTAAAACTATTTTTGAAGGAACCCGATTTACACAGACAAAAGTCATCATTAATAATGGCGTGAATTTTGTAAAAAGGGATTGTATATTAGAAAATTTTTTAAATAAAAATGTAAGTTCAGATAACCTATCTGAAGAGGCCTTAAAGCATCTTGATACGGCCATTTATGAAGAACGCGGTGCCGATTATAAAAAACATATGTTTAAAGTGTGTCTAAAAAAAGCTATTAAAGAATTAGTGGAACAAAATAAGTAACCGTTCAGGGCATATATCCCTTTTAGGTATAAATTTTTTGTATATAACCATTATGTTTAAATTTATGCCCGAAAGGGATATGTGTCCTGAACGGTTACCAAAATAAATAATAATGACTTTTATCATTAATAAAAAAAAATATGAAATTGAGCTGAAGGGTAATGAGACCCTTCTGGAAGTCCTGCGTAATAACTTTGGATTAACAGGAACTAAAACAGCGTGTGAAGAATCTGAATGTGGCGCTTGTACCGTGATTATTAATGGCAAAGCCGTATTAGCCTGTATCACACTGGCCTGTGACGTACAGGGCGAGGAGATTACAACGATTGAAGGCCTGGCTGACGGAGATAACCTGCATCCCGTTCAAGAGGCTTTTTTAGATCGGGGAGCTGTCCAATGTGGTTTTTGTATGCCGGGAATGATCATGTCTTCCAAAGCATTATTAGATAAAAATCCCGAACCTACTCAGGAAGAAGTTGAATACGCGTTGGATGGCAATCTCTGTCGATGCGCGGGTTATCCAAAAATTTTTGAAGCGGTTCATCAGGCCGGGAAAGTGATGAAAGATAAAAAGTGACTAAAAATATGAAAACATACGTAGACCCTGTTGGAAAAAGCGTTCCAAGAATTGATGGAATGGCAATGGTGACAGGACAGGCTCAATACGCTTATGATATAAATTTTCCAAATATGCTCATCGGAAAAATGTTGCGCTCACCTCATCCGCACGCAAAAATCCTTGGCATTGATATTTCAAAGGCAGAAAGCTTACCCGGAGTCCACGCGGTCATTACAGCGAAAGATACGAATCAAATTAAATTTGGTTCGAACGAATATTTTTTTCCGCATACTATTGATCAAATGGCCCTGGAGTCAGAAAAAGTACGTTATATTGGAGATGAAATTGCGGCGGTCGCCGCTGTTGATGAAGAAACCGCGCAAAAAGCGCTCAAACTTATCAATGTTCAATATGAGGTTCTTCCGGCTGTTTTTGATGTAGAGGAAGCCATGAAACCAACCGCTCCTCAAATTCATGAATCCCTTAATAACATTGCGGTTATTCTTCCTGTAAATTTTGGCAACCCTGATCGCATGATAAAAGAAGCGGATTACGTCCGGGAAGATATTTTTAGAACGCCTGCGGCTCATCATGCGTGTATGGAACCTCATGTGTGTGTTGCTCAGTGGCGCACTTTTGATAATAAAATTACGCTATGGTCCTCAAGCCAGGCGCCTTTTAAATGCCGGGAGGCTTTGGCTAAAACATTAAAAATGAATCTTAATGATATTCGCGTTATTAAACAGGCTGTTGGAGGAGGTTTTGGTTCAAAACTGGAAATGCTGCCAATGGATTTTTCCGCATGTTTATTATCAAAAAAGGCCGGGGGACTTCCTGTTAAAATTTGTTATGATCGCGAAGAAGAATTCATAGCTTCCCGCCGTAAACATGGCATTATTTATAAAATTAAATCCGGAGTGAAAAAAGATGGGACCCTCATGGGGATTACCGGAGAAGTCATTGCCGATGGGGGTGCCTATTGCAGTTATGGCCCAACCGTACTGGCCGCTGCCATCATGCGTATTTTCATGGTTTATCGTATTGAACATTTTCGCATCACCGGCTACCGTGTCTATACAAATACCCCTATTAGCGGCGCGATGAGAGGATTTGGCGGCGTGCAGTCCGGATTCGCGATTGAATCACACATGAACCTAATCGCTGAAGGGATTGGAATGGACCCTGTAGAATTTCGTTTGAAAAATATTACCGGACCAAATATGATAACCACCAATAAAATGAAAATAACAACAAACGGCCTTAAGGAATGCATTGAAAAAGCCACGAGAGCAGCTCAATGGTCTAAGAAATGGGGAAAACAAAGGGCTTTGAAACGCGGAATCGGAATCGGAATTGCCGCTGATGTTATGGGATCAAAAATGTATAAAGCTCATGAATCCGCAGGCTCCATTATAAAAGTCGAAGAGGATGGGTCTGTTTATTTATTTACCGGCGCGGCAGATACCGGACAAGGATCAAATACAGCCCTTTCACAAATCGCGGCACAAGAACTTGGCGTAAGTTATAATCGTATTAAATGTACCTCCGGGGATACTGAAATCACCCCTTTTGATACAGGAAGTTTTGCCAGTCGTGTAACGTTTATTTCTGGCAATGCGACGATCCGTGCGGCAAAAGACGCAAAAAATCAAATGCTTGATGTCGTGGCTAAAGAACACCAGCTCAATAGAGAACATTTAGACATTAAGGCCGAAGAGGTCATTAATAAAAATGATAATTCTGTTTTAATGAACTTTGACAAGGCCTTAGAATTAGCCTATTCTTTTAACTATGGGCTCCAAATAATAGGACGTGGAAGTTATAACCCTCCAACAAGTCCTATTGATTTTCGATCCGGAGAAGGAAACGTCTCGGGAAGTTATGGGTTTGAGGCACAAATCGCGGAAGTAGAAGTGAACACGGAAACAGGTGAGGTAAAATTGTTAAAAATATGGGATGCCCATGATATTGGAAAGGCCATTAATCCGCAGTCCGTTGAGGGGCAGATAGAAGGCTCATTGGCTATGGGCATTGGATATACCTTTCTGGAAAACCTGCGTTTTGATAAAAAAGGTCGCGTGGCTAACGCGAATTTTGCTAATTATCGGCTACCACGTTCCATTGGAACACC
>CAZIRV010000159.1:0-3569 GCA_964541845.1 uncultured Planctomycetales bacterium
CGACAGTACGCCTCAACTTCATTCCGCTCTCTCTTTCGTCCGGACAATAGCTCCTCCCGCTCCTTTACTGGGGCCCGAAGGGCAGAGTGCCACGTACTTTAGTGCGTGGGGATCCAATTTAGCAACAAGCTAAAAAGAAGCTAATTTTTTTATTGAAACGCAGATTTATCAAGGGCTTTCATGTGGGCTTCGCTTTGAGCAACTTTACCTTCTTCGACAAGTTTGCGGAGGCTGTCGTCCATGAGGACCATACCTTTTTGACGGTTGAGTTGAATTTCGGAGGTAAGACGCATGGTTTCCCCCGACATAATAATTGAACTGAGGGCGGGCGTACGTACGAGAATTTCATTGGCACACCAGCGACGGCTTCCATCAGCACTGCGTAAAAGCTGCTGGGCAACAACGGCTTTAAGGGTATTGGCAAGAACAGTCCGGATTTGATTTTTTTGATTTGTTGGAAAAACATCGACAACACGATCGATAGTTTTACTCGCGGAATTTGTATGCAGAGTGCCGAGAACTAAAATACCCATTTCTGCTGCGGTTAAGGCCAAACGAATTGTTTCCCGGTCACGCATTTCTCCAACGAGAATAATATTAGCATCACTTTTGATGGCCCCTTTTAATCCCGTTGAAAAAGACTGCGTATCTAAACCGACTTCTCGATGTATAATGATACTTTTTTTACTTGGATGCGTAAATTCAACAGGCTCTTCAATGGTAATAATTTTTTTAATTTGTGTCGTGTTGATGTGATCAATGATCGCGGCTAATGTTGTGGATTTTCCACTTCCGGTAGGGCCAGTAATAAGAATAAGACCTGAACGAATATGCGCGAAACTTTTAAGAACCTCGGGCATGCCTAAATCATCGAGTGTAAGGATTTTAGACGGAATAAGGCGAAAAATTGCGCCATATCCATAAAAATGACGAAAATAGTTCGCACGAAATCGGGCTTCCTCACCGAGCGCATAGGCAAAGTCAAGATCGCCGTTATCCGTAAAATGATTCCATTCCCGATCCCCAGCGATTTCTTTGATTAAATCTAACAAGACTTCTTGTGTTAACTCCGGTTGGCTGTCTAATTCCTGAAGTTCACCGTGCAGACGTATCTTAGGGACTTGTCCCTGCGCCAGATGAAGATCAGATCCTCCCTTATTAATAAGTTCCCGAAATAAAGCATCAATTTTAGACAATCAGTTCTCCTTCCGCTCAGGAGGCTGTCCGAAAGTGATCTTTTCATCCAGCCCTGAGTTGCAAGACTCAAGAAAATCCTCAACGTACGGACGTGTACGCTTCCGGCTTTCTTTCGTCTCGCGCCTTGTTCTGAACAAAAATTTCATTCTCGGACAGCCTCCTCTATATTATATTGCTTAAAGGTATTCGGGTTAATCGCGCGCGCATACGCTTCCTGACCGGTTATGATATCGGCATCCACAAGTTCCTGCAATGAAGTATCAAACAGAACCATGCCCGCGGATTTTCCTGTTGTAATGGCGTTATTGAGTAAGTGAATTTTGCGTTCACGAATCATATTCGCCACGGCTGTATTGAGAATTAAAACTTCGTAGGCCGGAACAATCCCTGATCCATCTTTTTTGGGAACCAATTGTTGGCAAATAACCCCGCGGAGAGATTCCGATATCATATTTGTAATAATGGCCTGTTCGTCCGGTGGAAAAGAATCTATAAGCGTGGAGATGGTTTGCGATGCATTGTTCGTGTTCATAGTACCTAAAACCAAATGACCTGTTTCCGCGGCTGTCACCGCTAATTGAATGCTTTCTAAATCACGCAGTTCACTGACAACCAGAATGTCCGGGTCCTCACGCAGTGCCGCCCTTAAAGCATTCGCCTGAGAAAGGGTATGGCGATTGATTTGACGTTGCGTGATTTGACACATTTTAGACATGTAAATAATTTCAATAGGATTTTCAATTGTAATAATATGGTCAGAACGTGATCGGTTAATCATATCGACGAGAATAGAGAGGGAAGTCGTTTTTCCGCATCCGGCAGGGCCTGTCACCAAAATTAATCCCTGCGCCCATTTGGTTAAGCCTTGACAGGAAGGAGGCATGCCGGATTCCTCAAACCCTTGAATATCCACAGGAATTACTCTTGCCGTAAGATCCCATCCAACGCGTTGTTTCATTAAAGTTACACGAAAACGTCCGCCGCCTTCAATCGTGTAAACAAATTCCAGATCTCCCAATTCGGAAAATCCAGAGAGCTGTTCCGCATTCAAGATGCTCTCAATAACTGTTTCTAAATTTTCCCGAGAAAGCTTTTCTTCCGTCCGCGGTTGTAATGAACCAAATTTTCTGAAAAGAATCGGTTTACCAACGGAGAGATGGATGTCCGAGGCCTTTTCTTCACGCGCGAATATGAGAATTTCATTGAGAGAGCTCTGCACGGAGAGGCTTGAAGGTTTTGTAATCGTACAGCTTCCATGGCCGGTAGATTCCAAAAAATCTTGAGGAAGCCTTAATTTGTCACCGTTATTTTGATTGCTCATTAGCTTTCATTGTTTTTACGACAGTTAAGGTGTGAGGTTCTTTCTCCTGAAATGTTAATTCTGTCCAGATTGGAAGATGATCACTAGCGCTTCTATCGATAACTTTTCCTGATTTAGCCGGGTGTAATCCCTTCGTGTAAATATGATCCAGTGTCGCTTTTTTGAAAAATAAATACCAATGACGCTCGGTCCATCCAATCCTTTGTGTTGCTAATTTAAAATCAGATTTTGTAAAGGCATCAAAAATTTCCTTATTATCTTTTTTAGTGAATGTATTAAAATCACCCCCTATAATACAATACTTAATTGAAGGGGGGATATGTTTGAGAATATTTGATACACGTTGTTTACGTTCACTCGGTTTAACAAAAATGCCCATATGAAGAGAAAATACCATAACCTTTTTATCTCCAATTAACAACGTAGCCCCAACTGCAATTCTTTGGCGGGATTTAAGGTCAAAGTTAGGGATTATAATTTTTTGATCATTTAAAATAGGCCATTTAGAAAGAACCGCATTACCAAAATCTTTTTTGTTAATAGGGTGAATGACCGCGGGGTAATAAACATAATTATAATTTAATGCTTTCGCGATTTTTTTGACACCAATGGAATCCATTTCTTGTAAAAAAATGACATCGGCTTTATTCAATTCAATATTCTTTTTAAAAATTTCAATGGCTTCAGGAATTTTACGCGCGTACTCAATATTATAGGAAACAACCGTTAACTTTTCCGGAGAAATATTTTTGTGCTGAACGGAATCAACGGAAGCGTACCGCGGTTTGGAAAGGTTAGTATAGTTTCGAAGATAATTTCTGGCACCGCACCCATTAGCAGTGATGCAAAAAAAACATAAAAGTGCGACATAAATAATATTAAAAAAATTCATATAAAGCTCCTATTCCCCCACATTTTTGGTAAAAGTATAGCATATATGGCTATATACGGTATAATCAATAAATATTTTTTAAATAGTGTCCCCTGAAAAATTGTTTTTAGAACGGCTTCATGGCTTATCAGTTTCAGGGCAAAGACGCTTTAAACATCC
>CAZIRV010000160.1:0-3564 GCA_964541845.1 uncultured Planctomycetales bacterium
TCGACCCCGTCGTTAGGTCTGACTTGTTATATTTATTAAATCGTGGACCCTAAGCATCAGTTTCAGTGAAAAGACTCAACATCCAAACTCCTCACTTCGCTCGTCAGACAGTGGATGTTTAAAGCGTCTTTGCCCTGAAACTGATAAGCCACGAAGCCTTCTAAAAGCAATTTTTTAGGGGACACTAAATAAGTACTCATTTAAAAGGCTTACTTACTCGTAAAAACGTCGAGATAAGGAATCGTTCAAAAATAACCTCGACAATCATGACATAGGTGTTGTCGGGTTGAGATATATGGTTGTCGAGGTTATTTTTGAGCCGATCCTAAGTAAATTAATATCAGGAATTAATTAGTGGAATTGGTATTACTTCCTGAAGAAGGGGGCTCACGAAGTTAATTTAGGTTATCTCGTGTGTCCCCAATTTTTTATGATATACTATTACCTTGATCATGGTACCTGGAATAAAAATGAAACAAAAAATACACAAGAGCCTCCCCATTAATTTAAATTATGAGATGATGAAGAATCTTAATGTTAGAAGTGAACGAAATTTCCAGTCAGAAAAATACTCAAATTAAATTATTACGTAAACTGGCGCTTAAAAAATATCGGCGTCAAAGGAATCAGTTTACTGTTGAAAATTTAGCAATTATTTATGATGCCCTCAAAAATGGTACTCATTTTACGGAGTTATTTGTAACCAATAACTTTATTAACAAACATCGCGAAAAGTTTGAATATTTACAAAACTGTTCTTCCAAGAATGCCTGCTATTTAATTGATGAAGATTTAAATAAGAGTTATTCTCAACTTGATACACCCTCAGGCATCACAGCCATTTATACTATTAAAGCCAAATCATTAGATAAAAATAAACCGGTGCTTTATCTCAACGGCATTAAAGATCCCGGAAACATAGGAACGATTATGCGCACGGCCCTGGCATTTGATGTGACCAATATTGTGTTGGATAGCGCCTGTGTGGATATTTATAATTTTAAATCGATCAATGCGGCGAAAGAGGCCATTTTTAAAGTCAATGTTATCGAAGATAAAGAAGGCTCCTGGCTTAAAGAACAGAAAAATTTATTGCCGATTTACGCGGCTAATTCTCATAATGGAACGAACATATCGGACATGAAATCTGAAAAAAAATTCTGCCTTGTTTTAGGTAATGAGGCCCATGGGGTCAGCGGGGATATTATTGCGTTAGCCGATCAAAATATTCATGTTGAAATTTCTAAACACATTGAATCCTTAAATGTCTCTTCCGCAGCCGCAATTTTACTTCATGGGTTAAAACAATAATATGGGTGATATTCCAAATAAGAATTTAATTCAAATTGAAGAAATTACCCTCACACTGGATGAATCTGAAAGCACGTTAAAAGAAAAAATTGCCAAAATTCTTGGAATTAATCAAAGGGAAGTTAAAAATTATTTTATTACTAAACGGGCTATCGACTCACGCAAAAAAGAAACCATCCTTTTAGTTTACGCACTCACCGTTGAAATAAACAGTCCCCAAAAATATTTCTCCAAAAAAAATCAATCTTCACCATTTGTCAAAAAGAAAACCTCCCGTCATAAAATACGCGTTTATGAACCCTATGTTTACGCCATCAAAAAGATATCCGCGCCTAATGTTCCTCCACGCCCCATTGTCGTGGGAACAGGCCCTAGCGGTTTATTTTGTGCCTTGGTTTTGGCAGAAGCGGGTTTTAAACCTTTAGTGGTCGAAAGAGGCGCGGATGTTGACACACGAATTAAAGATGTTGACCGTTTTTTCTCTACGGGAAAACTGGATGTTAATTCAAACATACAATTCGGTGAAGGGGGCGCCGGGACATTTTCTGATGGCAAGTTGTATACCAATATTAAAAATTCCCGTATTAAATATGTCTTTGATGAATTCATTAAGGCCGGAGCACCACCACGAATCGCAACCGATGCCCAACCGCATATTGGAACGGATAAGTTGAGGGAGGTGGTTAAAAAAATACGTCAGAAAATTATTGCCTTAGGGGGCGAGGTTAAATTTGAGACATGTCTAACGGATATCGAAGTTGAGGATGGCAAGGTAGTTGTGGCCATTTTTAATGCTAAAGACAAAGAGGCTGTGTGTGACCTTGTGATGGCAGTAGGGCATTCCGCCAGGGACACGTATCAAATACTTTATGAAAAACAGCTCGCAATGAAGCCAAAAATATTTGCCATTGGTCTTAGAATTGAACACCCTACGGCTTTAATTAATAAAGCCCAGTATGGGTCATGTTGTCGAAATTCTAAACTTCCGACGGCACGCTATAAATTGGTCGCGCATCTTAAAGATAAACGTTCTGTTTACACATTCTGCATGTGTCCGGGCGGTTTTGTCGTGGCTTCCTCTTCTGAAGAAGGAGGATTGGTTACTAACGGAATGAGTGAATGCGCTCAAAATGGAAAAAATTCAAATAGTGCCTTATTGGTTAATATTTTCCCTGGGGATTTTGATTCCGATCATGCCTTAGCCGGGGTTGATTTTCAACGCAAATGGGAACGGAAGGCCTTTGAGGCGGGTGGAAAAAACTACCATGCCCCTGCGCAGTTAGTAGGGGACTTTTTAAAACAACGGCCCTCTAAAAATATTAAAAGTGTTACCCCCACGTATAAACCTGGCATTTTAATGACGTCCTTAGATCAATGCCTGCCTGATTACGTCATCGAAAGCCTTCGGGAAGCCTTGCCTGTTTTAAATAGAAAAATAAAGGGGTTCGCCCATCCGGATGCCGTGTTGACCGGCGTTGAAACCCGCAGCTCCGCGCCCGTCCGATTCACCCGTGATGAATCCCTTCAATCCACCATCACCGGCATTTACCCCGCTGGAGAAGGCGCAGGATACGCCGGAGGCATAGTCTCCTCAGCCGTAGACGGAATGAAGGTAGCAGAAAATATTATTAAGAAATATTAAACTACCTCGGAGCAAGCCCTCGAGGTATTGACCTAAGGATCGGCTCAAAAATAACCTCGACAACTATATATCTCAACCCGACAACACTTATTTCATAATTGTCGAGGTTATTTTTGAACGATTCCTAAACATTTACAAACGAGGCAAGCCTCGGGGAATTAAACCCGGTTTAAAGATTGGCAGAACAATTTTTTTAGCCAATCTCTTAATTAAAAAATAAAAAAAAGGATGTTTTTATTCTATGGCAAAATTAAATGACATTATTGAATGGCAGGAATTTGGCAGTGAATATCGTCTTTATGTTAAGCATGCTTGGGGTCAGGATGACAAATTGAATATCCGCATAACCTTTGAGGATGTAACCCATGATAAGGTTACAGAAATCAACATCCCTTCAAAAAAAGTAAAACAATTTTTAACCAATATTAATGGTAATCTCTTATCTCGAAAATATGAGATTAATGTTTAACCCATGTTCTGTTTTAAAAAATACTTTTTATCTTTTTGCCTCTTTGTATTCTTGTTTCCTGGATGCTCCCATGAAAACATGGTAACCTGGAAATCTGTTGAGCAAACCATTCAAAGGAATTTTCCTGCCGTTAAATATGTTA
>CAZIRV010000161.1:0-3471 GCA_964541845.1 uncultured Planctomycetales bacterium
CATCATAATCAAAAGCTCCAGCCACTTCCCCATGATCAAGAAACGCCATTAAAGTTTTTTCTGGGAGCGTATTTACGGTGCGGCGCGTAATAAGTTCCGTCACATATTTGATATCCGAATAAACCGGATTCTTAGTACTTGTGGATGCCCAAAGAACGCGCTGAACATTTGCTTTTTTATCTGCCAATCCTCTGAATTCATCACCATTAAGCAACGTTTGAAATTTTTCAAAAATCATTCGAGAATTAGCCACAGCCGCTTTTCCTAATAAAAACAACAACTCCTTTAGGATTTTTTCATCTTTTATTGTCAGTCGTCGTTCCTCTATCATTTGATCAACAACAGCATCAATCCGACTGATAAACACACTAGCCACAGAATGAACCTTACTTAAATCTCCGCCGGATTCATCCAACCGTTTCAAACCTCTCAAATAAGCCTTGGCCGTTTGTTCATACTGTTCCACAGAAAAAATCAGCGTTGCATTCACATTAATCCCTTGCGCAATAAGTTCTTCAACAACAGGAAATCCTTGCGGCGTTGCCGGGACCTTAATCATTACATTCGGACGATTAACCTCTTTAAATAATCTTATTCCTTCTTTTATGGATTCTTCGGCATTATCGGCTAATTGAGGATTAATTTCAAGACTCACGTAACCATCTAATCGATCCGTATTTTCATACACTTTTTTAAAGACATCTGCAGCATCCTGAATATCGGCAATAGTCAAGGCATCATAAATCTCAAACGTTGTTTTCCCTTCACTTTTCAAGTGTGCAATTTTTTGATCATAATCATTACTAGAACCAATAGCCTGATTAAATATGGAAGGATTTGATGTCATTCCACTCAATCCCTCTTTAATCAAATTCTTTAATTTATCTGTTTCCAATAACGGACGACTAATGTAGTCTAACCAAATACTTTGCCCATGATCAGCTAATTTTTGAATGCTTGATTTAGACACTGGTAACGCTCCTTTTTTTAGCAACGGCCTTTCGGACGGCCTCAACAATATCAACATCTTTCAAATTGTATTCTTTCAATAATTCTTCCGGTGTTCCGGTTTCTCCAAAGCTATCATTCACCGCGACCATTTCCATTGGGACAGGATGACCTTGCACAACAACTTCTGCCACAGCGCTTCCTAATCCTCCATACATTTGATGCTCCTCAGCCGTCACAATCGCTCCTGTTTCCCGCGCGGACGTAATAATACACTCTTTATCAATAGGTTTAATCGTGTGCATATTGACAACCTTTGCCTCAATACCATCTTTTTTCAACATTTCAGCAGCTAAAAGGGATTCAGAAACCATAATGCCACAGGCAATAATCGTAACATCTTTTCCTTCACGAGCGACATTAGCCTTCCCAACTTCAAACACATCCTCTTGCTTCGTAATGACAGGAAACGCTCCTCGGCTTGTCCTCATGTACATGGGACCAAATTCCCGCGCGAAAATCTGCGTAGCTTTTCTTGCCTCAAGTGCATCCACAGGACAAACCACTTTCATGTTCGGCAATACACGCATCAAAGCAAAATCTTCTAAACATTGCGCGGAAGCGCCATCTTGTCCTACCGTTACTCCGGCATGCGAACAAATGACTTTCACATTGCAATTATTGTAGCACACATCTAAACGCAACATATCATAAGCGCGATTCGTCATAAAAACAGCAAAGGAGTTTACAAAAACAACAAATCCTTGTAACGCTAATCCGGCAGCCATCCCAACCATATCCTGCTCCGCAATTCCCACGGAAAAAAAACGTTCCGGAAACGCGTTTTTAAAGTATTCCGCGCGTGTGGCATCTTCCAAATCAGCCGAAACCATTAGAACCTTATCATTTTTTTTTCCTATCTCTACTAATTCTTTCCCAAAACCATCCCGTGTTGGAATTTTCTCACTCATGTTCATTAATCTCCCGGTACATTACTAAATAAAATTTACTGTTGGCTGAGTTCTGAATTTTTTGGAAAAGATAAGGACTCAGCCATGTAGAAGAGTTTTTAGACAATGCGTTAAGATCTTTTCCAAAAAATTCAGAACTCAGCCAACAGTAAATTAACTTAACTCCGCTAATGCTTCTTTCAACTGTTCATCATTCGGGGCCTTGCCATGCCACTTGTTCTCCCCTTCCATGAACGAAACGCCCTTTCCTTTAATTGTATGGGCAATAATGACAAAAGGTTTATCTTTAACAGTATCAAATTCATCTAAGGCTGCCATTAACTGTTTAAAATTATGCCCGATTACTTCCACAGCATGCCAGCCAAAACTCTTCCATTTTTCAGCTAATGGTTCCAATCCTTTAATCTCACTGACCGGTCCATTTTCCTGTACTTTATTGTAGTCCACAATCGCACAAACACTGTCTAATTTAAAATGCGCCGCGCTCATAGCCGCTTCCCACACAGAACCTTCCTGAATCTCCCCATCACCCATCAAACAATAAGTCTTAAAATCTTTCTTTTTCAATCTGGCGCCCATGGCAATCCCATTAGCAACGGAAAGCCCATGCCCTAATGATCCTGTATTAAATTCGATCCCGGGAACTTTCGTATGCACATGCCCTTGAAGGCCTTTAAATTTACGAAATGTTTTCAACTCTTCTTTTGGAAAATAACCAAAATTGGCGAGCGCTACATAAACGGCAGGAGTGATATGACCTTTCGAAATAATAAGACGATCACGCTCTTCCCATTGAGGATCATCCGGTTTATGATTCATTTTGACCCCATACAGAGCCAAAAGAATTTCCACAGCCGAAAGTGACCCCCCGGGATGCCCACAAGCAGCCCGATGAACAACTTCTAAAATTTCTCTACGACATTGAACCGCTTTAAATTTTAATGCGTCGATGTCAATGGTTTCTGCTGCCACTCGCGTCTCCCTTTATAGTTTGTAAGAGGCTGTCCGGGAAGAAAATTTTTGTTCAGGACAAGGCGCAAGACAAAAGAAATACCAAAGGCGTACAATATGTACGTTGAGAATTTTCTTGAGTCTTGCAACGCAGGTCTGGAAAAAAATCTCCTTCTCGGACAGCCTCCTGAAAAAAATGGGCCATGCAAGGCTCGAACTTGCCACCCTCTGATTAAGAGTCAGATGCTCTACCGGATGAGCTAATGGCCCCGAAATGTTATAACTTATTAAAGTTAAATGAGTTGTGTAAATTTAAAATCACTTAAAATTATTCCAAAAATCTGGTTGTGACACAAACGTGACGTAATTAATGTGCTCATTAAACTACTTTTTTTCCTACTGTCAATAAATATTTTATATGATTACTTATACTTAACATCACCACAAACCCCATCTAATAACGATACCGCCTCTTGTTTATGTCCTTGTAATAAATGAGCATATCTTTTTGTCATTTGTATTGAGCTGTGTCCCATTAAATCGGCAATAGTATATATGCTAACATTCCTCATTGCAAGCAAACTTCCATAAGCGAATTGCC
>CAZIRV010000162.1:0-3402 GCA_964541845.1 uncultured Planctomycetales bacterium
GACATGCTGCTTTTACGGCAATGAGGGCGCGTGGAGCGCATATTACAGATTTAGTGGTCTTGGTCGTTGCCGCTGATGAAGGGGTTATGCCTCAAACACGTGAGGCGATTGATCATGCCCGTGCGGCTGATGTTCCGATTGTGGTGGCTCTTAACAAAATGGACCGTCCTAACGCGGATCCTGACCGCGTTAAGCAGCAGTTAGCTGAGATCGATTTGGCCTCAGAAGATTGGGGTGGAAAAACAGTGGTCGCTCCTGTTTCAGCAACTACAGGTGAGGGGATTGATGACTTATTAGAACTCATACTTCTTGAGGCGGAACTGTTAGAATTAAAAGCTAACGTGGATAAAAATGCTTCTGGTCTGATCGTTGAAGCACACCTTAGTCAGGGAAAAGGGGCTGTAACAACGGTTATCGTGCAAAGTGGAACTTTAAGAGAAGGGGATATTTTTGTTGTCGGAGCCTATTATGGAAAAATTAAAGCCATGTTTAATGATCATGGACAGGTTGTTAAAGAGGCGGGCCCATCAATGCCTGTGGAAATTCTAGGGCTTTCAGATGTCCCGGAAGCAGGAGATTCTTTCTATGTTGTGGAAGATGAAAAACAGGCAAAAGGTATTTCTTTTAAGCGTCAGGAAGAATTGAAGAACAAAAAATTGCATGCCGTACAAAAGATAACTTTAGAAGGCCTATACTCTCAACTTCAGGAAGGGAGCGTTAAAGAACTCAATGTCATAATGAAATCTGATGTTCAGGGATCATTAGAAGCACTTAAAGATTCTTTGGAAAAAATCCCAAGTGATCGGGTGAGAATTAAGTTTATTCATTTAGCTGTTGGTGATATCAACGCTTCTGATGTTGTGTTGGCGGTCGCTTCTAAAGCAATTATTATTGCGTTTCATGTCGGGATTGGACCAAGAGCCAAGGAAGAGTTGAAAAAGACGCCGGTTGATATTCGTGATTATCGTATTATTTATGATGCTGTTGATGATATGCGAAAGGCTCTTGAGGGATTATTGGAAGTCAAAACAAAGAAGAATTTTTTAAGTCGTATTGAAATCCGCGAAGTGTTTAAACTCTCCAAACAGGGCATTGTGGCTGGATGTTATGTGGAAAAAGGGAAAGTCCAACGTAAGGTCCATGTCGATGTTATTCGCAAAGAAGAAATTGTTTTTTCAGGCAGAATAGGATCTTTAAAAAGATTTAAAGATGATGTTCGTGAAGTGAGTGAAGGAATGGAGTGTGGCATTACTGTTGACGGATTTGATAAAATTCAATCCGGGGATATTCTTGAAGCTTACGAATTGGAAAAAATAGTTCAAACATTATAAAAATATGATATGAAAAAGACAGTCTTTAGCGCGATGAGGCCAACAGGTAAACTTCATTTAGGCCATTTGGTTGGGGCGCTCCATAATTGGCTTGAACTTCAGAAGCAGTATGCATGCATTTTTTCTGTTGTTGACTGGCATGCGTTGATGGGAGAGTATCAAGAAAGTCAGGCGATTCAGGAAAATATTATTGAAATGGTTATTGACTGGATGGCTTGCGGAATTGATCCGGAAAAGTCGATTCTTTTTATTCAATCTCATGTTCCTGAACATCTTGAGCTCCAAATGATTTTTTCCTGCATTACGCCTTTAGGATGGCTAGAGCGCAATCCAACGTATAAAGAACAGCTTCGTGAAATCAAAACACGTGATTTACAGACCTATGGTTTTTTAGGGTATCCTGTTTTACAGGCCGCTGATATTTTACTTTATAAAGCAGATGCCGTTCCTATTGGTGAAGATCAACTTCCTCATCTTGAACTGACACGGGAAATCTCCCGTCGTTTTAACCATATTTTCAAAACAGAAATTTTTAGAGATTGTGAGTCTATTTTGACAAAAACGTCCCGTCTTTTGGGTCTTGATGGGCGAAAAATGAGTAAGAGCTATCAAAATGCGATCAATCTTTCTGATACTTCTGATGAAATTCATAAAAAAGTCAAGAGTATGGTTACAGACCCTAAGCGTATCCGACTGAAGGATTCCGGTCATCCGGATGAATGTAATGTTTATAGTTATTACCAAACTTTTTGTTTTAATAAATGTGAAGAAGTTCAGCAATGGTGTACCCAGGCTGAAAAAGGTTGTACAGATTGCAAGAAAATTTTTTCTGAAGAATTAGTCAAATATTTAAAGGATATTCAGGAAAAACGAAAAAAAATAGCTGAGGACAGAAGTAGGGTTAGGGACATTTTAGAAGAAGGGAGGCAGAAGGCCTCCAAAATAGCCAGGGAAACAATAGTGGAAGTTAAGGAGATAATTTTTAGTAATGGGAAATGATGATTTTGAAAAAAAAATTAATTATAAACTGAAGCTTGATATTTTTGAAGGGCCGTTGGATTTGCTTCTTTATTTGATTAAAAAGGACGATATTGATGTTAGTGATATCCCAATTGTTGATGTTACTGAGCAGTATATGGAATATATTGAAATGATGAGGATGTTGGATTTAGATGTGGTAGGCGACTTTTTGGTTATGGCGGCAACCCTAATGCAGATTAAATCAAAGATGCTTTTACCTCCTGATCCAATGGAAGAGGAAGAAGAGTCTGATCCACGCGATGAGCTGACGCGGCGTTTACATGAGTATAAAAAATTTAAAGAAATCGCGGGAACATTACAAGATAGAGAATCAGAACGGCAAAATTTATTTTCCAGGGCAATTGATCCGGAAGAACAGGCCAAATTAAGAACAGATGCCAGAGAGGTTTTTTTTGAAGTTAATCTTTTTGATTTAATTAATGCGTTTTCAGAGGCCCTTAAAAAGGTTCCGGAAGAAATTTATCATGAAATTGTTAAGGAAGAGTTTACGATTGAACAGAAAATCCATGATATCTTGCATAGTTTGATAGAGAAATCTTCTATTATGCTAACGGATTTGTTTGTGGCGGCTAAAAGCAAGGTGGAGGTCATTGTGAGTTTTTTGGCTATTTTAGAGTTAATTCGTCTCAAAGAAATTAAAGCCATCCAAAAACGATTATTTTCTGATATTGAAATTGTGCGCAATAAAGATAATATGCTTCCCATAAATCAGGGGCAAGAAGTGCGTGATTGATTCCAATGATAGAACATAAAAAAATTATTTTTGATAATGATGGAAAGAAAGAAGAGCTTTTTAGACAAGAAACAGAAGAAGACCAGGTTTATAGTCTCACGTTGCGTCCTGAAGGCATTAATGATTTTGTTGGACAAAAAGATCTTATAGATAATCTGCAGGTTTCACTCCAGGCTGCTAAGCAGCGTAATGAACCTCTTGAACATATACTTTTTTCCGGTCCTCCGGGCCTTGGAAAAACGTCTTTAGCGAATATTGTCGCTCATGAAATGGACGCGCGGATTACAATTACTTCCG
>CAZIRV010000163.1:0-3176 GCA_964541845.1 uncultured Planctomycetales bacterium
CTTAATTCCATATTCACCAAAATGCATTTTACTTCCCGCAACCCCTACTCCCCGAATTTTTCCTTTTTGAGATTTACGGTATTTAATTTTTCTTGGCATTAAAACCATGTCAAAACTCCACTTTCCTATTTAGATTTACTGGATGAATCCTGTCTTTTAATCTCTTTAATAACTTCGCCTTTATTAACCCAGACCTTAACACCTAATATCCCATACGTTGTCAGCGCTTCAGCAAATCCATAATCAATTTGAGCACGAAAAGTATGCAAGGGAAGCTTCCCTTCTTGATAGCTTTCTTTACGCGCCATTTCAACCCCGTTAAGTCGCCCTGAACATCTGATTTTAATTCCTTTTGCTCCGGAACCCATGGCCTGATCAATAGCCCTTTTCATGGCCCTACGAAAAGCGATTCGTTTTTCCAACTGAAAAGCGACATTCTGCGCAATCAATTGCGCCTCAATGGAAGGATTTTTAACTTCACGCGGGTCAATAGCAATTTCTTTTGTTGACATCTTTCCGAGCTCTGTTTTCAGACGATCAATATCCGCCCCTCGACGACCAATAATAACTCCAGGCCGTGCTGTATGAATAATAATTTTTGTCTTCTCAGCAAGCCTTTCAATAATTATCTTGGATACTGCGGCCTGAATAAAACGTTTTTTAATAAATTGTCGAATTTTATAATCCTCAAGAACATTTTTGGCAAACTCTGCCTTATCCGCGTACCACAAACTGCGCCAATTTTCAATGTATCCGATTCTTTGAATAATAGGACTTACTTTTTGACCCACGTATTTTCCCCTTATTTATGATGTTATTAAATCTAATTCTATAGTTAAATGCGTTGTTTTCTTTAATATCCGCGTAGCACGTCCAAATGCCGCTGCCCTAAATCGCTTCCATACCGCGCCCTGATCAGCATAAATTTTTGAAATAAAAAGCTGCTCTTCGGTTAAACCTTTTTGCTTAGCATTACTTACCGCAGAATTAAGAATTTTAGATACAATTTTTGTCGCCCCTTTATTAAGATGCGTAAGAATAGCTACTGATTCTAAAACGTGCTTTCCTCGAATTAAATCAATTATTTGTCTCACTTTTATCGGTGAAACACGAATATATTTTCCTTTTGCATAAACAATCATTTTAATCCTATCCCTAAAAATTTGTATAAAAATAACCTTTGTATATTTAATAAAACGCAGCGTAAATCAAATGGTTTAAAATGTATCGGTTATTTACAAACCCTACTTAAGTTTTTTGAGCTGCTTTTTTTGCCTTAACCCCGCCATGCTTTCTAAACGTCCTTGACGGTGCAAAATCTCCAAATTTGTACCCAACCATATTTTCTGTAATAAAAATTGGAAGGTGCTTACGCCCATCATGAACTGCAATGGTATAACCTACAAAATTTGGTGTAATAGTTGATCTACGAGACCAGGTTTTAAGTGGTTTCCTTTGCCCGGAATCAACCATTTTCTTAAAATTTCGCATTAATGATTCTTCAATATAAGGACCTTTTTTAATCGAACGCGGCATATTACTTAGCTCCCCTTCTTCTTACTATATATTTACTGGAATATTTTACTTTTTTACGTGTTTTAAACCCTTTAGTGGGCTTTCCCCACGGCGTTACAGGGTGTGGACTTCCCTGAGGAGCCTTTCCTTCACCCCCACCATGTGGATGATCCACAGGATTCATAACAACACCTCGCACGCCCCCTCGACGTCCTTTCCAACGCATTCTTCCTGCCTTTCCTATTGAAAGACTTTCATGCTCTACATTACCGATTTGACCTATAGTAGCACGACATTCAATACGAATTTTTCTTACCTCACTGGAAGGCATCCGAATAAAAGCAAAGTCTCCTTCTTTAGCCATAATTTGAGCAGAAGTTCCGGCTGAACGCGCGATAATGCCACCTCGACCAACTTTTAACTCAATATTATGCACGGCCGACCCTAATGGAATTCTTTTAAGCGGCAAACAGTTTCCAGCCTTAAATTCAACTTCTTTCTCATAAGTACTGATAATTTTTTCTCCAACATTTAACTCCAAAGGAGCAATAATATAAGACTTTTCTCCATCAGAATATTGAATGAGCGCGATTCTTGCTGTACGATTAGGATCATACTCAATAGCCAAGACCTCAGCCTCATCATCAATACGATTGCGTTTAAAGTCAACCAAACGATACATTCTTTTATGCCCACCACCACGATATCGACAGGTAATACGACCATACATGTTACGGCCTCCTGATTTTTTCAAAGGACGAAGCAAGGATTTCTCAGGTTTTGACTTTGTTATCTCTGAAAAATCAGAAGTCGTTGTAAATCTTAAACTACTCGTTGTTGGCTTATATCTTTTAATTCCCACAAGTTACCTCAATTTGGATATGACAGACCTTTATGTCGTTTCTATCTTCTGCCCCTCTTTTAGAGTGACAATGGCTTTTTTCCAGGCCGTTGTAATGCCAACTTCCTGCCGTACACGCTTTTGCTTTCCACGAACCATCGTTGTATTAACATCCTGGACCTTTACTTTATATATCTCTTCAATGGCTCGACGAATCTCAATTTTATTTGATTTTGGAGCTACCTGAAAAAGATATTTTCTATCTTGCTCGAGAATTGTCCCTTTTTCAGTACGAACCAATGTTTTAATCACATCATAACAAGTAATCATAGCTTAATTTTTAACCCTATCTAACAATTTTGTGAACGCGGTTTTTGTTATGAGCATGTTTTTATGTCTCAAGATATCATACGCATTCACATCCTGGCCTCGCATTAAATTTATATTAGAAATATTGTGTGAGACCCTCTTAACGCTTGAATCACTTCCATCTAAAATAGTTAACGTTTCCCCTTTAATGTCCAATTTATTTAAAATCCCCGCGAATTCTTTTGTTTTAGTAAAAGGTTCCTTCAAATCATCAATACAAGTAATATTTTGATCTTGATATTTAGCGTTCAAACTTTCACGTAAAGCAGACTTTCTAATTTTTTTAGGAAGCGTATAACTAAAATCACGAGGCAAAGGACCAAAAGTAACTCCCCCACCGTGCCATAATGGAGACCGATTTGATCCGGCACGAGCACGTCCTGTTCCTTTTTGACGAAAAGGTTTTTTGCCTCCACCGGAAACACTCCCGCGCTCTTTTGTAGAGGCATTG
>CAZIRV010000164.1:0-3167 GCA_964541845.1 uncultured Planctomycetales bacterium
ATTACTTTTTTCAATGACTCATTACTTCAGGCTCATCTTGTGGTAGAGAAGACTAAAATTAGACAAAAATAAAGAAAATTAGGGCTATTAGATGGCCTGTGAAAAGGTGTTCTACCCCTGTAAAAATCCTTCTTATATTCAACAAATGGTCTGATAAAGATGATAAACCTTTTCACATTCTTATTACTAACCGTCTCAATCTTTCTGCCAAGAAATCTTTCGGGCCTATTCTTTCAGATGGGGCATTGAGGCGTCTTTTCGTGAGCTTAAAGATTCGTTTCCAAGTTAGACACAAGGAGCAAATATTTCGTCATTGGATTATGTCATTCTTTGCTTGGTTTTTAGCTTACTGGGTCAAACAAAACGGTTATCTTTCTAAAACTCTCTCTTCTCCTCCTATCTCCATCAATCAAACCAAAGAGGCTATTGCTTCCTTAATCATCATTGATTCTGCTTGCCTCTTGTCAAAAAACAACAACATTGAAAAATTGGGCTTCTTCAAATCTAAGGTGGCTATCAAAAAACGTAAGCCCTGACTCTCGCTCTTTGTCTTTTTTTTCCGACTTTCTTTCCCAAGGGAATTCTCTGCCTACTATTTTCTTGCCTTCTCACACCTTTCGGTTTTGGTTTAACAAAGTCCTGTCATTTTTGAAGGCAATATTTTTCTCATATTCCGATGATAAATTTTCACTATACTATAGTATGAAGATAGAACGAAATTTATCAAACGATCTAATAGTAATCCATTTTCACTAATTTTTCTCTATGACGAAAAATATGTTTTTTCCCGGGAGTTAGGTAATGACTTTTTCCAAATATTTGAATTTTCACTTTTTTCTTATATTTTGATTCACAAACAATACGAACTTCAGTATTTTTTACTTCAAAATAGAGAATGCTTTTTTTCCAAAGTAATGCGAATTTAATCTTTCGCCATGACTTTGGAATTTTTGGATTCACATGAAGATGACCATTCAGGCCACGCACACCGGCGAACCCATGAATGACATCCTGCCAAACGCCTCCTAAAGAAGCCGCATGAACTCCCTCTGCGCTATTACCGTGAAGATTACTAATATCCGCCCTTAAGGCAACATTAAAAAATTGATAAGCTTGACTAATAGCGCCTACTTCGAGCGCCATGAGCGCGTGAATGGAAACACTCAAAGAAGATTTATGCAAGGTGCGTTGATAATAATACCAAAAGTTACTCTCTTTGGTTTTTTGATTAAAAACATCAGATAACAAATAGAGCAACATCAAGACATCAGATTGTTTCACCAATTGAGTCTTATTGTAATTTTTGACTTCAATTCCATCGGGTAATGACGGAATATTATTTTCATCAAATTTAACAAGGTCAATAAGGCGCTTTCGGAAAAAACCATCAAACTCTTCAATGACATTATCCTTGCGCATATTAATGTTTATTCGTGGCGGAATATGTTTCCAGTGTTGTACTTCTTTTTCTGTCAAAGAAGTTATTTTAACTAATTTATTGAATAATGTTCGGTTGTTTTTTTTAAGATCACAATAATATTTGTATGCGGTCAGCAAACACCACTTAGCCATGGCATTTGTAAAGGCATTATTATTGACATGCTCATGAAATTCATCCGGCCCAATAACATTCTTTATCTCATACTTTCCTTGTTTGTTTCGTGTTACCCTGCTTGCCCAAAAGCGGGCAATTTCAAAAATCATCTCGTACCCGTAAGCGCGCATAAAATTGTTATCATCCGTAATCTGGTAATATTGTACAATGGCATAGGCAATGTCTGCCGTAATGTGATGTTCAAGGTCATTTGTTTTAATCGCAATAATTGTTCCATCCAAATTTTTTGCCCAGGAAGGGGTTTCTTCCTCACCTGTTCCTGCTGACTCCCAGGGGAACATAACCCCTTGATAGCCTTTCTCTTTAGCGATAGCCTTTGCTTGCTCCATCCTTTGGTATCGATACATCAACATGTTCCGGGCAACATTGGGGAGAATGTACGCGTAAAATGGAAGTAAGAATATTTCGGCATCCCAAAAGATATGTCCACGATATCCTTCACCGCTTAATGTGCGTGCTCCTACGCTTGAATTGCCTTGATCATCATGCGCGCAAATCAACATGTGATAAATGTTAAAACGAAGATTTTTCTGTATATCCGAGGTTCCTTCAATCGCGATATCAGCTATTTTCCATAATTTACGCCATTCCTGGCTATGTTTTTTAAAAAGATCTTCAAAACGAGCTCGATACATTTTTTGAAATTTAACAAGTGATTTTTTTTTATTCTTTTTAAATTCAGCTTCATCTTGTCCCATGACAGAGATATGACAAACAACCGTAAAAACGACGGATTGCTCTTTTTTAAGTTTTAAATGCACAAAGTTATCTTGGGCGTATATTTTTTTATTACCAATTGTGTAATAGAATCCATTTCGATAAATAATACGATGAGTTTTTTCAAGGGTATCGATGACAAGATAATTAGTATTATCGTCACGCTCTAAATCTCTAATAATAAAATGTTTTTTTTGCCCTTCCGTTAATGCCCCTATGTTATGAATTCCCGTGTCAATATCTGTTTGTACTTCAATCTTCACATCGTGATCTAGCGGAGTGAGAACGATCCGCATCATCATTAAATTTTTATCGTGCATGGACATAAATTTTATGGATTGGTAATCGTAGCGTTTTTTTCTGCTATCGGAATAAGCAGTCTGCCTTAGCACTAAGCCATCTTGCATATTCAAAGTTCTTTTGTGTTCTAAAACATCCATAGCAACGGCCCCTAATTTTTCACCGTTAGCTGTAATTTTAAAATTAAATGGATTAGGAAAATTAACTAACTCGCTTACTTGAGAAGTGAATCGATCGAAAATACCGGCAACATAGGTCCCCGGCATAGCTCCCTGAGGAATTTCTTCTAAGACGCCTCGCATTCCAAACAACCCGTTTCCCAGGGCAAATTGGGTCTCTCGAATATTCTGGATATCTTTATCAAAGCCATTTTCTTTGATGCACCAAAGATCTCCACCCGTATATTTTGAAAATATTTCTTTCATGATAAAGTTCTCCTAAAATTTTTATTCCCTCTCTCCAAAAGGTTCATTAAAATAAATAATACCAATTACGTTAAATAATTGCTCTATTTTTAGCTCTGCTATTCTCGTTA
>CAZIRV010000165.1:0-3039 GCA_964541845.1 uncultured Planctomycetales bacterium
CAACACCTATGTCATGATTGTTGAGGTTATTTTTGAACGATTCCTTATCTCGACGCTTTTACGAGTAAGTAAGCCTTTTAAATGAGTACTTATACCAATTACGTTAAATAATCTCTCTTATTTAATTCTTCAATTTCTCGTTAAATCGTCGAGAAACATCAGAATTGGTTTGGGTCATTATTTAACGTAATTGGTATTATTTAATGGATTTGGTTTAAAGTATTAATTATGAAAATATAGATAACAAGCCTCTATCTCTTTAATGTTTCCAGATATTTTTCGGTTTCTAACGCGGCCATGCAACCGCTTCCGGCAGCTGTGATGGCCTGGCGGTAGGTTTTGTCCTGAACATCACCGCACGCGAAAACGCCGGGCACGTTTGTTTGGGTTGTTCCTGGGGAGGTGTTAATATAACCGAATTCATCAAGTTTAATTTGATTATCAAGAAAACCTGTGTTAGGGATATGACCAAGGGCATAAAATAAACCGTTTGCTTCAATGACGGATCCTTCATTGGTTTTATTATTTTTTATTTTAAGGCCGGTGAGCATATTCCCCCCCAAGGCTTCAATAACATTTGTATTCCAGAGGACTTCAATTTTTTGATTTTTTTTAACGCGTTCTTGCATGGCTTTGGAAGCTCGAAAAACATCGCGGCGTACGGCTATAAACACTTTATCGGCATATTTTGTTAGATGCGTGGCTTCTTCAATGGCCGAGTCTCCTCCTCCAATGACTAACAATATTTTATTACGAAAAACAGGTAAGGCTCCATCACAAACAGCACAGGCAGAAATGCCGCGTTGCCAAAGTTTTTTTTCTCCAGGAATGCCGAGGCGTTTGGCGGTGGCTCCGGTGGAAATAATAATTGATTCGGTTTCAATGGTTTCAGAACCAGCAAAAATTTTAAATGGTTTTGAGGAGATATCTATTTTATCAACAGTAACCGTTTGGATACGTGTTTCACATTTTATCGCTTGCTCCCGCATTTTAACCATTAAGTCTGACCCTGAAATACCTTCAGGAAATCCTGGAAAGTTTTCTACATCTGTTGTTGTCGTGAGTTGTCCGCCTGCGGCAATGCCTCCGGCCATCATCCCCTCAAACATCAAAGGTTTTAATTGCGCACGACCAACGTAAATAGCCGCTGTATGTGCCGCTGGCCCGGATCCAATAATAACAACATTTTCTATACTCATATTTTAAATCCATCCAGTATTTCTAAACGTGATTTAGGGGTGGTTTTTTTGAGATCTTCGCGAAGAAGATCGTCATAACGGGTTTTATTCTGAGTTTGATAAAAAAGCCCAAAATAGTGACGATTTTCCTGGGCATATCTGAACCCATCCCCTTTATTGTCTGGATCATGCTCAATAACTTCTGCCTTATCAGCTAAACGTTTATCAGGAGGAATTCCGTTTTCATGAGTTAAAAATGAGAACCAGTCTGACGTTTTATTATCATAGTTGGTCGGATAAAAATGAGGACAGCGTTGAGCGACATGCACAAAAGAAAACCCTTTGTGTGCGAAAGCCGCTTTTAAGGTATTGGTTAAATGGTTTGGCATCCAATCAGCAGTGCTCGCGGCAAAGGACACCCCTGCGCCTAACGCGAATTGAATGGGAAAAATAGGATCAAGATATGTTCCCACGGGTTGTGTATTTGTAGGATGGCCCTTTGGAGTTGTTGGTGACGATTGATTTTTCGTTAAGGCGTAAATTTCATTATCATACATGATAAAAACACAATTGAAATTTTTATTGATGCCGTGAATCAAATGGTTTCCTCCAATACTCATGGCATCTCCATCACCCGAATGAATAAATAAATTAAGCTCAGGCCGTGTCAAGGCTAATCCCATAGCGATAGGAATAGCTCTCCCGTGAATAGAATGAACCCCATATGTGTTGAAATAAAATGACGCGCGCCCTGAACATCCGATTCCTGAAATATTAACGGTATTATGAGGAAGAATCTGTTCATCAACCATGAAACGTTTAGTGCCCATAATAATTCCAAAATCTCCACATCCGGCGCACCACCGTGGATTTTCTGTGTTGAGATCTTTTATTTTAATCGGTTCATTTGTCATTTGAGGGCCTCCTTTATGGCCGTCTCGATGGTTAGCGGAGAAATCGGCCGTCCTGTCGCTCGAGAGACAATGGGGTTAACATCAACTAATGTTTTTGAACGCAGGAACATGGCTAACGGTGTTCGTTTCATGGAATCTCCATAAGCAAGTTCTACGGTAGCGACTTTTTTAAATTTTGCGAAAAGTTCTTTTATCATTAAGGGCAACGGATAGACAACGCGGAAACACAGACCTCCGACAGCTAATCCTTGCTCCTGACAAGAGTGAACCGCCTCAACAATGGCGCCTCGTGTGCTTCCCCATCCAATCACAAGGAGATCGCCTTCGTTAACAGAGCCGAACATTTCAGGTGATTTTAAAGCACGCTGGACATGATGGACTTTTTCATTACGAACGGTATGAGAACGTTGATTTGTTTTGGCAAAATAATTAACAGAACCTGATCGTTCGGTATTTAACCCCGTTACACGGTGCATTTTTCCCGGAGTCCCCGGATTATCCTGGAGGTCAGTAACCATTTCAATATCATCAGGTAAACGGTTCATTCCAAAATGTTCAAGGACAAAGTCTTTAATATCCTCAGCCTTCTCCATGGCATTAATTTTTGGTTTATCAAGGACGGTATAACTATTGGCTATTTGAAAATCACTCATAATAAAAACCGGCAATCGAAGTTTTTCAGTAAGGTATCGGGCCATTTGAGGCGCATAAAAACAGTCAATAATGTTTCCGACTCCAAGAACGATTTTGGTGTGATCTCCATGACTACCAAAAATAACAGCCGGCATATCAGATTGTTCTGTTTTTGTCGGCATACCTGTTGAAGGGCCTCCTCGTTGAACATCGATGACAATTAAAGGAATTTCTGCGGCACAGGCATACCCGATAAATTCTTGTTTTAAAGAAAGACCGGGACCGGAAGTTGCTGTGATGGAAGGAACCCCTCC
>CAZIRV010000166.1:0-2788 GCA_964541845.1 uncultured Planctomycetales bacterium
CGAGATAAGTAAAACTAATATCAGGAATTAATTAGTGGAATTGGTATTACTTGGGGATAAGAAGGATTTCTGTTCTTCGGAGAGATTCCAAGGCAAGATAAGTGTCATGAGTGAAGTCGTCTTATTTTGCGACAGCAGCGCTTGCAAAATTATTGAGTGCGGTTTTAATTTTATTAATCTGTTTTTCACAATTTTTAATATTATGTCTGGCTACTAAATAAGCGGGATCGTTATAACTCAACCATACATCTCCATGTTCATCTTCCCAAGCCAGGGCTTTTTGAGGGAAATCAATAGCTGCACTTTGCTGGCAACGCATGACAGGTGTTCCTACTTTTGGATTACCAAAAACTAATAAAATAGTCGGTCTCAATTCTAAACCAACCCCTTCAGCTCCTTGGGTATGATTCACGCGTGTAAAAATAGTCATGCCTTTTTCTTTTAGCACAGATGTTAAACGTTCAATAGTCTCTTGCGCACTATATGGACTTTTTAGGGTAATCATTCCTTCTCCTGAAAAAGCAGACGAAATTCCAGTTAAAAACAGACACAGGATTAAAATTATTTTTTTCATTGTGACTTCTCTCTCTTTTTAGAAAATCTGGGTTTTTTGGGGAAGTTATTTTATCAGTGACCGTAGCACTCATAATTTTTATAGTATGGCAGAAGGTCATTATTATTAAATGTTTATTTATCTTTTTCCTGCAGGATTTTTTGAATCGATTCCATCAGGTAAATCAAATCTTCTGTCTTAGCTGTAAAATCATCTGCCCCCGATTCTCTGGCTTTCATGGCATCAACGGCATCAATTTTACCGGTATAAATAATCACCTTTGCTGATGGATGAATATCCTGTTTAATTTTTTGACAAACTTTAAAGCCGGTTGTATCCGGTAAAACAATATCCAAAAGGATAAGATCGGGTTTTTCAGCCGCAGCTATCTCAAGAGCCTCAGCGCCACTTAATGCTGCTGTAACCGCATACCCTTTATTTTCCAGATTAATTCTAATTAACTTCGCCATATCTTCTTCATCTTCAACCACTAATATTTTTTCGCTCATTTCGATTCTCTCCTTTTAAATTTGGATGTCTAATACCAATTCCACTAATTAATTCCTGATATTAGTTTTACTTATCGCGACGTTTTTACGAGTAAGTAAGTTTTTTAAATGAGTACTTAGGATCGGCTCAAAAATAACCTCGACAATTATGAAATAGGTGTTGTCGGGTTGATATCTATAGTTGTCGAGGTTATTTTTGAACGATTCCTTATTTAATGGAATTGGTATAAATTTGTTTTTTGGGATAAAATTTATTCAATTGTTGATAAACTTCACTGAGCAATTTTTCGTTATTAATTTTTCCTATAAAACAGGATGCGCCTGCCTGCAAAACTTTTCGTTGTTCTCCTTCGGCAACGTCATGACTATAAACGATGATAGGGATATTTTTAATATGAGGCATCCCACGAACAATTTTTATGAGTTTATCAGCATCCAGTTCATTTAAAATAAAACGCGTAGTGATTATGTGCGGTTTAAAAAGAATAACCATTTCAAAGAATTCGGGAACTGTGGTTACGATTTTTATTTCATAATATTTCTCATAGTCTTCCAGCGCTTCCTGGAGTTTGGAAGAAATAACAGCATCATTATCTAACATTAAAATTCTTCTTTTTGATTCCGCAGCTTCTTTTCTTAATGTTTCTATTAACGCAGGATTAACTCTTTGTCGATATAAAATTCTTTCTACTCTTGTCAGAAGGTCTTCAGCATCAAAAGGTTTTCTGATGAAATCGTCAACTTCCATCACTTCAAAATAATCACGAAGTTGCCCCCGCGCTGTTAGGACGATAAAGGGTATTTCTTTCCCAAACTCTGAGGCACGCAATTGTTTCATTAATTGATTGCCATCCATTTTGGGCATCATCACATCAGAAAGAATAAGATCAGGCTTAACCTTTTCAGCTATTTTAAAACCTTCTTCTCCATCAGCAGCCTGAAAGACCTCATAGTCGGAAGTTTTTAATTCCAGTACAAGCATCGTTCTCATATCTGTTTCATCTTCAACAACAAGAATTTTTTTTTTAGACATATTTGTTCTCCTCAAGTTTTTTGGCAAGGATGGATTGAACTCTTTTAATTAATAGTTTTCCATAAAATGGTTTCGTTATATAATCATCTGCGCCCAAGTCCAGACCCTTTTGGATTTCTTCTTCTAAACTCCTGGCACTCAACATCACAACAGGGATATCTTTAGTTATTTGATTGCCTTTTAAGGTTCTAAGCACTTCATATCCGTCCAGTTTAGGCATCATAATATCCAATAGTATAAGATCGGGACTAGTCTCATTAATCATATCTAATCCTTCTTGCCCATCACGCGCCATGGAAACTTCATAACCGGCCTTCGTAAGAAGGGATTTTAACAAATGCGTAATATTTTTTTCGTCATCAACAACACTAACTATTTTTTTTGCCATAATTTAATTTTTTAACCCCCTTTTTTCTTTAGGGCTTTGTCAATTTCATCTAATAACTCCTGAGAATCAAAGGGCTTGACGAGCGCACGATAATAAGAACCTTCTATTTTTATGCAAAGTTTTCCCACTTTGGATTCTTCTTTTTTCAACATGGCGGTAAGAAATATGATAGGAATATCATTTGTTGAGCAATCATCATTTAACAATTTTACAGCCTGCTCTCCATCAATATCGGGCATCATGATGTCCATTAATATAATGGCCGGTAGAGTCGCTTTAGTTTTTCGCAGAGCTTCCCTCCCGTT
>CAZIRV010000167.1:0-2673 GCA_964541845.1 uncultured Planctomycetales bacterium
CGTCAAGGTCACTCCGCCCCCTGTTTATCTTTCAGTACATGCTAAACATTTACTTAAGAGTTTTGCAAGATTTTTAATTAAGAGATTGGCCAAAAAAATTATTTTGCCAATCTTTAAACTAGGTTTAATTCCCCGAGGCTTGCCTCATTTGTAAATGCTTAGGTCAATACCTCGTGGGCTTGCTCCGAGGTAGTTTATTAAGGCATTTTTTTATTTTCCCATTTGTTGTCCAATTTTGTTCATAAGGCGTTGCATATCAGGATTGTTCATTAGGCTTTTAATTTTATCGTTGTTTTCTATTCTATTTTGATCGTAGCTCATAACATCATTGACTACGTTCTGATCCGATAGTATCTTCATAATTTCTTTATTTTGGACCATTCCCTGAATTTCTTTCATTAAAGCAGGATCAGATAGAAGGCTTCCTTGAAGTTGTTGAACCTGATTTTTTAGTTGAGTTTTACTCGAAGACAGGTCGGTTTGTTGAGAAGCGGCTTGAGGGCTGACTATGCTAAAAATATTTGATTCTGGAATTTTAACTTCACCAAATTGAGAAGTTTTAATGGTATAAGTTCCGTTAGTCAGTTGAATAACCTGGCCTTTAAGGATAGAGCCGTCTTTAAGCTTAATTGTTTTGATAGATTCCGCGAGTAATGGTTGAATGAAAATTAGGGAAAGAGCGATAGCCAGGGTAAATTTTTTTAAATATTTAGACATGTTTTTTCTCCTGAGATTAGATGGTGGTATAGCGTTGATTAAAGTGTAGCCTATATTACGATTGGCGTCAATGTAGCTTATTTTTTTTGTATTTTAACTAAGGGATTGTAGAAAACGCGTCTTGCCATTTCTCCACTGTGCCAATCTTCATAGAGGTGTGTTCCAATTATTTTCAAATCGTAGTTTTTTTCTATTAAGTTTGAGAATTTTTTGCCGGGGTCATAGTCATACAGTCCAATATATGTAATGTATATTGGGATGTCTTTATTGAGAAGATTATCCAGATTTTTTTGAAATTTTTGAAGTTCTGCTTTGCTGAAGTCAAGAGTTTTTAAAGGGCGTCCAAAGGTTTTTCGATTTCCATAATAGCGTATAAACAGGCTGTCATCAGCAACAATAATATTGGCATTTTTTTCGGTTTTTTGAGCAATCCATCGGGCATAATCGGGAAGAAGGGTATATTTATGGCGGAAGGACAGAAGAGGATAAATGGTGTTAAATGTCAGAAATAATATTAAACTATAGGTGGTAAAAGTAATTATACGGAAAATACGATTGATTTTTATGAGTTTGGAAAGGAGAAAGCCTTGTGACATAAGCAAAGGGGGTAATAGTATGGTGAGGAATCGTGGAGAATCAGTATATAATCGACTATAAAGAAGTAAAGGAATGGATATCCATAGAAGACAAAAAAGAAAAATTTTATAATGGGTTTTAATCATACTTAATAATCCCAGAATACTAATAATGAATCCAATAGGGGAAAGGGTTATGGCTAAGAATTTAAAATTCCCTGAAATAGCTAAAGGTAAAAATGTTTCTGATAGAGAGCTTTGTTGGTAAGAGGACCACTGGTTAAGGTAGTTTGTTCGGTCGGGTCCCAGAATATAAGGGAGATAGAAGATAATAGTCGTGCTTATAATTAATGTTGATAGAAGAATGAAATTGGTAAGAATTTTGGAATTGGTTATTTTTTTCTGTGGTTTTTCTGGGGGAATAAAATAAATAAAGCAAATGGGTGTCGCCATTAATAACATTTCTTGTAATCGGGTAGCTCCCATGAAACCAATAAAGATTCCACTGATAATGAGATTAGTTTTTTGATATGTGGTGGTGTAGATAAGAAGGAAAAATATTCCCGATAAGAAAAAAAATAAACTAGGGGCATGGCTCATACCATAGGTGGATATTCCAAGGAAAAGAGGGCAAATAGACAATGAGATGGCACTTAATAACGCAACAGAGGCGTTGAATAATTTTTTAACTAATAAATAAAAAACAGGAACACATAATGATCCAAAGAAAACACTCATAAAGTTAACAGCGGTTACAGGATCATTTACAGAAAAAAATTTGGCAATAGTAATGAAAAAGATACTGAGAATTATTGTTAAAGGATATCCGGACCCAAAAAGATAGTGGAGTTGGTGTGTTTGAATGCTTTTTTCTGCTAGAAGAGCTAAGTTTAAACAATCAATATTATAGGGCCCTCTACTAATGAGGGAAATGCGGAGAAGAACGCTTAGAAAGAATAAAAGGAGAGGAACGAGATAGGGTCTAATTTTTTTCATACAAAAAAATGCTGGAGGAGGGATTTTGCCTCCTGTAATTCTCGATTTATATACAAATTTACCCCAACACCGTTTTTACGTCTGTAATCATATCATAGGTTGCGTGAAATTGCATCAAGTTGCGTGACTAAAGTGGTAAGGTTTTTTGTTTTTTTGTGCAATACTTAATTATTTTAATTAGTTCCCCATTGTAGGGAACATTAAAAAGATACCAAAATTAATCAACGGGGGTCTTATAGGTGTTAGACAAGTCATTCGTATATACAAGCATCCAAAATCGCAAGTGCCTCATTCAGCAATTCGTCAGGAGCCTTTTCAATAAATTTTGCTTTTCGAGTATTATAATCTATTGATTTCAACTGATCCACCATCACAAAACCTGAAA
>CAZIRV010000168.1:0-2645 GCA_964541845.1 uncultured Planctomycetales bacterium
GCTTTAGAAAATGGTCTGATTCGTGCTAATCACATAGAAGCTTGTCGTTTAGTTGTGGCGCGTAAAATGAAGGGAGTTGGGAAGCTTTGGATTAATATTTTTCCACATAAGCCTGTTTCAAAAAAACCCGCTGAAACACGTATGGGGAAAGGAAAGGGTGATTTAGATCACTGGGTAGCTGTGGCAAAACGTGGGAAGGTTTTGTTTGAAATAAGTGGAGTTCCCGAAGATTTTGCAAAGATAATTTTAAGATTGGTTTCATTTAAATTACCCATTAAAACTAAGTTTATTACGCGTAATTAGGAGTTGTCCAATTATGAAGGCTGCAGAATTAAGGGGATTGGGTTCGGAAGAACTTAGTCAGAAAGAAAAAGGTTTTAAAAAAGAATTATTTGATCTTAACATTCAACGTAAAATTGGTGGCCTCGAAAAGCCATCGCGGTTTCGATTGTTGAAGAGAGATATCGCGAGAATTTTTACTATTTTAAAAGAGAGAGAGTTGGAAAATGACGGACAACGAAAAAAGAAAAAATAGCCGGAGATTTTTACAAGGAACTGTTTTGAGTGACAAGATGGAAAAAACGCGTGTTGTTCAGGTCCGTGGAGGGGCAAAGCATTCAAAATATCACAAAATTGTTAGAGTTGCCTCAAAATACAAAGCGCATGATGAGAAAAATATGTCTAAAAAGGGTGATGTGGTTCGTCTGATGGAAACACGCCCCATTTCTAAAGATAAACGTTGGGTGATTATTAACGTTATTAAAGAAACTAATAAAGATTAGGGACTATATATGATTTATATGAAAAGTATTCTTAATGTTGCGGATAATTCAGGGGCGCGTAAGGCTTCTATGATTGGTGTTTTAAATGTTAAAGGGCGGCGTGTGGCACATATTGGTGATATTGTTCGTGTCAATATTAAGGAATCAGCTCCGGACGCGGCTGTCAAGAAAGGGGATCTGGCCAGAGGCATTATTGTTCGAACAAAATCTCCTATTCGACGTCAGGATGGAACTTATGTGCGGTTTGATAGCAACGCCATTGTTATTATTGATGATGCAGGAAATCCAAGAGGAACGCGTGTTTTTGGGCCTGTGGCGCGTGAGTTAAGAGCCATGGATTATATGAAAATTGTTTCGCTAGCCCCAGAGGTGGTTTAATATGTTGGGAATCAAAAAAGATGATCAGATTATCGTGATAGCCGGAAAAGATAAAGGGAAAAAGGGGAAGGTATTAAGGATTTTTCCTGGAAAAAATCGTGCCGTTGTAGAAAGTATTAATAAAGTCAAGAAAGCTAAAAGGCGCACGCAGCAGGATCAGGAAGGTGGTTTTATTGATATTGAGCAACCGATACATCTTTCGAATGTTATGCTTTTAGATAAAAAAACAAATAGACCAACACGATTTGGAGTATCTATTTTAAAGGATGGAAGTAAAGTGCGTGTTAGTAAAAAAAGCGGAGAGGTTATTTAAGATGATGCCACGATTGCAGAAAAAATATCGGGAAGAAGTCATTCCTAAAATTCAGGAAAAATTTAAGATCGGAAATCATATGGCGGTTCCACGTCTTGAAAAGGTAGTTATTAACATGGGAGTTGGTAAAGCCATAGGCGATATGAAATTGATGGATAGTGCTGTGGGAGATTTAACAATGATTTCGGGACAAAAGCCATCTATTCGACGCTCGAAGATTGCCGTTTCAAATTTTAAGTTGCGTGAGAATATACCAATAGGGTGTAAGGTGACTTTGCGTCGAGCAAAGATGTTTGAATTTCTGGATCGTTTAGTGAACACTACTTTGCCCCGAATTAGAGATTTTAACGGGATGTCCACAAAATCTTTTGATAGACAGGGAAACTATAGTCTTGGGCTGGATGATCAGTCAATTTTTCCTGAAATCGATACGGGAAGGTTAACACATACTCAGGGGATGGATATTACATTTGTTTTTAAAAATGGATCTAAAGAGCAGTCGTTGGAAGCTTTAAGTCTTTTGGGAATGCCTTTTAGAAAAAAATAGTTAAGGTCTAAGCAGGAATAGTTTCCCTTAGACCCTTGGTTAGGGATAGTTATGGCGAAAAAATCATTGGTAGTTAAGGCTTTTAGAGAACCAAAATTTTCAACCCGACGGTATAATCGTTGTCGTATATGCGGTCGGCCGAAAGGATATTTAAGGCGGTTCGGTATATGCCGAATTTGTTTTAGAGAACTTGCCTGGAAAGGAGAAATTCCAGGAGTAAAGAAAGCAAGTTGGTAAACAAACAGAGATTTATTGTTAAGGATAGTTTCTAGAGGGGTTTAAAAGAATGTCATTAAATGATCCAATTAGTAATTTATTGACCATTATTCGTAATGGGAATCAGGTAAATAAGGAAAGTGTTGATATTCCGGCATCAAAGTTATCGGAGAAAATTTTAGCAATTTTTAAAGAAGATGGATATATTGAAGACTTTCGTTTAATGAAAAGTGATGTCCAAGGGGCCTATAAGGTTTATTTAAAATGTGAAGCTAAAAAAACGGCAATTATGGGGCTTCGTAGAATATCAAAACCGGGCTTAAGAGTTTATAAACAATCTAAAGAAGTTCCTCATGTTTTAAATGGGCTTGGAACGGCAGTTATATCAACATCAAAGGGTGTTATGACA
>CAZIRV010000169.1:0-2484 GCA_964541845.1 uncultured Planctomycetales bacterium
AAATAACTTTCCTAATTTTTACACTACTTCCGAGAATAAAATTCAAAACAAACAGGGAAGTTATCTTTTCTTAATTCCTTATTATCAATAATTACCGAGGAACAGCCTGTATTTCTTTTAGTTTGTTTACTTCTAAACCAGCTTTTTGCGCCTGCTGAAGGGCTCGTTCTAGTCGGGCAGGAGCGGAACGCCCCATACATTTATGCTCCCAATCCCCTTCAAAGGCTTTGACCATACCTTTAATTAAGCACTCACGATCTAATGTTTGTCCCGTCAACCATTCCTGAATATCCATCACATCACTGGCTACGCTACGCGCAAGTTTTTGATGCTGATTCCATAACTCTCCTACATTGCCACCTACTTCTAAACCAGAAATATTCACTGTCAAAATATAAACATTTTTAATAACTAACTCTAATAGTAAGTCTTCTTCTCCAGCCACAACATCACAGGAAATATTAATCGCGTTTAAGGCTGACTTTATCAACTTTGCCTGGGAACCACAAACCGGCGACGGAATAATCACCTTAACATCCTGTCCAGGTTTTTTTTCAAACCAAATAGAAATCACCGTCGGATTATCAATATTATATCTTTTCCAATCTCGGGGAAGCAATTCATTCTGCAATAAAACCAGTTTGTCTTTCCAACCCTCTGGAATACTTTCTAGTACTGCATGCAAATCCTTTTCCCCTACCCCGACAACCACAGCTTGAGGATCTGCCACCTCTGCACTTACTTCTTTTAAATTTTCTCCCCGAGCAACAGGATAGACCTGATATCCTGTTTTCAATAACCCCCGGGCAAAAACACCCCCTATTTCTCCAACACCGATTAAAATCACTAATTTTTTCATAATTCTCCTCATAAAATTCTTAAATAAAGGGGACAGCGACCTTTTTCAGTGCTTCTTCGGCCTCCCCAACATCCTATAGTCCAACGACCTCTTTAATCGTTTTTCTAACTTCTTTATAAAAACTTCTTCTCCAACAACCAACCCTCTGTCCACTTTTATGATAACCTCCAATCTTCTACACCTCATCTTGAATTGTAACTTTTCCTGTTTTACCATTCATTTGCACAACCTGACCATCTTTAAGATTATTCATTAAATTCTGTATGCCAACAATCGTAGGTATCCCCATCTCTCGAGCAACAATAGCTGAATGAGATAAAATGCTTCCCCTTTCAATTAAAATCCCTGAAACCGATGGATATAAAGGGACCCAGCCAGGATCTGTTCTCGCTGCAACGAGAATTTCGCCGTTGAGTTTTAAATTATCTTTGGAAGATTTTACAATTTTTACGGCAGTCGTCACCTCTCCGGGACAGCATCCTATTCCATGCATTCCCTCTTCATCCGTTAATTCTTGGAAAGATGATAATGGACTTTGAAAAAGATTTCGATGGTAAACCATCCCATAGGTTTCGAAATGATCTGATAATTGGGTCGCTTCATCTGAGTTATATTCGTCGAATTCCTTTTTACGTAGCTCAATCAATTCCTTCAAATGAGTCGTTACAGCCGTCCCTTTAATATAATCCCAAACTTCATCCATTGTTAGAGAATAAATATCCTGAGTTGCATTAATAATTCCTTCTTTTGTCATCCATGCACCCACCGCATTTAAAAGTTCTCTGATCATGCCATAAATCTTTGTTCTGGCGAAACGCATATTCTCCCGATTCTTTACACCACGCCTGGCATTACGTAATACTCGTCGAAATAACCATTTCTTAGGCAACAAACTAAAGCCTTTCGATAACTCCTTCATGGCTTTTTTCTCGGCCTCTCGACGTATTTCTTGTTCGCGTTCCTCCATTAATTCAGGATTCAAGGCTTCGTCATTTTCCATATTCAAATAATTTTGAATCATTTGATAAAGAAACTCAGGCGTTTCTCTCAAAGACGGCTCTTCCAACTTCAATTCATTAATACAGCGGAACCCATAATGTTCAAGATAATAGGCCACCTTTTGGGCAATGGCTTTATATTCTGGCTCCGATGGCACAATACGAACCAATTCTTCACATGATTTTTCTAAAAAAAGTTTTAAATATTGATCATTACCCTTCACTATGCGCGCCATTTCTAAAAGGAGCTTTGTTGGTTTCGTGCTTTCAATATTCCCTTCCCCACAAATTAAATCATTTTGCAGAGAGCCCGACTCATCATGACACCAATAAGTACAACGCCTTTTCAGGGAGCCATAAAAAATCATAACGTAAAAATCATTGATAATTGGTGTTTTCCAATTCCACAACAACTCCTCTTCCATTTCTCTGTAAATTTTCATTAATTCATGAGGAGGACATTTATTAAAATCAATCGCAGCCCAACGCTTATAATGATGCTTAAAATGTTCTTCAAATTCTTTAACTAATATTTCTATTCGATGAAAATTTATTAAAGATCTAACCAGCAACAGTCTTTTCTAATTCAACAATGAGCCTGAAGAAGAGTTATTAAGGGCGAAAATT
>CAZIRV010000170.1:0-2480 GCA_964541845.1 uncultured Planctomycetales bacterium
CTATTTATACCAATTCCATTTAATAAGTACTCAATTAAAAAGCTTACTTGCTCGTAAATACATCGAGACAAGTAAAATTAAATCAGGAATTAATTAGTGGAATTGGTATTACTCATATTTTTTTGAATCAAACCCAACCTCATCCATAATCCGAATCATCAGACTATAGAAAGACTTTGGGACTTCCGTAAAAAACGCGCGGACAATATCCCCTTCTTCTATCTGATCGGCTCCGCGTTCCTGGGCATTAATCACAGCCTTTTTATCAACCACTTCTTTGGCGATCCCGCGATGAAAAAGGGGAATAATAGAAATCATCTTTTCATATCTCTGACGAGAATTGGTTTCCCATTGAATTCCTGCTTGTATCTCACTCATAATTTTCCTTAATATTTTTAACGGTATAAATTAAACCTCACTATTGTTCGGCGACCTGTAAACTAAACCATCGTTTTCCCCTCTCCCTCTGGGAGAGGGCCTCTGCTGCAAGCAGAGAGGTGAGGGTAATATTAATTTCTCAAAAATTGCAACCCCTCACCTATTTGCCTTTGGCAAAATCCTCTCCCGGAGGGAGAGGAAAAAAATAACATTACTAAAAGACCTTTGAAATTCCTATACATATATTTAAAGCAATAATTCTCAAAAACTAGAATTATACCAATTACGTTAAATAATCTCTCTTATTTAATTCTTCAATTTCTCGTTAAATCGTCGAGAAACATCAGAATTGGTTTGGGTCATTATTTAACGTAATTGGTATTATTTAAACATGACCTATTAGAAATAAACCAAAAAACGGTTTATTTCTCGATTATTTTACTGTTGCCGGCTGACGTGAATTGGCTTCCCATTTCGCGATATTACTCATGAAATCCTTCACACAGAGCTTCACCTTTTCATCATAATTACTACTGAAAATACGATGAATACGCTCGGGTTTTGAATAATATTCCCGCATGCACCACGCGCCTAATCGCCCAACTTCTTCAACGGTTAAATACTCCGTTGGAATAACAGGATGCTGAAAATCCCAGGTTTTAAGATCAATTTTTTCCGGATCAAACCATCCCTTTTTAATCCCATATTTCCAATCAGGAGAATTGGGTACCGGCGTCATATAATCTAAGGCAAAAATATCAGGATCAATTTCATCGGCAATGCGCAACCGTTCCTTAATCTTGACCTCATCATCATCCTTTAGACCAATCAACACCGTCCCGACACTTCCGATATCATTTTCACGGAGAATCCGGACTGTCTTTTTAATTTGAGCGATCGTCACACCTTTACCCTGCTTTGCCAAAGTCATGTCATCTTCAACCTCAACACCCGTCAAGGCTAAAAACAATCCTGCTTTTTTCATTAACGGCATAATCTCATGCTGGCTAACCCATTGATCCGCACGCCCTAAAGCAACCCAGTCAATTTTATTTCCAATCCTTATTTTCTCCTCACAGAATTCAATCATGGCCTGTGTATCGGTATTAAACGCGTCATCCTGAAAAACAACAGTAGTAATACCATATTGTTTTTCTAAAACCTCTAGTTCCTCAACAATCCGTTTTCCCTCTAAACCTCTCCAGGATGTAAAATCTTTGCTGGCTGTGCGACTGTCATACAGCGCCCATTCATAGCAAAAATGACACTTCCCCGGACAGCCGCGTGAAGTCATTAATTCCGCGAATGGTTTCCAATAGGTATGTCCAACATATTGAGTCATTGGAAAAAGATCATACGCCGGAATCGGAAGAACGTTTAAATCCGGAATTAAATCACGATGTGGGCCTAAAACAATTTTTCCATTCTGACGAGAAACTAAACCCGCAATTTCATTTTCTTCTTTAGTCTTATCTTTCAAATTATTGATAAGCTCTTCCATGGTGATTTCCGCTTCTCCGATCATAATGTAATCAATCGTCGGATTCAAACGCATTTGACGCTCCCAATCCCCGGAATACCACAACCCGCCAGCAACTGTTTTTATGTCTGGAATGGCTTCTTTAAGTGCCTTGAGTCCATCATTAAAATAAGCAATAACCGCGGCGCCACATGTTGAATGAAGAAGCTCTCCAACAAAAACCATATCTGCTTTGATATCTTGAGCATATTTAACCATTGCCGCTTCATCCATATCGCCCACACGACAATCCAAGGCATCAACCTCCGCGATCCCTTTTTCCCGAAGATAGGCCGCTAACTGCGCGTGCATCTGATTCGCCGCTAAATGATGCCCATGGGAATCCCATGTCTTAAGTGGTGGCGTTAAAAATAATACTTTCATATTTCTCTCCTAATTATGCATTTGTAATTGCTTGTACAATGAACGCGTGACGCCTTTTAAAATATTTGAGGCATTTAATATCTCAGTCCCAATCACATCACCCTGCTCATTTAATTCAAGGTTAACCCCCGGTGCCATTTCAATAAACTCTTCTTCCATGCCCTTTTTTGTCAATATGTACAGAGAATCAGATTTAGCA
>CAZIRV010000171.1:0-2427 GCA_964541845.1 uncultured Planctomycetales bacterium
AGAAGATGGAAATTACGGCAGGACGGTTTTTGTTTGGGGCCTCAGGATCAACGCTGGTGTTTGATGGGTTTTTGACATTAGAGAGAGAAGATAAAGAGGAAGATAAGGTTGTTGATTTTTCACAATACACCAAGGATAATGTATTAAATTTAGTCAAAGTGAAACCAACACAACATTTCACAAAACCACCTCCTCGATTTTCAGATGCGAGTTTAGTTAAGGCTCTTGAAGAGGATGGCATTGGCCGGCCAAGCACGTATGCCGCGATTATTTCAACATTGGTATTCCGTAATTATATTAAACGGGATCGGGGATATCTATCGGCAACAGAGTTGGGCATGTTAATTTGCGATTTACTCGTGGAATATTTTGCCAAGGTTATGGATGTCGGATTTACCGCGCAAATGGAAGAGAAACTGGACTTAGTCGAAGAAGGAAAATTAGAATACCCGAAGTTATTGGCAGAATTTTACGAGCCGTTTAAAAAAGAATTAGACCACGCCGAAGCCAGTATTATTAAGACACAGAATTTTATTGATAAAAAATGTCCGGAGTGTGAGCGTCAGATGGTAGTTAAATGGGGGCGGCGGGGAAAATTTTTAAGTTGTTCCGGTTTTCCAGAGTGTCGTCACGCGGCACCATTTACATTAGGGATTAAATGTCCGGAAGAAGGTTGTGAAGGGGAACTCGTTGAAAGGAGATCTCAGCGAGGGACTTTTTATGGGTGCAGCACTTATCCAAAATGTACACATACAAGTAAAGAATTACCTGAAAAAATTGCTACATGATAAGTCGATAATCCATGAACCGCTATTGCGATAAATTTTTTTTCTACCTTGAAATCGAAAAAAATTATTCCCACCATACCCTTATTAATTACAAAATAGACATTGACGAATTTTTTGGTTTTGTTGAAGATACTCCTATAGAAAAGGTTGACCATCTTTTATTAAGAAAATTTCTTGCCCGTTTACGCAGTAAAAAATTTCGACCCCGGACAATCTCCAGAAAGCTTTCTGCCCTTCGAAGTTTTTTTAAGTTTTTACATCGCGAAGGCCATATAAAAAATAATCCGGCAGCTTTGCTGATGTCTCCGAAACCAGATAAATTATTGCCTAAGTTTTTAACAGAAGAAGAAATGACAAAATTTATTGAGGCCCCAAAGACTGATAAAAAAATGGGAAGACGAGACAAGGCGATTTTAGAAACGCTGTATACGGCAGGGATTCGTGTCAGTGAATTGGTGGGGTTAAATATTAATGATGTTGACTTTATTGGTAATATTGCCAAGGTATTGGGTAAGGGGAAAAAGGAACGCCTGGTTCCATTGGGGAATAAGGCAGTCAATGCGATTAAAGATTATGTGGATCATCGAAAAGTGGAATCCAAGGCTTTATTTTTAAATAAAAATAGAACGCGTCTAACAGACCGCGGTGTTCGTTTGATTGTGAGTAAATATATTGATTCCTTAAGTACTCAAATGCATATTTCTCCACATATTTTCAGGCATTCCTTTGCGACACATCTTCTGAATCGAGGGGCTGATTTGCGTTCTGTCCAAGAGTTATTAGGCCACGCGAGTCTCTCCACCACTCAAATCTATACCCACGTCACCACAGATCGCCTCAAAAAAATCTATGACCAAGCTCATCCGCGGGCATAATTGTAATAGGTATTTTATAGGCCGGATACCTTGCCGGCATAATACAATGGTAAAAATAAAAGGTGTTGCTCCGGCAATTCAGCATACGAAGCAGATGAAAAAACAATTCCTTTTTGACATTGTGGGTATTTCGCTAAAATCATATGCAAACTGCGCATACGCCCGCTAGCGCCGCTTTTTACTTCAATAGGAAAAATTGTATTATCTTTTACGGCTAAATAATCAATTTCCGCGGAGCTACCTCTGGAGTCTCTTGCCCAATAATACAATTCTGACTGCTGAGAAACCATTAATTCCTGTCCGACAAATTGTTCGGCCATTGCTCCGTTATAAATAGAAAGTAAATCGCGTTCCTGAAATTCAATATCAAATCTCATGCCACAAAGGTATTGCCATAATCCAATATCAACTAAAATAGCCTTAAATTTATGTTGTGAAACATTTGCCCCCAAAGGAAATCCTGGGACCGTTGATGAGACTTTCTTTATTATTCTTGCCTTACAAAACAAATCAAACGCGTTTTTTACCGTTGGATGTGAAAAATCCCGCGACAGTTGTGAATATTTAATTTGTTTTCCAACATTCTTTGCCAGAGAAGAAAAAACTGTATCAAGACAATCGCTATTCGACCTTGGGGCGTATTTTGCAAAATCCTGACGAAACGTCTCACATAATTCTTTATGAACATCAAAACACTCATAAATAGATTTAGACTTCAAATAAACTTTTACTGTCTCAGGCATTCCACCGATAAAGAAATAATT
>CAZIRV010000172.1:0-2349 GCA_964541845.1 uncultured Planctomycetales bacterium
GGTTTAACTTTCTTTGCTTCCGCACCCAAATAACCCTCCATCTGTGGCTTTAATTCCACTAAAACATCCTGCAGACTTGTAATGAGCTTTGCGCCTTCCTTAATTAATTTATTGGTTCCCTGAGCTGCCAGATTATTAATATTTCCAGGCAAGGCAAAGACTTCTCTTCCTTGCTCCAGAGCCAAACGGCTCGTGATCAACGCCCCACTGCGTTCAAACGCTTCAACAACAATAACCCCCAAAGACATGCCGCTAATAATTCGATTACGTCGGGGAAAATTAAAAGATATTGGTTGCGTCTGCATAGGAAACTCTGAAATAACAGCCCCTGTATTAGTAATATCATAAAAAAGCTTTGTATTCTCTCTGGGATAAATATTAGCTAATCCGGAACCTAATACCGCCACGGTAATACCCTGTTTTCGTAAAGCCCCTTTATGCGCTACGGTGTCAATCCCCCTGGCCATTCCGGAAACAACAGAAACTCCTAATTCCGAAAGCTCTCCGGCAAATCGTTCGGCCGTATTTAACCCATAAACTGAAGCCTTACGTGATCCGACAATCGCCACAGAAAGCGCCTCAATCTTTTCCAGTACCCCTTTCCAATACAACACCAGTGGGGCATCTGGGATAGCCTTTAATAGTTCCGGATAACTCTGATCATTATAGGAAATAACACGGACTTGATGTTTTTCAATAAGGGCCTTCTCTTTATTAAGGAAAGACTCTTGCGCAAAACCAGAAACCCCTTCACACATTTTGGGTGTGATTAAATCATTATCAAGTAAATGCTTTGAGCTAACAGCCAAAACCTCTTTGGCGGATCCAAAATATTCCATTAATTTCTGAATACGACTGTTGGTCAATCCATTCGTTGCATTAAGAATAATAAGCGCGTCTAATTCTGTCATAAATTTAATAATTCCATAATCTCTTTGGCAACGATTTCAACGGTTTTATGATCCGTATCAACCACATAATTGGCCTGTTCATAAAAAGGTTTTCGTTTTTCTAAAAGTTCGTTAATGCGTTCTAAAGGATTTTCAACATTTAATAAAGGGCGTTGCTCTTCTCGTTTCGTTCGTTCGTGAACCATTTCCGGAGATGTTAACAAATAAATCACAATGCCACTCTTTTTCAAGAGTACCATATTTACCGGATTTAAAACAACCCCGCCTCCACAATCCACAACAACATCCGTTTTTTTTGATATCTCTTGAATAACCTCATGCTCAAGCTGACGAAAATAATCTTCACCGGAGTCCTGAAAAATATCCGCAATTTTCTTTCCTTCCCTTTGCTCAACTAAAACATCTGTGGAAACACATCTCTTCCCTAAATGTTCTGCCAAACATAGTGAAGTTAAAGACTTTCCTGAACCCATAAAACCGATAAGGATGATATTTTTATTCATTTCTTTACCTTATTCCAATCAGTGAAGGCTTTTTCAGGGGGCACGATTTTACGGCGAACCTCCATTTAATGACTAACATTCTACCATAATCGCCTGGCCGCAATGGGAATAAGAATTTTGGTAGGACAATTCCTTCGCGGCGTCTTTATCAAGAAGAAAAACTAATTCTCCATTTAAAGGATCCACATGGGACGCTGGAAATTGTTTTTCTCTATCAATAATCTTTTTAATAATTTTGGCTTTAGATGAACCATGGACAAGAAATACAATATTTCGCGCGTTATTAATAACCGGAAGTGTCAAGCTAATCCGTTGATGCTCTAATTTTTCTCTATTTACCGAAACAGATAGCCGCTTAACTTCATTAACCTCTTTTTCTTCTGGAAAAAGAGAAGCCGTATGCCCATCCGTGCCTAAACCTAATAACATAAAATCAAATCGAGGCCATTCACCATCAAGCGTTAATTTAAAAAACTGTATTAATTCTTTTTCATAGGCTCTGGCAGAGGCTTCCGAACTTTCCACGGCTGTATTAACCGGATGAATATTGGCGTCAGGAATATTTACGTAATCAAAAACATTTTTTTTAATCAGTTGAAAATTGCTATCTGAATGATCATGGACGACAAAACGCTCATCCGTTAAAAAAATGTGTGTATGCCTCCAAAGTTCGAAATCCTTTAATCCTGAAAGTCTGCAATAAAACTCAACTGGAGTGCGCCCGCCGGACAGAGCCGCCGTAAACTGTCTGCGCTGATCCATTGCTTCTTTGACTACAAATACCCATTGTTTTAGAAGATAATTGGTGAGGGTGTATTGATTCTCGAAAATAAAAATTTTTCGACGATCGGACATATTTTTAATGGACTGTGGTAACCTGATCTGATTTTTTTTCTAACGATTCAAAAAGCGTTTCAAAGGCTTTTTCAAAGGCC
>CAZIRV010000173.1:0-2330 GCA_964541845.1 uncultured Planctomycetales bacterium
TGCCCATGAAAAATTAAAGATCCTTTGTTTGCAAGGGGTTACAACAATTGAGTACTGAAGTCGGGAATGATGAGGGTGGGGGTATCTCCTGAAGAAGCTGCCCTGCTGAAAAGAGTCTGAGCGTTTTTTGCTCAGTCTCTTTGAAATAGGACAATTTTTGAAAAGGAACAGCCGGGACGGCACGCCGTTGGATTGGGCGGGAAGCCCCCAACGGAATGCGGCCGGATTCAGGGATCCTCACTTCCCATTCCATCAACATGGAGGCAGTTTTTTGCCAAAAGAGGCGAAAAGTCTGCAGGAATATTGAGGGAGTTGACACAATTCGTTTTTATAGGAACGTTGTGCTTTGAAAATAAAAATAAACAACTTCGTATAAAAACTTATTATGTCGATGTTTGGTTCTGTGACGAGGATGGAGCTGTTCTCAACTGGCGGACACTCAAATATCCTCTAAACCAAATAATTCATTGTGAAGCGAAGGGATAGTGTTGTATAATTTAATTATGAAGAAATTAAAACTTTATTTAGAGACATCACTATGGAATTTTTACTATGCGGATGATGCTCCGGGAAAAAAGGAAGATACATTAGAATTTTTTACATTCCTTGATAGAAACGTTTTTGATATTTACATTTCACATATTGTTATTGACGAATTTGGAGGATGCAAAACGGTTGAAGAAGAGCAAAGGCTTTTAAATTTACTTAATAAATATTCTCCCGTAGATATTCCAGTTACACCGGAAGCGGAAGATTTAGCACAGAAATATTTGGATCGAGAAATTGTTCCACCAAATAAATTTGAAGATGCTCTTCACGTAGCTATTCAACTGTAGCGGAAATGGATGCCGTGATTACATGGAATTACCGACATATGGCCAATATAACGCGATCAGAGCGGTTTTGTGGAGTAAATTTAGAAGAAGGGTATCTTAAGCCAATAAAAATTGTTATGCCAACGGGGGTAATGGATGATGAAAGTTGACAAATCATTACAAGAAGTTTGGGATTGGAAAGAAAAAATTTATCAAGAGACTAAGCATATGACCATGCATGAGCGCGTTGAGCATATGCGAAAAGGAGCAGATAAACTTTGTAAGAAATACAATCTACGCCTCAGAAGCCTGCCTAAGAAAACAACGCATGTTTAAAAAGTAATATTGTTAAAAGCAAAGGGGCGCAAAAGTTGAGTCCTTTTATTTTTTAGATTTACTTCTCACCAAAAGAGCATCAAGAAAATTAAATAAAGCTTTACGGTCTTTTGATGATAGCTGTTCAGTTTTTTTTAATCTCCGCCAAAGTTTAGCATGTTTGAAAAATAAAGGGAATAAAGGGGGACGTACATCAAAAACATAAGTTAAAACGAAAAAAGGTGACAGACACCTTTAAAATCATTGTTTTAAAATATGATGTATTTTTTGAAAATTAGATTTGGATTTATAAAATCGAGGAATTGTTTTCATACAAAAAAGTATAAAATCTTAAAACCCTCATTACCAAATTAAGGCTGTATTAAAACTTTTTATTTTTGATGTTAATTTAGATGGATTTCTTTGATATTATGATTAGAGCTTGGTAAGGGACAGCGAACAGCTAAGAGGGCGGAGATATTTGAAATGAAAAAGGTGGGGCTGTAGGTACAAAAAATATTAATACAAAAATACAAAGGAGATTTGTTGATGAAAAGAAATTCTTTAGGAATAACAGGTTTGATAGTAGTAACTTTATTATTTGCTTTTAACTCTTGGGCTGAGCAGACATGGAAAAATACTATTACTGCTTCGGGGAAAGGGGAAGTTCATCGTCCGCCGGATGTTGCGTATATTACGCTACATGTACAAGAGGAGGGGATGCTGGCTGTAGATGCGATTAAAAATATGGATGAAAAGATAAAGAAGGTAATTGGGGCAATTAAAGAGGAGCATAAAGAGATACAGATGGAGATTGAAGTTAAAACTTTAAAATTGGGTAATAAAACAGATAATGCCTGGGGTCAAGAAAAGAAAAAGCCTTCTCCCGAGGCTACGAAGGAGTTATTAATTACTTTACACAATCTGGACAGTAAAATAATATCAACTATAATCGATACAGCACTTCGTTCCGGGGCTGTTTTTCCCAAGAAACGTTTTTCTTCAGAGGAGGCAAGTGCTGTTGATTATGGGCTATTAAATTATGAGGAAGCATATGAAGAAGCGTTGAAAGAGGCGATTCAAGAGGCCAAGCAAGAAGCCGAGAAGGTTGCAAAACTCTTAGGACGGAGAGTTGGTGAAATTGTGTATGTAGGGGGCACTGAAAAATAGTATTTAAGAAAAAATTTCAAACACTGTTTA
>CAZIRV010000174.1:0-2323 GCA_964541845.1 uncultured Planctomycetales bacterium
GAATGAAGAGTTTGAGGATAGCAAATTGAGAGGGGGAGAAAATATTACGAAAATGTTCAAGAAATTTATTGATAAATTTAATGTTAGAAGAAGGAAAAATCATAGCGTTTTTGATTTAGAGGAATAAAGCATTTATGTATGTCTAAATGGGAGAGGAGTTCAGGGAATACGTCAAGGCTTAATTTATTGTAACACATTGATATGACGTAAGTTGTGAAAAACGCACACTTACAAACATTGCATTTTTAAGTTATTCGGAAAAAATATTTTTTTAACAAAATACTGAAATGATATGAAATTTATCAAGCCTACTACTATTAAGGAGTTTAAACTATGTCTAAAAAAAATTTAAATATTGCGCATTTGCACTGGGGATTTCCTCCTATCATAGGAGGTGTTGAAACACACCTAACAATTTTATTGCCGACTTTTGTGTCCATGGGACATACGGCAAGTTTATTAACATGCAGTTTTGACGGATATCCCGGAGAAGACGACTACAATGGTGTTAAAATTATCCGCGAACCTATTATGGACTTAAACTGGTTGTGTAAAAGAGGGTTGGACGGGATACAAGGTGAGGTTCAGGAGATTTTTAATAAATTTGTAGACAAAAATAAGCCTGATATTCTCCATGCTCATAATATGCATTATTTTAGTACGGCGCATGCTAAAGCATTAGAAGAAATATCCATTAAAAAAGGAATTCCTCTCTTTTTGACAGCTCATAATGCCTGGGATGATGTGCAGTTTTTAGAACTGACGACGACCATAAAATGGAGTCATGTTATTGCCGTCAGTCATTTTATTGCTAAAGAATTAATGGGGATTGGATGCCCTCATAATCGTGTAACAACGGTGCATCATGGGGTAGATGAAGAGAGGTTTCATCCTGAAATCAACACGGAAAAAATTCTTAAAAAATATCCTCAACTCAAGGGAAAAAGGGTAATTTTTCATCCGGCACGAATGGGTTTAGCTAAAGGGTGCGATGTCAGCATAAAAGCCTTTCATTCTGTGATAAAAAAATACCCTGATAGTATATTGGTTTTGGCCGGAACCAAAAACATTATTGACTGGGGCGAGACGCAACAAAAAGATATCGCCTACATGGTTCAATTGATTGACAAATTTGGCTTACGCGATAATGTTCTTGTTGATTCCTATGATTTAAATGACATGCCTGCTTTATATAACGTTTCACAAGTGAGTGTTTACCCATCGTCCAGCTTCGAGCCATTTGGTTTAACGATGTTAGAAGCGATGGCATGCGCGCGACCAATGATTGTCACTAAAATGGGAGGGATGCCTGAAATTATTTCTGATGCCGTCAATGGATTTGTAATTCCTGTTAAAGATTCACAAGAATTAGCTTCGCGTATTATTCAATTGATAGCAAATCGGGAACTTAGGGATCAGTTGGGAACAACTGGCAGAAGTATGGTAGAGAAGAGCTACACTAAAAAAGCTGTCACGCAAGCGACGTTAAACTTATACAAAAAGTATCTATAAATTAGCCGGACAAATGAAACCTTCTAAACTCCCCGAGGCAAGCTGCGGGGAATTAAACCCGAAGAGATTCAATTATCATCTTGATACAGTTCTTGAATCTTAGAGCGCATTCTCGTTGAAAGAGAAACTTTTTGACCTGTTCTTTTATCAACGGTTACATGCACGGTTTTAGCCGTACCCACAATTTCATTTTTATGATTCATTAAATGATAGGCAAATGTAAATGAGGTGTTTCCCACCTTAACAACGCGCACCTGAATCTCAATAACATCCCCAACAAATAAAGGCATTTTATAGTCGGCCTCGGCGTGAACAATGGGAAGAAAGAAATTTTTATTTTGAATAAGTTCACCAAAACCAAAACCGATTTCCTCTAATAAAGATTCATAAGCATCGTGGACAATTTTAAACTGATTGCTAAAAAACAGGCGCCCTGCAGCGTCCGTTTCATGAAGTTTTATTTTAGTCTGATAAGTGTACATAAGTTGCTCATCCTACCACAATCATTTGCTTATTTGAAGTAATACCAATTCCACTAATTAATTTAGCCTTCTATTGATGAGAATTTTTTCTTACATCCAAAAGATCCTATGCAAAGGCGTTGTGAGGCTCTTCGGGGCAGTTTACGTTGAGGGACTCCAAATAGTTGGGCTTTAAAAAATACCTTTAGAATAGCTATGACCCAAGCCGACGTCATGGGACACAGTATGGGAGGTATATTAAGTAGAATACACTATGGAGGTGCTTATTGGCCAGGAGGATTACCGTATCTAAAAGACATTAATTTTCATCAAGGAGATATTAATAAATT
>CAZIRV010000175.1:0-2243 GCA_964541845.1 uncultured Planctomycetales bacterium
TGGAATGATCGGTTACATCCAAAAATATCTGTGTTAATTAAAAAAACTATGTCCGACAATTGTTATGAATTAAACTACTACTCCCATTACTGTTTTTGCCGCATAGTCAATGCGATACGCTTACGATTTTTATCAATTTCGAGAACCCTTACCGCTACTTTTTGATGAACTTTAACAGCGTCATGAGGATTCTTAATAAACCTGTCTGAAAGTTGGCTGATATGAATGAGTCCGTCATGATGAATCCCAATATCAGCAAAAGCACCGAAAGCCGTAATATTCGTAATAACAGCAGAAAGCTCCATGCCCGGCTCTAAATCATCGATTTTTTCCACCCCTTCCTTAAAGGTAAATAACTGAAACGGCTCCCGAGGGTCCCGGCCGGGTTTGGCTAACTCAGATTGGATATCTACTAAAGTGGGAAGACCCATTCCCGGACGCACGTATTTTTCAAGGGTAATTTGATTGCGTAAATAATCCTCTTTAATTAAATTTTCAACAGAACACGTTAAATCTTTTGCCATTTGATTAACCACGTTATAAGATTCAGGGTGGACCGCGCTGGAATCCAATATATTTTTGCCATTAAAAATACGCAAAAATCCAGCGGCTTGTTCAAAGGCTTTAGGTCCTAATCCTGTAATTTCCCGAATTTCTTCTCTGTCCGTAAAGGGGCCATGTTCGTTTCGATACTTAATAATTAATTGGGCACGTGTTGCCCCCAAACCAGAGACATAGGTTAAGAGCTCTTTACTGGCCGTGTTGACTTCTACCCCCACCTGGTTTACACAACTGATCACCGTATCATCAAGAATTGTTTTTAATAATTTTTGATCAACATCATGTTGATATTGTCCAACTCCAATGGATTTAGGGTCAATCTTAACAAGTTCGGAAAGAGGGTCCATGAGACGGCGGCCAATCGAAACAGCTCCACGTACTGTGATGTCGTAATTCGGAAATTCCTCCCGAGCAGCTTCTGAGGCAGAATAAACAGACGCGCCTGTTTCACTAACCATGACGATCATAATTTTTTTGGGGAGATCAAGGATACGAATAAAAGATTCAGTTTCTCGACTCGCTGTTCCATTTCCAATTGCGATGACCTCAACATTAAATTCTTTGCAGAAATCCATAACAATTTTTGTGCTTTGTTCGTGTTTTTTTTCAGAATCAAAAATATAAATTGTCTCTGTTTTAAGGAGCTTTCCTTGACGATTAAGGCAAACAACCTTACATCCTGTACGAAACCCCGGATCAATGGCCAACACATTTTTTTGCCCCATGGGAGAGGCCATCAGAAGTGGGGTGAGATTATTTTTAAAGATTTCAATGGATTCTTCATCAGCCCGTTTTTTTAAGGCAAGGCGTGTTTCTGTTTCCAATGATAATGATAAGAGACGTTTAAAGCTGTCTTCTGAAGCCAATTTAACCTGCTGAGAGTCTCCCTTATCCCCTTTAACAAAGAGTTTTTCCAGAATGCGTAACGCTTTAGGTTCTGGAACAGTGATCTTTAACGAAAGAATTTTTTCTTTTTCTGCTCGACGTGTGGCAAGGATGCGATGGGAAGGCGTTTTTTTAGCGGATTCAACCCAATTAAAATAATCTTTATAATTATGTCCTTCTTCTTCTTTTCCTTTGAGGACTTTGGAATGAATGTGGCTTTCTTCCTGAAATAGGGTACGTAATTCCGCGCGGGCTTCTGCATTTTCGTTAATCCATTCCGCGATGATATCACGCGCACCGGCAAGGGCCTCTTCAATCGATTTGACCCGTAATTTTTCTTCTTCCGGTTTTGTCTTTTGTGTTTCATTAATGTATTTTTTAGCTTCCTCTTCCAGAGGACAACCTTCCTGAGCAAATATTTTTTTTGCCAGAGGCTCCAATCCTTTTTCTTTGGCAATGGTCGCGCGTGTACGGCGTTTGGGACGATAAGGTAAATAAATGTCTTCAAGGACGGTTAAGGTTTCCGCGGCTTGAATTTTGGTTTCCAATTCTTTCGTAAGTTTTTTTTGTTGTTTAATGGATTGCAGAACAGTGGCACGGCGTTTATCCAGTTCACGCAATTGATTCGCGCGGTCACGGATTTTGGTCACCACGACCTCATCTAAATTGCCTGTGGCCTCTTTTCGGTAACGGGCAATAAAGGGGATCGTCGACTCGCCATCAAGCAACTCAACGGTCGCATTAACCTGCTTAACGGCAATATTTAATTCTTGAGCTATTTTGGTGTTATGATTCAT
>CAZIRV010000176.1:0-2176 GCA_964541845.1 uncultured Planctomycetales bacterium
TTAAGTTTTTTGATGAACACATTCAGAGGTTTTTATGCTGGAAGAAAAGAAAAGTATTATTCGGTTATCTAAATATAAGAATGTCCTTCAGCGTTTAAAAGCTATGGGGTTGGTAAAGGTTTTTTCAGATAATTTAGGGGATGCCATTGGTGTGGTGGCCTCTCAAGTTCGAAAAGATTTTGCGGGTTTTGGGATTTCCGGTAGTAAAAAGGGGGGATACCAAATTGATGATCTCTTAAAAAAAATGAGTGAAATTTTGGGAAAAAACCAGGTTCAAGAGATTGTTTTGGTTGGTGTAGGACATATAGGGAGGGCTTTGATCGGCTATAAAAGGTTTGAGTTAGAAAAAATGAAAATAGTGGCTGCTTTTGATGTGGATTCTGAGAAATTTGACCCAAAGGCAGAAATTCCTGTTTTTTCTTTAGATAAGCTTAAAGAGTTTGTTAAGAAAAATAATACAAAAATTTGTGTTTTAGCTATTCCTGAAATTGCGGTTCAAGAAGTAGCTGAGATCATATTTTCCGCTGGGATTAAAGGAGTTCTTAACTTTGCGCCGGTAAGGGTGGTGTGTCCGGAAGATTGCTTTGTTCGTAATGTTAATCTTGTATTGGAACTCGAGCATATTATTTACCATGTAAACAATTTAAAAAATAAAAAATAAACTTTTATGTTATTTTTTTCATAAAAAACTTCAAAAAAAATAATTTTATGCTATTTTGTAGGAAATTAAAATCCAAAACCAGGAGAAAATTATGTCAATTATTAATGAAATAATTACAAAGGCCAAGAAAACTCAATTGGAGTTGGAAAAACTTACTCAGGAACAGGTTGATTCTATGATTAGAGAAATAGCACAAGCTGTTCATGTTAACGCCAAAGAATTAGCTGAGCTGGCAGTGAACGAAACGCATATGGGGAACATAGAAGATAAGACCCTTAAAAATTTAAATAAATCTGAGTTGATTTATGCAGATTTAAAAAATGAAAAGACTGTTGGCATTATCAAACGAGATGAAAAAGAAGGTATCGTAGAAATTGCCGAGCCGGTAGGGGTGGTGGCAGCTATTATTCCTTGTACGAATCCAAGTGTTACGCCGATGAGCAACGCTATGTTTGCGATCAAAACACGTAATCCTATTATCGTGGCCCCTCATCCCCGCGCGAAACAGACAACAGTTAAAACAGTAGAGTTAATGGTTCAGGCGGCTAAAAAAGTCGGCCTGCCTGAGTATGCCATTCAGGTCATTGAAGAACCCTCTAAAGATCTTACCCAGGAGCTTATGCAGGAAGTTAGTATTGTGTTGGCAACAGGTGGTCCCGCAATGGTCAAGGCCGCTTATAGTAGTGGAAGGCCATCTTATGGCGTCGGTGCAGGGAATGTTCCGGCGGTTATTCATAGTAGTGCGGATATTAAACAGGCGGTCAGTGATATTATTAAAAGTAAGACGTTTGACAATGGGTTGATTTGCTCTAGTGAACAGGCCGTCATCGTTTCTTTAGATATATCAGATAAAGTTTGGGATGAGTTTAAATGCCAAGGTGGCTACATGGTCCCTATTCCGGAGAAAAAACGATTGCGTTATGCCATGTTTACAGAAGATGAAAATGTTGTCCCTAATGTCATTGGACAACCTGTTGATGTGATCGCGGCGATTGCCAGAATAACCCTTCCTCCTGAGGCAGGCATTAAACTTTTTGTTGTGCCTTCTGAAGGGGTTGGCGATGGGTATCCTTTTTCAGGAGAAAAAATGAGCCCGGTTTTGGCATTATTTATTACAAAAGATTTTAATGAGTCTTTAAAAGTGGCCAAGCAGGTTTTAGCTTATCGGGGTATGGGGCATACCGCGAGTATTCATTGTCAAGACGAAGATATTGCAATTCAATATGCGATGGAAATGAAAACGAGCCGTATTGTTGTTAATCAACCTTCTGCTTTAAGCAGCGGAGGAAGTCGGGAAAATAACCTGACACCCAGTACAACGCTGGGGTGTGGGACATGGGGAGGTAATATTACTTCTGATAATATTTCGGCTAAACATCTTTTAAATATAAAGCGGCTGGCCTTTAAGCTGGAAAAACGAAAAGATACGTCTAAGGTTTTTGAGACGGCTTAATGATTAACTAAGGAATCGTTCAAAAATAACCTCGACAATTATGAAATAGGTGTTGTCGGGTT
>CAZIRV010000177.1:0-2174 GCA_964541845.1 uncultured Planctomycetales bacterium
GGGCAACGATTTTGCGTGTAATACTAAAAGCAACAATAAGAACTATAACTAATGTAATGACAAACATTCCCACGGCAATTTTTAGTAAAATTTTAACGGGTTGATAAACCTCGGACGTTTCCACTTCTGCCACAATCGCCATGGGGATTCCGGTAATCTCTAAATTATGAACAAATCCTAGAACAGGAACTCCGTTACGTCCCATATAAGTATGATTTTTTTTTGATTTTTGATTAATGTCGGATTTTTGTTCAAGTTTTTCTGTTTTTTCTCCTCCTTTAAAAACATAATTTTTAGCCCAGGTCTTGACAATGTCGGTGTCTATCTTTGTATTATCATTTAACACAAAATCCTCTGCCCCTTGTATTGGATTTGTACGCAACAGAAAATCATTACCCACCAAATAGCTTTCACCTGTCTGACCCAATCCTATTCTTTCCTGCATAATTGTATCAAGATTTTTTGATCGAATTTGAAAGGCAATGAGGCCTACTTTTTTTCCTGTTTCATTGATGATGGCTTGAATTAAAAATCCGGCCATGGCACCTACGGGTTTATAGTATTCCATATCAGAATAAATGGGGATTCCCTCCTCAAATGCTTCCCGGGATTTTCGGGCAAATTTGGTATCTTTTAATGGCCCGGTTTTTAAATTTTGTCCCAGATCATTCCCACGGGCTACAGAAAACAAGATATTAAACTCATTATCAATTAAAAAGACATCATAATACTCATACTCTTCACGAAATTCGGCTAGATCACCGGCTCGTCCTGTATCCCGGGTCAATTTTGCCCATTGGTAACTTTTGACAAATTCTTCCGGACTTTTATGACTTTCCGTAAAAGCCGTTTTTAATTCAAGTAAAAATTTTTCATTGACTCTTATTTTTGACTGAAGATTCAGACCGATTAATCGGTCACGAAAATAATTGTTAATATGTTCCATCTTAAAATTAGACGTTATTTCCAGTTGGTGTATTGTCAAAGAGCTAAGACTATCGTAAGCATTTTTATAGCTGATGATACTAACAATCGTTAATGGAGTAATAGAAAGCAACAGGAACCATAAAAATAGCGTTCGTCCTAAGCGGCTACCCAACGCCCTCTTTTTACGATCCTTTTGTTTAGATTTTTTATCGTTGACCCTGAAATTACGATCGTCTTCCATGTGAAAACTCTCCTGTTTTTTCTACTGCGCTGTAATATCAGTTTTAAAACTTCCGTCGGAAAAAGATTCTATATCAATGGGCTTGCTTAGGATGCTTCCTTCAACGGCATAGTCCATAATTTGTTTTAACCCTTTTTTGTCAATATTTAAATATCTGTAATTAATCACATTCAAATCGGTACGTAAACTCTGAGCAATCGCTTTTTCATTATGTTCCGGGACATGTTTTCTAATCATATTTGATATTGCGGCCATGGCCTCTCCACCCTGACGTCTGGCGGTTTCAATGTCCTGACCGGCTTTATGAATGTAGTAAATTACCTCTTGAACAGCTTCTCTTTTATTTTTAATCGCGTTATCTTTCGCCAAAATAATACACTCAACATGCCCTTTGGGCCAAGGCATGACGTCTTTAGAATACCAGACAACATGACCAAATCCCTGTGTTTCAACAACATCGGCCCAAGGCAATGATTGTTCAAAGGCAGCCGCCACGCCTCTTGCGCTATTTCGTTTAATATAAGAAGGCGCTTTGGGCGGTGAAACGGTTATGGCAACCGCATCTTTATCCGGCCCAAAACCGATGCCTAATGTTTTGCCATGTTCCTTCAAATATCGATATAAAACGACCGTGTGCGTAGAAAGGAGAGAAGGAACTCCAATTTTTACAGTTTTACCACTTCTTTTTTTTGCTTTAATAAAAGCATCCGCCGCATCTGGAGTTGGCTTTCGATCAATGCGTTTTTTAGCTAAATTTATATCCATCTTTAAAATATCATTGACGGCCAAGGCATTCCCATCTCGATGGATAAGGGAAATCCAGCGAAATATTGGATTCTCCATAAACATATCCATGGCTAAAGGTGCCATGACATAAGCCATGTCAACTTCTTCTGACATAAAATAAGCCCTGAGTTCATCCCAATTAGGCATGCGTTCAATGGTATAAAGGGCTTTCTTCATTTTATTTCTATGCGATTCTTAGGCCGCTATGCCTGGATAATGG
>CAZIRV010000178.1:0-2071 GCA_964541845.1 uncultured Planctomycetales bacterium
CTGTTATTTTTAAAAGCGCTAAATCTCTTTGTTGCATCATGTGAACAACTTCAGCATCATATTCTGTTCCATCCAACAATCGAACAATAATTTTCTCTGAACCAATAATGGTATGCAAATTTGTAATAATGAGCCCCGAATCATCAATAATCACGCCCGCGCCTCTGCGTTCAAAAGTAGGAACTTTGATTTTGCTACGACGAATAATTCTATTTGTCTTTGGATTCCAAAAAAACTTTCCTCTAATTGATTGGGGACGATATTGTTTAATAGCACGTACAGTTACAATGGATTGATTCTGTTCAATAATTGACAATATAAGAGAATCTTGAGCTGCAACAGCTGAAGAAAAAATAAATGAAAAATATAAAAATAAAAACAAAATAAATTGACGCATTATCAACACTATATATCGAAACATAAATTTTTAAAATTTTTATCTGAAATTTATACAATAATCCTTTACAATATTTTCCATGAATTCAACAGAATTATTAATGCCGGCTGGAAATTTTGAAAAAATGCAGTATGCTATCGCTTTTGGCGCGGACGCAGTTTATCTTGGAATCCCCCGATTTTCTTTACGCGCACGCGAAAATGGGTTTAAAAAAAAAGAAGACGTTATTGAGGCCGTCACCTATGCTCACCAATTAGGAAAAAAAGTTTATATTACGGCTAACGTACTTCCCCATAATCATAAAATTGATTCTTTCATTAAATATGTCACCGAATTCTTAAAGGACTGCCAACCTGATGCCTGGATCATGTCTGATCCCGGGCTCATCATGTTGATGAAAAAGTATCATCCTGATCAAGTCATTCATCTCTCTGTTCAGGCAAATACGATTAACTTTGCCTCTGCTAAATTTTGGGAAAACATTGGTGTGCGGCGCGTCATCCTTTCCCGTGAATTATCTATTAATGAAATAAAGATTATTAAAGAACATTGTCCGAAATTAGAACTCGAAGCCTTTGTTCATGGCTCCATTTGTATTGCCTATTCCGGACGTTGTTTGATTTCAAACTATATGTCTTACCGTGATCCCAATCAGGGAACCTGTTCAAACTCTTGCCGTTGGCAGTATAAAATCCTGAAAAAAGGGGATGTTCAACCGGAATTATTGCAAAAAAATGCAAATCCTTCCAACATCACTACGACACCGCAAGGAGATGCCTATGCCCCTCTTCAAGGAGATTATTATCTGGAAGAACACGAGCGTCCTGGAGAATATATGCAGATTGATGAAGATGAGAATGGCACCTATTTGATGAATGCGAGGGACTTGTGCGCCATTGAATATTTAGATGAAATGAACGCCGCCGGCGTAGAGAGTTTCAAAATAGAGGGACGCTCAAAATCGATTTATTACATATCCTTAATTGCGCGGGCTTACCGCTGTGCCATTGATACTATGCTGGTTGGAAAACCCTTTAACTCTCAACATCTTGAAGATGTTTTTGCGACCTCAAACCGCGGCCTTATCGCGGGATTTCTCAAAGGAAACCCCGGACACACTGCTCAGGCCTTTGAAGACGGTCGCTCACAGGCCTCGAGTTACCGTTTTTCCGGAATCCTTCGCGAGTATGATTCTGAAAAAAAACTTATGAAAATTGAAATGCGCAATCCTATTAAAACGGGAATGTCCCTGGAGATGATCCTCCCTGAATCCACCTCATCTTTCACCGTAAATACTATTTATGATGACAAAGGAACGGAGGTGACGGAAGTCCATGGAGGCGCTGGTTCCTGCCGGATCCCTTTCAAATACAATCCCGGAAAATTTGTACTGTTTCGGGAAAAACTATCTTAGGGTCTGTAATGAAATAACTTCACCATTTCTGCCATGAAGATGAGTGGCAGAAATAGTAAAATTATTTCATTACAGACCCTTAATCCTGTCATCCACTTAAAAAATCCAGCTTGAATTACCCTCTGATAATATTCTATACTTAATATGAAAAAAGCAAACCCATCGCAAGGTGGGGACGCAAAGCTACGGATCCTTAGATTGCAGTCTTGGTAATGTGATAAAACCCCTGTAAAAAGAGTGGCAAGAAAAGACCTCCTGGT
>CAZIRV010000179.1:0-2059 GCA_964541845.1 uncultured Planctomycetales bacterium
CTTGCCAGAAAGCCAGGTGTGGGGCGTAAGGGAACATGTTCACCAAGTGTTCAGAGGGATCAACATCGAATAAATTTAACATACGTGAACCGGAAATATAAAGGTTATTAATATCATAGTTACTATAAAGATAGGAAATAGGCATGCCGGTCGTCCCTGTAGTAAAGGTCATAAAAACTGGACGGAATTCTCTACTAAGAAGCTCTTCAGTATATTTTTTTCTATGGAGAAGTGAGGAAATTTTAAGAGGAAATGATTTTTTAAAGGGCCAATATTTCCGAATTTTTTCTTTATCAGCTTGTAAGATGAATTTTCGAAACCGTTGAAGGTGTTCTTTATCATCCATAAAATCAGCTTTGGATGAAAACGGGATTTTTTGTAAATCCTCAACTGTTTTAATATTTTTTGGATTAATGTTGCTGTCGTTAAACATTTTTTGATAATGCGGACTGAAGGGATAGAGATAGTGATTGATAAATTTGTGAAGTTTTTGATTTTGAAGGTGCAGAATTTCTGTAGACGATAAACGCCCAATATCTTTCCAAGGGTTCATATAAATAGTATACCTTACTACTTATACGTGGCAACGGAAAAGAGGATTAATTTTGGGTTGATTTTATATCAGAGGGGCTGTTGTAAAGCTAACGGTTAGGGGAAAATAGGATCGCCACCCCCCACTATCTATTGCCCCGGATACACGGACATTTTTTTTTAATTTATCATCATCCCAAAAAATAATGATTTCAATGTTGTAGGTTATTCCTTTTGGGGTGCGAATTTGTTTTTTTTTTGGTCCGGTACCAATAAATACCCTTAGCTCAGAAAATAGTTGTTTTTTATATTGGCCCAATTCCGCATTAAGAATTTCCAGAGCTTCTTTTTTATTCATCGATATGTGTTGACTATGTTATAAATATCCGGGATCAATTTATGTTTATTGTTTAAGCAATCGTCACCTCAGCTGAAAGGTAAACATCCTGAATTGCGTTAAGAAGTTTAACGCCTTCATCCATTGGTTTCTGGAAGGCTTTACGACCTGAGATAAGCCCCATTCCTCCGGCACGTTTGTTGATAACCGCTGTTTTAATAGCATCATGCATGTCATTTTTACCGGATGCTCCACCAGAATTGATTAAACCAATTTTACCCATGTAGCAGTTCGCCACCTGGTAACGGCAGAGATCAATCGGATGCTCAGAGGTCAATTTATCATAAACGAGCGGATGTGTTTTTCCAAATTTAATGGCATTGTAGCCACCATTATTTTCCGGAAGCTTTTGTTTAATAATATCTGCTCCAATAGTTACTCCTAAATGATTTGCTTGTCCTGTTAAATCGGCAGAAGTATGATAATCAATTCCATCTTTTTTGAATCCCGGGTTTCTTAGGTAGCACCAAAGGATGGTAAACATTCCTAATTCATGCGCGCGTTGAAACGCTTCGGAGACCTCTTCAATTTGGCGACGAGATTCTTCAGAACCAAAATAAATCGTGGCGCCAACACCGGCCGCGCCCATATCAGAAGCTTGCTCAACATTCGCAAAAAGCCTCTGGTCATAAGTATTGGGGTACGATAAAATTTCGTTATGATTGAATTTTAAAATAAATGGAATTTTATGCGCGTATTTACGCGAAACAAGGCCTAAAATACCTAAAGTGGAAGCAACCGCGTTACATCCTCCTTCAATGGCTAATTTGACGATATTTTCCGGGTCAAAATAAATGGGGTTTGGCGCGAATGATGCGCCTGCGGAATGCTCAACTCCCTGGTCGACAGGAAGAATAGAAAGGTAACCGGATCCTTCAAGACGTCCTGTGTTGTACATTCTTTGGAGATTAACAAGAACCTGATTGTTTCTGTCAGAATTAATAAAAACATCGTCAAGATAACTAGGTCCAGGAAAGGTAATATTTTCTTTTGGGATGGTGGTACAGGTGTGTTCTAATAAATTTTTGGATTCATCACCGAGTCTTTCAATAATATTACTCATAAGATTTCTCCTGATTATACCAATTACGTTAAATAATTGCTCTATTTTTAGCTCTGCTATTCTCGTTA
>CAZIRV010000180.1:0-2034 GCA_964541845.1 uncultured Planctomycetales bacterium
CTAAACTAAATGTTTTCAACTACTTACTTAATTTGGTTGTCGAAGTTGGGTTAATAAAATTGATACTACTATATATAGCGCGGTGCAAAAGTTTTGCGACATTTAGATGCTTTTTCTGGACAAGCCCACCCATGTTCGGTGTTGCAGAACTCCTGCTCTGCGGCTTATAGCAGGATGATAAGATCACGCCTTTCCTCAGGCTTATCATCAATACAAACATACTAATTTGAATATGTATGATAATTTTTAAACTTTGATTAGGATTTTTCTTCTAATTTTTCAAGCTCGTTGACTAATTCCTGAAGATTTTTGATATGTTTCTTTAAAACACGAGGATTATTGATAATTCCATTGAGGTGTTGCGCAGTTAAGCGATAGTCAAGAACAATATTTCCTGGCTCAATGAACAAAGGCATGATGAATTCTTTTCCATAGGGCGTTTTAAAATCTGTTAAAATTGAACGCACACAACCAACACTCAAAAACCGTCTTGCTTGTTCCACATTATTCGTTGAGATCTCAAGCCCTGTTAAGAGTCCATCTATATGAACTCTCTGCAGACCTAATTCAAAAGTAGGCCTGGAAGTTTCAAGCATCTGCCCAAGAATATTAATAATATTCTTCCCTACCGTAGAGTTAGAAATTTTTATACGAAGCTCACTGCGCGTATGTACTTTTAAAAAAATAAAATTATTATACGCTGTTTTTTCCCCGATACCGGCTTTCTGTTTGACTTCAAACAATTCATAAGTCCTACCGTCTTGCTTAATAGGAAGATAGTAAGAATCCTCTTTAAAACTTAATTTTTTTATGGTTCCGCCAAAAATTTTTTCAAAACGTTTAATAAACGGAGAGGTCATGGCGCGCAAAAGCGTAAATACCACCATGAATATAAAAACTGTTATGATGCCTAAAAATACTGAAACCAAATCCAATTCTATTTTCATACATTCCTCATTAGGGGTTGTAATACCAATTCCATTAAATAATTGCTCTATTTTAAGGTTGCTATTCTCGTTGATGCGTCGAGAAAAGCAAAATAGTTTTTGGTAATTATTTAATGGATTTGGTATAAATCAATATTCACCCACTATTTTTGGACAAACCTTTAACGCGTCCTCTTAAAAATTCTATTGTATTGTATCTTGTCCCCAATTAATTGTCTACCCCTTTAATTCACGTAATACTCCAAACACTCAACAAATTTTTCAGAAGACAATGGTTTACTAAAATAATACCCCTGGAATTGATCACACCGCTCGGAACGTAAAAACTCCAGTTGTTCTTTAGTTTCGACCCCTTCTCCAATGACTTTTAGCCCTAAACCATGCGCCATAACGATAATTGCCTTTGTCAAGGCCGCGCCATCGGTATCTGTGGTCACATCCTTGACAAATTCTCTGTCAATTTTTAATGTATTAAACGGATACCGCTTTAAATAACTTAACGCGGAATAACCTGTCCCAAAATCATCAAGGGAAAGCTTCACCCCCATTGAACTTAATTTGTTAAGAATTCTTTTTATTTCAACAGAGTTTCCCATCAAAAGATTTTCTGTCACTTCCAGTTCAAGACATTTCGGAGATAACCCACTCCTTTTAAGAGCACTGGAAACTGTCTCAATAATATTAATACTGGAAAATTGCCGCGCGGAAACATTAACCGCGATACATAATTTTTTTCCTATTTTCTTATGCCATATTTTAGCCTGTCGGCAGGCCTGTAGCAATATCCACTTTCCAATAGGAATAATTAGTCCTGTTTTTTCCGCGATCGGAATAAAATCCAAAGGCATAACTAACCCTAACTCCGCGTTATGCCAACGCAAAAGCGCTTCAGCGGCAACCAGTTTCCCTGACTGAATATCCACTAAAGGTTGATAGTGAAGAAATAATTCATTTTTTTCTAACGCGTGACGAAGATGGGACTCTATTGACAAACGATACAGTGCTTGCTGATTCATTTCCTGTGTAAAAAATCTGAATTGATTTCCTCCGGCATCCTTGGCACGATACATCGCGGAATCCGCGTTAC
>CAZIRV010000181.1:0-1976 GCA_964541845.1 uncultured Planctomycetales bacterium
CAAGATTACGTTGTTGATATCAACTCCCGGAGTTAAATTAAAGAGGTTAACTTAAGAACTCCGGGAGTTGATATTATTTTAGTCTAATATCAGTGACAGGTCTTCCTTATTAAAGGCATCTTTATTAGGTTGTTCTATTTTATCAAAAAGATGGTTTTCTAAAAGTAAATAATCCATATCCGTACACATAAAGCAACGATAAGCATCTTCCAGGGTACAAACGATGGGTTCGCCGCGAATATTAAATGATGTGTTAATAACAATAGGACATCCGGTTAATTCAAAAAAAGATTTGATAACGTTGTAATAAACAGGATTTGTTTTTTTTGAGACGGTCTGAATGCGTGCGGAATAATCAACATGAGTTACTGCCGGAATTACAGACCTTTTAACTTTTAGTTTATCAAAATGCTGAAGAGTTGAATTTTGGGATTCCAGACAAATTTTATCCTCTCGAATGGGAGCGACGAGCAACATGTAAGGGCTTGGAGCTGTTTGATCAAAGTATTCAGACACTTGTTCTTCTAAAATACTGGGGGCAAATGGGCGAAAAGATTCTCGAAATTTAATTTTTAAATTTAAAACAGATTGCATTTTTTCTGATCGGGCATCGGCAATAATACTCCGTGTGCCTAATGCGCGTGGTCCGAACTCCATGCGTCCTTGAAAAAAACCGATAACTTTTTCTTTAGCAATAAGCGCGGCAATTTTTTTAGGTAAGTTGTCTTCGGTTAATTTAGTATGGGGGAGATTTTTTTCGTGAACAAAATTTCCTATTTCAGTTGTTTTATATTGAGGGCCTAAATAAGATCCTTTTTGACTATCCTCTTTCTCATTAGTTATTCGAGGATTATCTAAATAACGATACCAAATAAAGGAAGCAACCCCTAATGCTCCTCCAGCATCTCCTGAGGCGGGTTGTATCCATATATTTTTGAATTTGCTCTTTTTTAAGATTTTTCCGTTGCCAACACAATTTAAGGCAACCCCACCGGCTAAACAGAGATTTTCTGCTTTAGTTACATCATAAACATGATTGGCAATTTTAACCATAATTTCTTCGGTCACTTCCTGAATAGAACGGGCGATATCCATATATTTTTGAGTGATTTTTGTTTCGGGTTTTCTGGGGGAACCCCCAAAGAGTTTGTGAAAACGGTTATTCGTCATGGTTAAGCCGGCACAGTAATTGAAATATTTCATATTCAATTTAAAAGAGCCGTCTTCTTTAAGGTCAATTAAATATTTTTTTATGATATCACAATATTTGGGCTCCCCATAAGGCGCTAATCCCATTAATTTATATTCACCGGAATTAACACGAAACCCTGTGTAGTAGGTGAAGGCAGAATAAAGAAGTCCTAAAGAGTGGGGAAATTTAATTTCAGAAAGAAGTTTAAGTTTGTTGTCCTCCCCCACACCAAAGCTTGTTGTTGCCCATTCCCCGACGCCATCTAATGTTAAAACGGCTGCTTTTTTAAATGGGGAAGGGTAAAAGGCAGAGGCTGCGTGTGACTCATGGTGCTCAGTAAAAATAATTTTACCGTTATACTTAAGTTCTTCCTTAATAAAATTTTTGAGAAAAATTTTTTGCTTAAGCCATGAGGGCATGGCTTTGAGAAAAGAGATGATTCCTTGGGGAGAATAAGTAAGGTAGGTTAATAAAATACGATCGAATTTTAAAAAGGGTTTATCATAAAAACCAACAAAGTTTAAATCATTAACCGTAATGCCGGCTTCTTTTAAGCAGTAAGCGATCGCCTGGGAGGGAAAGACAAAATCATGTTTCTTTCGCGTAAAGCGTTCCTCTTGAGCAGCGGCCATTATTTCACCGTTTTTTATAAGGCACGCGGCACTGTCGTGATAAAAAGCGGAAATACCTAAAATATGTACATTATTCATAGATATTTTAAAGTTATATCAAATCCATTAAATAAGTACTCATTTAAAAGGCTTACTTACTCGTAAAATCGTCG
>CAZIRV010000182.1:0-1952 GCA_964541845.1 uncultured Planctomycetales bacterium
GATTTAACGCGTTAATCGTTTGCGTATAAGCAATATTTGGCGGACAAATAACATTGGATAAAAAAATAAATGAAACAAATACGGATAGAATTCGATACCATAAATTTGAATTTCTTCTTTTCATTAAAAATCTCCTATCAAACCATTACACACACCGAGTGTACACAAACACCCGGTGTATAACAGCTAAAAGTAAAGAAACCGCTTTCTTTAATGCGAATAACTAAAGAATAGCATATTGGTTATGAAAAAAACAAGGGGCGAGAATATTTTTTATTTTCTATTCTCAAATTTCACAACTTCAAAGAAATTTCGAATTAAACGAGGGCTTTTGATTCCTGGAGATTTTTCAAGAGAACTGGAGACATCAATAGCCTGAGGCGCGACCATATCTAAGGCCTTTTGAAGATTTTCAGCGCTTAAACCTCCGGAAAGAATGATGGGTTTATCAAATTTTTGTCCTACAAGAACCTTCCAATTAAACGTTTTTCCTGTTCCACCTTCCACCCCTTCCTGATAAGTATCAAAAAGAAAGGCGTCTACTTTATATTTTTTCAATTGTTCAAAAGGAAAATATCCCCCAATACGAAAAGCTTTGATAATTTTATAATCCGCGAACCGTTTACAATAAACCGGCTTTTCCTCACCATGAAATTGGACCGTATGAATACGTGTAAAACGGCAGATATCTTTAACGGCTTTCTCACTTTGATCGACAAAAACACCTACTGGCACAACAAATGGGGGTAATGCCTCAATAATCCTTCGTGCCTTACTTGGGGAAACATATCGGGGACTTTTTTTATGAAAAATAAATCCGACGGCCCATGCCCCATAATAAACCGCTTTTAACGCGTCTTCTGTATTTGTAATCCCACAAACTTTAACCCTTGTCATATTATTCCCCTAACATTATTTCCTTAATTTTTTGACCTATATTTTTTTCACGCATAAACGTCTCACCAATTAATACCGCGTGAGCCCCTATTTTATATAACTGTTGAATTTCCTCATGAGACTTTATGCCACTTTCAGCGACAATAACCTTATCCCTGGGAATCCCTGGAATAAGGCGCTCACACGTCTTAAAATCTACTTCAAAGGTATGTAAATTACGATTATTAATACCAATAATCTCTGCCCCACAATCAATCATCCGCTTAAGCTCCTCTTCATCATGAACCTCCACTAAACAATCAAGATCAAGCGCTGTGGCCACCTTCATTAAATGTTTAACCTCATCATCTGTTAAAATCGCCGCGATCAAAAGAACCGCGCTCGCCTCATAAAACCATGCCTCATAAATCTGGCCCTCATCAATAATAAAATCTTTCGTTAAAACCGGTACATCCACAACATTACTAACTTTTTTGACGTATTCCGGTTTACCGAGAAAATACTTATCTTCTGTTAAAACGGAAATCGCGGCTACTTTGTTTTTTGTATAAATCTCCGCGATTTCTAAAATATCAAACTGCGCTCGAATCATGCCCTTAGAAGGCGAAGCCTTTTTAATCTCCGCGATAAGATTAATCCTTCCCGGTCTCGAAATCATCCTCTTAAACAAAGAGTACCGGGCATATTTTTCTGTCCCTACCTTCTCTTTCAAAGAGCTAAAAAAAAACTTCTTTTCTTCAAGAAGACCTTTTTTATAATCAATAATTTTACTTAAAAAATCAGACATAATTTTCATCTGTCATCCCCGAATGCTTCAGTCGGGGATCTATTATCAAAATGCTATTTATACCAATTACGTTAAATAATCTCTCTTATTTAATTCTTCAATTTCTCGTTAAATCGTCGAGAAACATCAGAATTAGTTTGGGTCATTATTTAACGTAATTGGTATTACCTATTATTCTCAACTGGATTCCCGCCTTCGCGGGAATGATAGATGTGGGTCAATGCTTTTCTTAGTTGAAATTGACAAGGCTCCAACTAGTTTTAAATAA
>CAZIRV010000183.1:0-1910 GCA_964541845.1 uncultured Planctomycetales bacterium
TTATAGAGTAGGACAAAAGCCTTGACAAGAAATAATATTTTGAATATAGTACAGCAACTTTCTGATGGGGGATCTGTATTTTAAGTGAATTATAAACTATAATCAAGAATTAAAACGGATTAGAGGAGTCTTATTTATGTTTAATGAAATTAAAGAGGTTTTAGAGGATTTACGCCAGGGAAAAATGATTATTGTGATGGATGATGAGGGACGTGAAAACGAGGGGGATTTGTTGTGTGCGGCTGAGTTTATCACTCCGGACAAGATTAATTTTATGGCTAAAGAGGCCCGTGGGCTTATTTGTGTGCCCATGGAAAATGATCGTTTGAATGAACTTGATCTTCATCCAATGAAAGGGAGTTTAACACATCGTCATCAGGAATGTGATACGGGATGGGCGATTTCTGTGGACGCGGTAAAAGGGGTAACCACAGGAATTTCCGCGGCAGATCGTTCTAAAACAGTCAAGGTTCTGATTGACGCGAATACAAAATCTTCTGATCTTATTACCCCGGGGCATTTGTTTCCTCTTCGCGCACAAAAAGGTGGTGTTTTGGTTCGCGCGGGGCATACAGAAGCCTCTGTAGATTTGATGCGTTTAGCAGGGCTTTATCCGGCTGGAGTTATTTGTGAGGTTATGAATGAAGATGGGACCATGGCGCGAATGGATGATATGAAGGAGTTTTCTAAGAAACATGGATTAAAAATTTGTACGATTGATAGTCTGATTAAATATATGCAGTGTTATAAAAAATTGGTTGAGCGTCTCGTTGAAACAAGACTACCGACAGAGCACGGAGAGTTTCGCATGATTGCTTATGGTTCTAAAGTTGATGATTGGCAACATGTTGCGTTGGTTAAGGGAGATATTGATGAGACGGAACCTGTTCTGGTTCGTGTTCAGTCAGAGTGTTTGACGGGAGACGTCTTTGGCTCTTTGCGATGTGACTGTAATGGGCAACTGAATGCGGCTATGAAAGCTATTGATGAGAGAGGTTCAGGAGTTCTCATTTATATGCGTCAGGAAGGGCGGGGAATTGGGCTTATTAATAAGATGAAAGCTTATAATTTGCAGGATGAAGGGATGGATACAGTGGAAGCGAATGAGGCTTTAGGTTTTTCAGCAGACTTACGTCAATATGGTTTGGGAGCTCAGATTTTGGTCGATTTAGGGGTTAAGCAGATTCGTCTTTTAACAAACAATCCACGAAAAATTGTGGGATTGGAAGGATATGGCTTATCCGTGACAGAACGTGTTCCATTAAAAATTCCACATCATGAGCATAATGAAAATTATTTGAAGACAAAAAAAGAAAAATTGGGGCATATTTTATAACTACTAAAAGTAGAAATATATAAAGGGCTGGGTAAAAATATTTGCCCGGCCTTTTTGGTTTGGAATTATGAAAATTATTAAAGGACAATTTAATAAAGGGCGGGGGAAAAAAATTGCGATTGTTGTTTCACGATTTAACGAATTTATTACGCGGCGGTTACTTACAGGGTGTTTGGATGAATTGATCCGTTGTGGGGTGAGCAAGAGTAATATTACGGTTGCAGAAGTTCCAGGGGCCTATGAAATTTCGATAGTAGCATTGAAATTTGCTAAAAAGAAAAATATTGATGCAGTGATTTGTTTAGGGGCAGTGATTCGTGGAGAAACATTGCATTTTGATTTGGTAGCGCAAGGGGCAGCCCAGGGGATTATGCAAGTATCGTTAAATACAGGTAAACCGATTATTTTTGAGGTATTGGCAACAGAAACGATTGATCAAGCCAACAGGCGTTCGGAAGAAAAAGGGGATAATAAAGGACGGGACGCGGCTAATACAGCGTTGGAAATGATAGAGGTGTTATACCAAATTCATTAAATAAGTACTCATTTAAAAGGCTTACTTACTCGTAAAATC
>CAZIRV010000184.1:0-1508 GCA_964541845.1 uncultured Planctomycetales bacterium
GCAAAGAAAGTTAAACCTGTTGTTGCTACGCCCCCACCGAATTTATCCGGGGAGGAAGAAAAAATCTATGATCTTTTAGGTGAAGATCCATTGCATATTGATATGATGGCCCATCAATGCGCCATGAGTGTTTCTGAGTTATCCTCGATTGTGTTAGGTTTAGAATTAAAACATTTAATTAAACCGCTTCCTGGAAAACTTTATGTGAAAAGCTAGACATCCTAAAATATTTTGCGTATACTGCGGTTTTGATTTAGAAATTTAAAAAGGAAGTTTTATTTTATGGTTAAAGCAATTGTTATCGTTGAGTCTCCAACAAAAGTTAAGACAATCAATAAAATTTTGGGAAAGAAGTTTAAAGTGGTGTCCTCTATGGGACATCTGATTGATTTGCCAAAGTCTACCTTAGGGGTAGATGTTGAGAGAAATTTTGAACCGAAATTTATTGTTGTGCGCAGTAAGTCAAAACTTTTAACAAAACTCAAAAAAGATTCTAAAACAGCCAAAGAAATTTATGTCGCCACTGACCCTGACCGTGAAGGAGAGGCTATTGGCTGGAATTTAATCAATCATATTGGAGAAGGAAAGAAAATTTATCGCGTTACCTTTCAGGAAATCACAAAGGATGCTGTTCTCAAGGCCTTTAAAAATCCTCGGGAATTTGATTATCAAAAAATTAACGCGCAGATTGGCCGCCGGATTCTTGACCGCATTGTAGGGTACAAACTCAGTCCCATTTTATGGAAAAAAGTCGGTTCTCGTTTAAGTGCCGGACGCGTGCAGTCGGTTGCATTGCGTTTGATCGTGGAACGTGAGCGGGCTATTGGACGTTTTATCCCGAAAGAATATTGGCAGATTGCCGTTGATTTAAAGAAACCTGGTCATGAGAGTGTTTTAGAAGCTTCTTTAGAAAAAATTGATAGTGAAAAGCCTGAGCTGGGTTTGGAAAGTCAAACCGAGGCTATTGTCGCGGAGTTGAAAAAGCAGGATTTCATTGTTTCAAAAATATCTGAACGTCAGATTAGGCGTAAACCGGTTCCACCACTCATTACAAGTACTCTCCAGCAGGAGGCCTTTAATAAATTAAGGTTTAATACCAATAAAACCATGATGATTGCCCAGCAGCTTTATGAAGGGATTGAGTTAGGGGGCGAAACGGTTGGGTTGATTACCTACATGCGAACGGATTCGGTTAATATTTCCCAGGAAGCTATTGGAAAGGTGAGACAGTTTATTACGGACAGTTATGGGGATCAATATTTACCGGAAAAACAGAATCTCTACAAATCCAAAAAATCCGCACAAGAAGCCCATGAGGCGATTCGCCCGTCTGATGTGTTACGGCGGCCAAAGGATATTGCGAAATTTTTAAATGAGGATCAATATAAACTATATACTATCATTTGGAATCGTTTTGTAAGTTCTCAAATGGTGCCGGCAGTCTATCAGCATAAGAAGATGGAAATTACGGCAGGACGGTTTTTGTTTGGGGCCTCAGGATCAACGCT